>CAYQDX010000179.1:0-8227 GCA_964416345.1 uncultured Ectothiorhodospiraceae bacterium
TGAAGAAGGGCACGCCCGCCTCACCGGCCACGGCCCGGGCCAGCAGGGTCTTGCCCGTACCCGGCGGGCCGGCCAGGAGCACCCCGCGGGGGATGCGCGCGCCGACGAAGCGGTAGCGGTCCGGGGCCTTGAGGATGGAGACGATCTCCTGCAGCTGCACCTTGGCGGCATCGGCCCCGGCAACATCGGCAAACGTCACGGCCGGTTTGTCCTCCTTACCGTAGCGTTTCGCCTGGGACTTGCCGGCGCCGAAGATGCTCTGTTGCTGGTTCATGGCGCGCCGGCCCATCCACCAGAAGAAGCCCACGAGCAGCAGGGTCGGCAGCAGCCCGCTCAGAAAGCTGCTCATCCAGTGTGGGGCCTTGGGGGCGGCGACGATCTCCACGCCATGGCTCTCCAGCAGGGGCAGGAGCTGGGGGTCCCCCACCGAGCTGGGAAAGACGGTCTCAAAAACGGTTACCGAGACCGGCTTGGCCGCTGGTGCCTTTGGGACAGTGGCGGGCTCAAGCTTCGAGGGCTTGGCGGTGGCCGTGTGCCCGGTGGCAGACGTCTTGGGCGCAGCCAACTCAGGCTCGGGATGCGCGGCGGATTGCTCCGCCGCCGGTGTTTTCGGCGCCGCGCTCGATTCGGGTTGTGACTGTTTGGAAGCGCGCGCGGACGGCAGCGACAACAGCCCGGTATGGGCGTTCCAGTCCCGGGCCTGCTTGAGCTTGCCGATGATCTCGCTGCCCTTGATCGCCACCTGATCCACGTTTCCGGCCTGTACCTGGGCGACGAAGCTGCTGTAGGGGATCTTGGCCACTGTTGGGCTGCTGTGACCAAAGAACAGGGACGTGGCATCCCACAGCAGTAGGAATACGAGCAGCGACCACCAGAAAGCGACCAGCCGCGGGGGAGGCGGCCGGCGGCCAGGGCCGGCCGAGGTTTCACCCTCCGGAGCTTGGCCGGGAACAGCCTCTGGTCTTCCGTCCCGGCGGGGCCGCATCAGAAAGAAGGTGCCGGCTGCAAGCAGGGGTAGCAACAGCCAACCGAAATTCGAGAGCCAGGGGGCGGATGAGTCCATCGGTTCACTCCTATTCGAGAGGTTCGGGAGGCCTGTGGCCCCTGAGGCGACGCGTCCCGAACAGGTCCTAGCGAGAACCGTGCCTAAGCCCAACAATCGCTCGAAGCCCCGAACGTCAAGGGAAACCAGCCGTATGGGGCAAGACGCGGGCTCCATTGCGGCGTTGGTATGTGGTTTATTTAAACCACCCGGCTGATTTGAACCGGAGAGCCGTTTCCCGCCTGCGGGCCATCGTCTGAAGGTAATTGCCGCGAAAAAATTCAGAAAAGCCATGTCGCAGATGGCGATTTACCATCCATGGCACTGGATATCGGCATCCAAGCCGGGATGACGGCGGCGAGGGATTATTTACCGGGAGCTGTCGGACGGTAGCCCCACGCGTAGAGGGCACAAGGTTTGCTTGATCTCTGCCTATTCGACGATCGCCTTCATCCCTTGAGCATATATATGGGAGCAGATGGGAGCAGACATGAAAACGATCCATTGGGCTTGGCTGCTGTTCTTGGTACCGCCGCTGCTTGCGGCCCAGCCCATGAAACCCGAGTCGCCGGAGCGCGATATCGTCGCGAAGGTCTCTGCCACCCCTCTGCCCGACAGCGAATCGGTGCCGGGGCTGCTCACCGGCAAGCGCGTCATGGACGGCCTGCAGGGCGCCCTGGAGCTGGTGCGCGGTGGCGTCCCCGAAGCGGCATCGCCGGGGCTCGAAACGCTTCTGGACGAGCTGCGCCAATTGCAGGAAGGGGACGGCCCAGCACCACCGCTGCCGGCCTCCTATCGCAGCGGCGGCGAGCAGTGGCTGCCGGTGCGCGCAGAGGTGCTTCAGGTGCAGCTGGATGCACCCGACCTGCTACCCAGGCCCCGGCCGGGGCATAACGGCGGGCAGGTCGGCAATCTGCCGGCCAAGGCGCGGCGGACCGACTGGCTGCCGGTAGGACGCACGGCGCAGCGTGTGGAGAAGGTCCGGCATCTGGTGAATACCGGAGGAAAGGAGCAGGCGCAAGAAATCCTGGAAGCGGCGCTGCAGGGGACCCAGTCGAGCCTGGTGCTGGAGCACCGACCGCTGATCCTGGCCTATTACGGCGTCGAGACTGCGCTGGCCGCCGCGCCGCGTTGGGATGACGCAATGCGGGAGCGCCTGCGCCAGGCGGGCGAGGCCCTGGACGGCGAGGCCGGGTCGGCCGATCTGGCCGACCGCCTACAGGCCCAGGCGGATCGGCTCACATTGGATCTGCGTGGACTCCAGGACCTGGCACTGGCGCTGCGCAAGCAGGTCGTTCAAGCCGCAGGACCGCTCCAGAAGGAGAACCACCCGTGACGGCATCGGCGGGCGGGCCTGTCCCTTACCGCCTGTCGGTACGCCGGCTGTTTTGGCTGCCGCTGGGCCTCTCGGCGCTGCTGCTTTTAGCCGTACTGGTCGCCCTGGTGACCGTCTCCTGGCGTGGTCTGGAGCGCGTGCGCCCGGTGCAGGCCCATTTCGCCCACATCGCCCGCATCCAGGATCTGGGACTGAGTATGGAGGAGACCCTGCTCGAGGGACTGCGCAGTGCCCGCATCGACCCGGCGGAGCTCGAACGGCTGCGCCGGGAAGTGGGCCAGATCGCTATCCTCGACGGACATTTGCATCCCCAGACCCGGCAACGGCTGGAGGCGGTGGTCCAGCGCCTGGGGCGGGCCCCGGCGGATCCGATAGAAGTCCTGTTCGGGACGCTGGCCCAGCTGCGCACCGTGCTGGTCGGGGAGCGCGAGCATCATGATCGGTTGCTCGATAAGGTGGCCGAGGACACCGAGATGGAGCTGCGCCTCGCCATAACCTTGCTTGTGGCCTTACCCTTTGCGGGCGGTGTCCTGCTATTCCTGCTGCGCGCGCGTATCAAGAATCCTCTGGATGACCTGGGCGACCTGCTCACCCGCTTGGCGGGGCGCGACTACCAGCCGGTGCCCGAGTCCGCCGTGGAGAGTTCCTCCACCTTTGTGCAGCCGGTCTTTTGCAGCTACAACGCCCTGGTCTCCCGGCTGCAAACCTTAGAGGCGGAGCATCGTGCCCGGGAACACACCCTGGAGCGGGAGGTGCGCCGGGCCACCGAGGCACTCCTGGCCCAAAGCCGCGAGCTGGCCCGGGCCGAGCGCCTGGCAGCCGTGGGCGCGGTATCAGCCGGCCTGGCCCACGAGCTGCGCAACCCCCTGGCGGGCATCCAGATGGCCTGCACCAAGCTGCACCGCGGCCTTGCGGACAAGAGCCAGGCGGCTCGGGCCGAGGCCGTGATCGCCGAGCTCAAGCGCCTCAACGGTCTGCTGACCGAAAAGGTGGAGGCCGCGCGCCACCAGCCCGAGGCCTTGGCGCCGGTGCACTTGGCCGGCCTGGTAGGCGATCTGCTCGCCCTTACCCGCTACCAGGCGCCGCCGGGAGTCACGCTGCGGGCCAAAATCCCCGACGACCTGCAGTGCCTGCTACCGGCAGCCGGGCTGCGCCAAGCGCTGCTGAATCTGCTGCTCAACGCCATCCAGGTCCTGGACGGCGATGGGCAGGTCACCGTGGTGGCCCGGCGAAAAGATGGGCACCTGTTACTGTGGGTCGAAGACGAGGGCCCGGGCTTCCCCGAGGAGATGCTGCGCGCCGGCGTGCGCCCCTTCGCCACCGGGCGGGCGGGAGGCACCGGCCTCGGGCTGGCCATGGTACGCCGCTTCATCCGCGACCACGATGGCGAGCTGGAGCTGGCCAACCGCGAGCCCCGCGGTGCTCGGGTTACCCTGCGCCTGCCCTGTTCCACGGCCCGCGCCGACAACGCAGAGAACGAGAGCCATGGTTGATAGCCTGCTGATTATCGAGGACGAGCCGCTGCTCGGCTCGGAGCTGCGCGAGGAATTCGCCGAGGCCGGCTGGGACGCCGTGTTGGCCGCGGACCTGGCCCAGGCGGAGCGGTTCCTGTTTACACGCAACTTGGAGCCCCTGGTGGTGCTCTCGGACATGAACCTGCCCGACGGTAACGCCATGGACTTGCTGGAGAAGGTGCGGACCAAGGGGCTACCTGGAGAGTGGATCTTCCTTACCGCCTACGGTGGGGTGCCAGAATCCGTGCGGGCGCTCAAGCTCGGCGCCTTCGACTTCCTGGAGAAGCCCTGCGAGCCTGAGCGCCTGCAGCTGGTGGTGGCAGGCGCTGCCCGCAGCGCTCGCGCCCAGCGCCGGCTACAGGACGAGGGACGTGCCCGCGGCAGCCGCTTCGGGCCTGCCGCCTTTGTCGGCCGCAGCCCGGCGGCACGCCAGGTGCGCGACATGCTCGAGCGCTTGGCCCGCGTGCCCTTCTCGGCCTTGGTGATTACCGGCGAGACCGGCACCGGCAAGGGTCTGGTGGCGCGCATCCTGCACCATGCCGGCCCGCGTGCATCGGAACCCCTGGTGGAGGTCAACTGCGCGGCCCTGCCGCGCGAGCTGTTGGAGGCCGAGCTGTTCGGCCACGAGGCCGGCGCCTTCACGGGCGCCAAGGGCCGCCGTCGCGGCCTCATTGAGCAGGCCAGCGGCGGTACCCTGTTCCTCGACGAGATCGGCGAGCTGGAGCTGGACCTGCAGGCCAAGCTGCTCAAGGCCATCGAGGACCGCAGAGTGCGCCGGGTCGGTGGTGACCGCGAGCTGGAGGTGGACCTGCAGCTGATCGCCGCCACCAACCAGGACCTGGAGCAGCGGATGCGAGAGGGTAGTTTCCGCGCCGACCTGTTCCATCGCCTGGCGGTATTCCGCCTGGCGGTGCCGCCCCTGCACGGGCGCAAGGAGGACCTGGAGGACCTGCTCCCCCTGTTCATCGGTGAATTCAATGCCCGCTCCGGCCAGCGGGTGGAGCGGGTTCCTCCCATCGTCTGGCGGCGCCTGGCGGCCTATGACTGGCCAGGCAACGTGCGCGAGCTGCGCAACCTGGTGGAGCGTTGCGTGCTGCTTGCCGACGGCCCGGAGTTTCCCGAGCGTTGGCTGCACCTGGGGGACACGGCGCCCGGCACCGAGGCATCCACCGGGGTGGAGACGGACGGCGACCGCCTTTGCCTGCCCCTCGACGGCAGCCTGGGGTTGGACGAGATGGAGCGGCGCATCCTCTCCGAGGCCCTGGCGCGCAACGGCGACAACGTGAGCCTCACCGCCCGGGTGTTGGGCACCACACGGGAGAAGCTGCGCTATCGGGTGCAGAAGTACGGGCTCAAGACCAGCGACTGAACGAATTCGTAAGAGGAGCTCCCTGATGGCGGAAGCTACCCCATCTTCCCCCTACGCCGGCCGTACCCCGCAGCTGATCCTGCGCGACGTGCTGGCCATCGACCGTACCCGCCTGGCCAACGAGCGCACTCTGTTGTCCTGGATACGGACCGCGCTCATGTTGCTGGTCTCCGGCATTACCCTGCTAAAGCTGTTCGAGGGCGTCCTGGTCATGGAAGTGCTGGGTGCGGTCCTGATTCCGGCGGGCATTCTCACCGCCGTGCTCGGCCTGCGGCGCTACCTGCGCACCCGCGCCCTGATCGAGGCGGCCGACAAGGACTGATCCGCTCTGGTGGCTGTAATTCCCCAGCGGCTTATTTTCTCCGGTCCATATCCGCCACTCCGTCGACACATGGCGCAAATATGCCAATAGATCAAAGCGTTAAAAACATGGCATGAACTCTGCTTTATCTAGGTTGAGCCTGCCCGAGCCCATTGGCTTGGACTGACAACCGATGAAATCTAAGGAGACATGCCATGTCCAGCGTAGCTTTAAAAGACGAAATCCCTGAAATCGACCAGGAGCCCGAGGCATCCACGGCCGAGACGGCAGCTGCCGAGCCCGCTGCCAAGAGCGCCGTCATCGGCGTATTCGATTTTCATGCCCAAGCCGAGCAGGCGGTCAAGGCCTTGGAGGCTGGCGGGTTTCCCATGCGCCGCCTGTCTATCATCGGTAAGGGCTATCACACCGAGGAGAAGCCTACCGGTTTCTACACGACGGGTGACCGCGTGAGGACCTGGGGCGGTGCCGGACTGTTCTGGGGTAGCCTGTGGGGGCTGCTATTCGGCGCCGCCTTCTTCTGGATCCCCGGCGTCGGCCCCATCGCCGCGGCGGGCCCTTTCGCGCATCTGCTGGTCACTGCGGTGGAAGGTGCCCTAGTAGTCGGAGGCGTGAGTGCCCTGGGCGCCGCCCTGATCAGCCTGGGCCTGCCCAAGAAGGACGTGATTAAGTACGAGAAGTACATCAAGGCCGACCGCTTCCTCGTCATCGCCCACGGTACTGCGGAGGAGGTGACCAGGGCCGGCGAGCTGATGAAGCAGGAAAACGCGGCGGAGACTTCTGTGATCGAGGGCTGATGATCGCGTCTGCCGGCGATTCCCGGCCGGGGCCGCAGTGCGGCCCAGGCCGGGAAGCGCGCATGAAGGTCGCAGCCGCCGAGTCACTTGCGCAACCTTCCCTGAGTCCGCCCAAGAGCTCACTTCCATGTCCACGCGCCTACTCAGCCAAACCCTGACAAACGAGCCCGCCCGCTGCCTGCGCCCGGGTCTGCGCCACCCCCTTTGGCTACCGGCCCTGGTGGGCATGCTGACGCTCGTGGCCGCCCTCGGAACCTTGAGCCTGTTGAGCCTGAGCAACCTGCGGCGTCTGCAACCGGTGGAGGCGCACCTGGCGCTGGTAAATGGGTTACAGCAGGTCACGCGGACCCTCGGTCTGGAGTTGGCCCGTGAGTTGGGCGGGGGGCCATCGGACCTCGGCACGGTGCGTGCGGAGCTGGACGACATGGCCGCAGACCCGCGCCTGTTGGCCGAAGAGAGCCCCGAGCAGCTGGAGCATAGCCGGATGCTGATTGACGGGATGCCCGGCGCGCCGGGTCATGCCCTGGTCCAGGCCTTGGGGCTCTTGAACAGCGCCTGGCGTAGCGAGATGACGGCCCATACCCGGCTTTGCGCCGCGGCCGAGGCAAGCGCGCGACGGGAAATGCAGGTGGCAATGGGACTGATCCTGGTGGTGGGCCTTGGCGGTGCCGGACTGCTGGTTTTGCTGCGCGGGCACATCTTACGCCCGCTGCGGGACCTGGAGCGGCTGCTCGCCCGCTTCACCGCCAGTGATGCGCAACAAGCCCCCGAAGACGAGGCAGATCCGCTGATCCGTCCCTTGTTCAGCGCCTACAACGGTCTAGCCGGCCGTCTCGCGGCCCTGGAGCGGGAACGGACAGAGCGTGAAGGACGGCTGCGCGAGGAGGTGCGCAGCGCCACCCGCACCCTAATGCAGCAGACCCGGGAGCTGGATCGGGCGGCGCGCATGGCTGTCCTGGGTGAGCTGGCGGCGGAGCTGGCCCACGAGCTGCGAAATCCCCTGGCGGGTATCCAGATGGCGGTCAGGCGCCTGCGCGGCGAGCTGACCGACGCCAGCCAGACAAAGCGGCTGGACCTGGTGATGAACGAGCTCAAACGTCTCGGCCGGCTCACCGACGAATTGCTCGATCGGGCCCAGGGCACTCATGAGCCAGCGGTGGACCTGGATCTTGCAGTGGTAGTGGACGAGGTCCTTGCCCTAACGCGTTACCAGATGGAGGTCGGCCTGCGATTGGAGTCCATCGTCCCGCGTGGATTGCATTGCGTTTTGCCCGAGAGCTGTCTACGCCAGGCGCTGCTCAAGCTGGTGCTCAACGCCGGCCAAGCCATGAAGGGCCGGTCCGGAAGGATCCGGGTTGAAGCGGGAGTGGACGACGGGCGACTTCAGATCCGGGTGGTGGACCAGGGGCCGGGCTTTCCGCCGCCCCTGCTCGAGCCTACTGCGCCGGTGGGCAGTTGGCACAGCGGCGGCAACGGCCTGGGCCTGGCCATGGTGCGGCGCTTCGCCCGGAACCTGTTCGGCGAGCTGCGGTTGGCGAACCTCGCATCCGGCGGTGCCCTGGCGATCATCGATCTGCCGGACAGCGTGGTGGCGACGGGCGATCCCTAGCAGCCTGTCGGACTTGACCCTTGCGATTGCCGGTCTGGGACTGGCGAAGGGCCATTTTTTGCAGAAAAGAGACGCATTTTAAGCGAAAAACGAGGTTTTCCTTTCCTTTTCCCTTACTTCGGACGCAATACGGCCATGCGTTTGAGATTCCAAGCCAAGCACACCAGGGTCCACTCGTTCTGAACATTGTCCAGACCGCGGGTGAGGAACTGACGAAATCCCATCACGGACTTGATAATGC
>CAYQDX010000180.1:0-8185 GCA_964416345.1 uncultured Ectothiorhodospiraceae bacterium
CCCAGGGCTCGGTGCTCACCAACAAATATGCCGAAGGCTATCCGGGCAGGCGCTACTACGGTGGCTGCGAGCTCGTCGACGTGGCCGAGCAGTTGGCCATCGACCGCGCCAAGGCTCTGTTCTCCGCGGATTATGCCAACGTGCAGGCGCACTCCGGCTCCCAGGCCAACGCGGCGGTGTACATGGCGCTGCTGCAGCCGGGCGACACCATCCTGGGCATGAGCCTGGCCCACGGCGGGCACCTCACCCACGGGGCCAAGGTCAACTTCTCCGGCAAGCTTTACCATGCCTACCAGTACGGTCTGGACGACGCCTCCGGCGAGATCGACTACCAGCAGGTGGCCAGCCTGGCGCGGGAGCATCGGCCCAAGATGATTGTCGCCGGCTTCTCGGCCTACTCCCGGGTCGTGGACTGGCAGCGCTTCAGGGAGATTGCCGATGCGGTCGGTGCCTACCTGATGGTGGACATGGCCCACGTGGCCGGTCTGGTGGCCGCCGGCATCTACCCCAGCCCCGTAGCCATCGCCGATGTCACCACCACCACCACCCACAAGACCCTACGCGGGCCGCGGGGCGGCCTGATCCTGGCGCGGGCCAATCCCGAGGTGGAGAAGAAGCTCAATTCGACCGTGTTTCCGGGTACTCAGGGCGGACCCCTGATGCACGTGATCGCGGCCAAGGCGGTGGCCTTGAAGGAGGCCCTGCAGCCCGAGTTCAAGGTCTACCAGGAACAGGTGGTGGACAATGCCCGGGCCATGGCGGCTGAGTGCCAGCAGCGGGGCTACAAGGTGGTCTCCGGCGGCACCGACAACCACCTTTTCCTGATAGATCTGGTAGCCAAGGGCATCACCGGCAAGCAGGCCGATGCCGTACTGGGTGCGGCCAACATCACGGTGAACAAGAATGCAGTGCCCAACGACCCGCAGTCGCCCTTCGTCACCAGCGGCATCCGTGTAGGCACGCCGGCCATCACCACGCGCGGACTGGGTCCGGGCGAGGCGCAGGAGCTCGCCGGCTGGATGTGCGACGTGATGGATCGCATCGACGACCAGGAGACCATCACCCGGGTGCGCAAACAGGTGCTGGCCCTTTGCCGGCGCTTTGCGGTTTACCAGTAGGCGCTACGGCGCGTGCCAGGCGTGTCATGCATTGTCCCTTCTGTGCGGCCCAGGATACCAAGGTGGTGGACTCCCGCCTGGTGGGCGAAGGCGAGCAGGTGCGCCGGCGGCGGGAGTGTCTGACCTGCGGCGAGCGCTTCACCACCTACGAAACGGCTGAGCTGGTGATGCCGCGGCTGATCAAGCGCGACGGCAGTCGCGTGCCCTTCGACGAGGCTCGGCTGCGCTCCGGCATGCAGCGGGCGCTGGAAAAGCGTCCCGTGGCCACCGAGCGGGTAGAGGCGGCAATCACCCGTATCAAGCGCCGCATGCGAGCGACCGGCGAGCGGGAAATGGAGACCCGTGTGCTGGGCGAGTGGGTGATGGAGGAGCTGCGGGAGCTGGATCAGGTCGCCTACGTGCGCTTCGCCTCGGTGTATCGCAGCTTCCAGGACGTCAATGCCTTCCGCGAGGAGATTGAGCGCCTGGAGCGTGCGCCCAGCGCCGAGCTGCTGCGCCAGCAGATGCCTCTGCTGCCCGGGGACGGCCCGCAGGAATGAGTATGCGACCGCAGCGCCATGGAACCTGAGTCCGACCACCGCTACATGGCGCGTGCCCTGCGCCTGGCGCGCAGGGGGCTCTATACCACCGATCCCAACCCACGGGTCGGCTGCGTGCTGGTCCAGGGCGGTGAGGTCGTGGGCGAGGGCTGGCATGAGCGTGCCGGTGAGCCGCACGCCGAGATCCTGGCCTTGCGCGCAGCCGGCAAGCGGGCCCGAGGTGCGACCTGCTACGTCACCCTGGAGCCCTGCTGTCACCACGGTCGCACGCCGCCGTGCAGCCCAGCGCTGATCGAATCGGGCGTGGCTCGGGTGGTGGCGGCCATGGTGGACCCCGATCCGCGCGTCGCCGGCCGGGGCCTCGAGCAGCTGCGGGGGGCGCACATCGCCGTGGATCTGGGCGTGCTGGCGGCGGAGGCGGAAGCTCTCAATCCAGGCTTCGTCCAGCGCCTGCGGGACGGCCGCCCTCTGGTCCGGTGCAAGCTCGGCATGAGCCTGGACGGCCGCACCGCGATGGCCTCCGGGGAGAGCAAGTGGATCACCGGCCCGTCCGCGCGGCGCGACGTGCAGCGCCTGCGGGCGCGCAGCTCCGCCGTGCTGACCGGCATCGGCACCGTGCTGGCCGACGATCCGTCTCTGGCGGTGCGCCCCGACCAGCTGGCCGGCGAGGGCCCCGCGGATCCCAATGCCTGGCGCCAGCCCTTGCGGGTGGTCGTCGACCCCAATCTCAGCACCTCCGAGGATGCCAAGGTCATGCAGCCCCCCGGCCGCACGCTGATCGTCACCTGCAACGATGACTGCGGCCTCGCGGCGCGGCTGACGCGGCGCGGTGCCGAGGTGGTGCTGATGCCGAGCGTGGGCGGGGTGGTGGACCTCCACGCCCTGATGGCGCTGCTGGCGGAGCGGGGTGTCAACGAGGTGCTGGTGGAGACCGGCGCCACCCTGAGCGGGGCGATGCTGCAGGCCGGGCTGGTGGACGAGCTGGTGATCTACATGGCGCCCAAGCTGATGGGCAGCCAGGCGCGACCGCTGTTTCAGCTGCCGGCGATCGAATCCATGGGTCAGGCCATCGATCTGGAGGTTGCCGATCTGCGTGCCGTGGGAGCGGATTGGCGCATCACGGCGCGAGTGCCCGGCCCGGCCGCGGCCGCATAGGGGGCGCTGTGTTCACCGGAATCATTCAGGCGGTCGGTCGGGTGCGGGCCATGGAGCCCAAGGGCGGTGACGCGCGGCTGCGCATCGCCACCGGCAGCCTGAAGCTCGCCGACGTAGGCATCGGCGACAGCATTGCCGTCAGCGGTGTGTGTCTGACGGCGGTGGGCCTGCCGGGCGACAGCTTCTGGGCAGACGTCTCCGGGGAGACCCTGGCACGCACCGTCTTCCGCGAACTGCGCCCGGGCTCTCGGGTCAATCTGGAGAAGGCGCTGACGCCCACCACCCGCCTCGGCGGACACCTGGTCAGCGGTCACGTCGACGGCGTGGGCGAAGTGGTGGAGCGCTACGACGACGGTCGCTCGGTGCGCTTTCACGTGCAGGCGCCGGAAATGCTGGCGCGCTATATCGCCGAGAAGGGCTCCATCTGCGTCGACGGGGTCAGCCTGACGGTCAATGCGGTGCGCGGCGCTCGCTTCGAGCTCAACATCGTGCCCCACACCCTCCAGCAGACCACCATGGACGAGTACCGCATCGGTCGGCGGGTGAATCTGGAAGTGGATCTGCTGGCCCGCTACCTGGAGCGCCTAATGCTGGGCGAGCGCGCGGCCGATCCCGAGGCCACGGTGCTGACCCGAGAATTTCTCGCCCGGCACGGCTTTCTCCCACCGCACGGACCTGCTGCGGGCCGCTGAGCCCGCAATGCCGTCGAGCATAGTCATGATGCTGAACACGACTGAGGAGCTCATCGAGGAGATACGCCAGGGTCGCATGGTGATCATGGTGGACGACGAGGACCGGGAGAACGAGGGTGATCTGCTCATGGCCGCCACCCGAGTCCGTCCGCAGGATATCAATTTCATGGCCCGTTACGGTCGCGGCCTGATCTGCCTGACCCTGACCCGGGAGCGTTGCGAGCAGCTGCGGCTGCCGCTGATGGTGAGCAACACGAACGCCAAGCACGGCACCAACTTCACCGTTTCCATCGAGGCCGCCCAGGGAGTGACGACGGGCATCTCGGCGGCGGATCGCGCCGTCACGGTGCGGGCGGCGGTGGCACCCGACGCCGTGCCCACGGACCTCACTCAGCCTGGCCACATCTTTCCGCTTATGGCGCAGCCCGGCGGCGTGCTGACCCGGGCGGGTCACACCGAGGCGGGCTGTGACTTGGCCCGCCTGGCCGGCCTGGAGCCCGCCGCCGTCATCGTGGAGATCCTGAACGAGGATGGCAGCATGGCACGGCGCCCGGATCTGGAGCGCTTCGCCCAGCAGCACGGCCTCAAGATCGGCGCGGTGGCGGATCTCATTCACTATCGAGTGCGCAACGAGAAGTCGGTCGAGCGTGTGGCCGAGTGCTCTCTGCCCACTGCGCATGGCGCCTTTCGGCTGCTTGCCTATCAGGACGCGTTGGACCACGAGCTACACTTCGCCTTGGTGATGGGCGAAGTCGATCCCGAGGCGCCCACCCTGGTGCGGGTGCACACCGCGAGCGCTTTGTGCGACCTTCCTGGGGTCCATTTGAATGGCTGCGGCTGGCCCCTGGAGCATGCCATGCGGCGGGTGGCCGCGGCGGGGCGGGGCGTGGTGGTGCTGTTGCGCAAGCGGGAGAGCCCCGCAGCGGTCCTGCACCGCATGCGAGAGCGCCAGCTGCACGACCGGGGCGTGCACCTGCCCCATGCGGAGCCCAGCAGCGACCTGCGCACCCACGGTATCGGTGCACAGATACTCGCCGACGTCGGGGTACGTCGGATGCTGGTGCTGAGCGCCCCCAAGCGCATGCACGGCATCTCGGGCTTCGGGCTGGAGGTCGTGGCCTATGTGGGGGGGGAGTAGCCCTTCCTTGTCTGGAGATTCATCGGGCAGAGTGTTATGCACAATTTAAGGACCCTAGAGGGCGATCTGACGGTGCGGGGTGCCAGCTTCGCCATCGTCGTCAGTCGCTTCAACGCCTTCATCGTCGAGAGCCTGCTGGCCGGGGCGGTGGATACCCTGCGCCGTCACGGCGCGGAAGACGAGCGCATCACCATCGTCCGGGTCCCGGGTGCCTATGAGATGCCGCTGGCGGTGCAGCGACTGGCCGCCGGCAAGCAATTCGACGCCATCATCGCGGTAGGGGCCGTGATTCGCGGGGGCACACCTCACTTCGACTACGTGGCAGGCGAGTGTACCAAGGGGCTGGCCACGGCCTCCCTGCGCCACGACGTGCCGGTGGCCTTCGGCGTGCTGACGGTGGACAGCATCGAGCAGGCCATCGAGCGCGCCGGCACCAAGGCGGGCAACAAGGGCGCCGAGGCTGCCATGTCCGCCATCGAGATGGTGAATCTGCTACGGCAGCTCGACGCTTGAGCGCCGAAATCCCCAAGCCGGTGAGGCCGCAGCGCTCCCCCCATTCCGGCCGCCACCAAGCGCGCCGGGCGGCCCTGCAGGCGCTGTACCAGTGGCAGCTGGCCGGGCAGGACCTGAGCGAGATCGAGGAGCAGTTCCGCACCGAGCAGGACATGCGCCGAGTAGACGCGGCCTATTTTGCCGAGCTGTTGCACGGCGTACCGGCGCAGCTGGCGCGGCTGGACCGCGAGCTGCAGCCTGTGCTGGATCGGCCCATCGCCGCGGTGGATCCGGTGGAGCGGGCCATCCTACGCCTGGGCACCTATGAGCTGGCCTGCAGGCCCGAGGTGCCGTATCGGGTGGTGATCAACGAGGCCGTGGATCTGGCCAAGACCTTCGGCGCCGAGCAGGGACACCGCTACGTCAACGGTGTGCTGGACCGTCTGGCCAGGTCGTTGCGTGCAACCGAGGTGAGCAGCCGCCAGGTCGGCCCCACGCGACCGGAGCCGATCAAATGAGTGCCGACTGAGCCGGTGGCTGGCCCAGGTCTAGCCGTCCCGCAGGCTGCACCACACCTCACGCTGGCCGCCAGGGTCCTTCTGCTCCTGGCAGTGTACTTCGCCTTCTATTTCCATCTCGGCAGCATCCCTCTCATTGACGTGGACGAGGGGGCCTTCAGCGAGGCCACCCGGGAGATGGTAGCCCGAGGCGACTACGTCTCGACCTATCTCAACGGCCTGCCACGCTTTGATAAGCCAATCCTGATCTACTGGCTGCAGGCGCTTAGCGTCGGCGCCTTCGGCGTCAACGAGCTGGCCTTTCGCCTGCCCTCGGCCTTGTGTGCCACCGGCTGGGTGGTGCTGGTCACGGGCTTCCTGCGCGGGCAAACGGACGAAGTCACGGCGCTGCTCGGCGGCGGCCTGGTGGCGGGCTCGCTGGCCGTCACCGTGATCGGCCGCGCCGCCACCGCCGATGCCTTGCTGAACCTGCTGATCGCCGGCTCGATGCTGGCGATCTACCGCTACTTCAGCGAGCGCCGGCGCCGGCATCTCTATGCTGCCCATGCCTTCATCGGCTTGGGTCTGCTGGCCAAGGGGCCCATCGCGCTGCTGATCCCGGGCGCCGTGAGCCTGCTCCACGCGGTGCTGCGCCGGGAGCTGGGGACCTGGTGGCGGGCAGCGCTCAGTCCTGGCCCCCTGGCCCTGCTGCTGGCAATCGCCGCGCCGTGGTATGTGCTGCAATACCTCAGGCAGGGCCGGCCCTTCGTCGAAGGCTTCTTCCTGCATCACAACCTGGATCGCTTTCAGGGGCCCATGGAGGGGCACGGCGGCAGCCTTTGGTATTACCTGCCGGTGATCCTGCTGGCGGTGCTCCCTTACAGCGGCTTGCTGATTGCCGTCCTGCTGCGGCCCCGAGAGCTCTGGCGCGACGAGCTGCAGCGCTTCCTGCTGCTGTGGCTGGTGTTCGTGGTGGGCTTCTTCTCCCTGTCCGGCACCAAGCTGCCGCACTATGCGCTCTACGGCTGCACCGGCGCCTACGTGCTCATGGCCCTGCGCCTGGCGGAGCTGCGCTCCCGCGTGCTCTCCTGGCTACCCATGATCCTGTGCTTCGGCGCGCTGCTCGCCGCCCCGGCGCTGGTGGAGCGCCTACTACCGCGTCTCTCCGATCCCTATGCCCGCGCTGTGCTGGGCCAGCTCGACGGTGTGGTGGGCTGGCCGTACTACGTCGCCGGTGCCGGCGGATTGCTGCTCGCGCTGCTGCTCATGGTGGACGGCCGACTGGACCTGCGGCTCAAGCTGCTCGCCGCAGGCACTGCCTGCGCGGCGGCCATGTCGGGCCTGGTGCTGCCGACCGTGGCTGAGCTACAGCAGGCGCCCATAGAGCAGGCCGCGGCCATCGCCAACGCCCGTGGCTACAAGGTAGTGCTATGGCGCCTGGACGCCCCCAGCTTCAGCGTCTACACGCGGCGGGTCACCGCGCGGCGCGACCCGCTGCCGGGGGAGATAGTGCTGACCAAGGCCAAGCAGCTGCAAGCCTTGGGCGAGCATCGCCTGCTGTATCGGCGCGGAGGTATCGCCCTGGTGCAGAAGACGCCGGAATGAGCCTCACCTCCTTAGGGACCTGCCGCGGGCCGGAGTGCTACCTGGTGCCGCTGGTGGCCCTGCTGGGCTTGCTCCTGTTGGCCGTCGCCGGAGGCAACCAGTGGCTCTTTTTTCGCCTCAACGACATGAGCCAATGGACCGGGCCCGGCATCTGGCCCCTGGTGACGGTCCTAGGTGACACGCTGGTGGCCCTGACGCTGCTGCTTCCTCTGCTCGCTTGGCGGCCGCAGTTGGTGTGGTCGGCGCTGGTCGCCGGACTGATGGCGGGGGTAACCGTGCACGTACTCAAGGTCCTGGTGGACATGCCGCGGCCGCCGGCGGTGCTGGCGCCGGAGCTGCTGCGGGTGATCGGGCCGGCCTACCGCGCGGACTCCTTCCCTTCCGGGCACTCCACCACCATCTTCACCCTGGCGGGGATTCTGGTGCCGCACCTGCGCGGCACCGGGCGACGATTCGCCTTGCTGCTCACCGCCACGCTTGTCGCTTGCTCCCGCAGCGTGGTCGGTGTGCACTGGCCGGCCGATCTGCTGGCCGGTGCCGCGCTGGGCTGGACCTCCGCCGTCGTCGGCAGCACTCTCGCGGTCCATTGGAGCTGGGGCCTGCGGCCGTGGCCGCGGCGCCTTTGGGGCGGCCTGCTGCTCGCCGCCGCCGGTGCGCTGCTGCTCGGCTACGACTCTGGCTATCCCTCGGCCCTGTGGCTGCAGCGGGCTATCGCCGTCGGCTGCATCGTCGCGGTTGGCTTGACATGGTACCGACGCCGGCACCGTTCACCGCCGCCAGGGTGAGCGCCCCGGCCTTGGTCGGCGCCACGCCGCGCACGTCGATGTCGGCCTGGAGCGAAATGCTCCCAGCGCGCACCGGGCGGAAGGCGATCACAAGTGGCTTGCATGGGCCCTAGTACTCCGTCCAGGTGATAATTGCGTATGCAGAGTCCCCCACAGGCCTCCAG
>CAYQDX010000181.1:0-8136 GCA_964416345.1 uncultured Ectothiorhodospiraceae bacterium
TCCCTGGGCCTCAAGCAGATGGGTGAAGATCCCTGGGTCGACATCTCACGTCGCTACCCTGAAGGAACGCGACTGTTCGGCCGGGTCACCAACCTGACTGACTACGGATGCTTCGTCGAGATCGAGGAAGGGGTCGAGGGTCTGGTCCACGTCTCCGAGATGGATTGGACCAACAAAAACGTGCATCCCTCCAAGCTGGTCCAGATCGGCGACGAGGTCGAGGTAATGGTGCTCGACGTCGACGAGGAGCGCCGCCGCATTTCCCTGGGTATGAAGCAGTGCCAGGCGAATCCCTGGGAGGAGTTTGCAGTCACCCACAACAAGGGCGACCGGGTAGCCGGCAAGATCAAGTCTATCACCGATTTCGGTATCTTCCTGGGCCTGGACGGCGGCATAGATGGGTTGGTGCACCTCTCTGACATTTCCTGGAACGTGCCCGGCGAGGAGGCGGTGCGCAACTACCGCAAGGGCCAGGAGATCGAGGCGGTGGTGCTCACGGTCGATCCTGAGCGGGAGCGCATTTCCCTGGGAATCAAGCAGCTGGAGAAGGATCCGTTCTCCAACTACGTGGCCGAGAATCCCAAGGGCAGCGTCGTGCGCGGAATCGTCAAAGAAGTGGATGCGAAGGGTGCCATCGTCGATCTGGGCGAGGGCCTCGAAGGCAGCCTCAGGGCATCCGAGCTTGCCCGGGACCGAATCGAGGACGCTCGCACGGTGCTCAAGGTCGGAGACGAGATCGAGGCCAAGTTCGTGGGTGTGGACCGCAAGAACCGCACCATCAGTCTTTCGGTGAAGGCCAAGGACAGCGAGGAAGAGGCCGAAGCGCTGCAGGACTACAACAGCCGCTCCGCCCCTGCCGCCAAGACCACTCTCGGCGACCTGATCAAGGAGCAGATGGAAAACCAAGACAACTAAGGGTCCGCCGGGAGCCGCAGCTCCCGGCGCAAGCAGGAGGCGGAGCAGCGCCGCTCTGCCGCTCGCATGAGTCCGGACCGTGCGCCCCGACTGCTGGCGGCCGCCCGCCGAGGTTTCCGGAAATGCGACCGGTTCCAACGGGCCTGCATCCGTCAAACTTGCCTGGGCTCAATCCATACGGTGTCCCCCGGATTCATGATGCAGCGTCTACGACACGGGCATCGTTTGAGGAGCTGTCATGACCAAGTCCGAGTTGATTGAAAAGATAGCGCACAAGCAGACTCAGCTCGCCTACAGGGATGTGGAGCACGGCGTCAAGACACTCATCGAGCAGATGGCCCAGGCCCTTGCCACCGGCGAGCGCATCGAGATTCGTGGCTTCGGCAGCTTTTCGCTGCACTTCCGTCCCCCGCGCGTCGGGCGCAACCCCAAGACCGGAGAGGCCGTGTCCCTGGCAGGCAAGTTCGTGCCTCATTTCAAGCCGGGTAAGCAGCTGCGTGAGCGGGTCAACCTCGATCTGGAAGAGCAGGCCCCTTAGTAACGGCCTCCCATGCTTTATATGTCGCTACTGTTGCTTCCCGTCGCCGCCGTCTCGGGCTGGTACGCGGCAAAGCGGCACAGCCGTAGCAACGCCGCCCGCACCACCCGCGGCCTTTCTTCGGATTACTTCAAGGGCCTCAACTATGTGCTCAACGAGCAGCCCGACAAGGCCATTGAAGTCTTCGTCCGCATGCTGGAAGTGGACTCCGAGACGGTGGAGATGCATCTGGCCCTCGGCAATCTGTTCCGCCGCCGGGGTGAAACGGACCGCGCAATTCGTATCCATCAAAGTCTCATCGCTCGTACCACGCTGAGTCCGGATCAGCGCACCCTGGCTCTGCTGGAGCTGGGCCAGGATTACATGCGCGCCGGACTGCTCGACCGGGCAGAGAGCCTGTTGCTGGAGCTCGTGGAGCTGGGCGCCCACCGCGCCGCGAGCCTGCGCCACCTGGTCGACATCTACCAGCAGGAAAAGGACTGGGACAAGGCCATCGCAACCGTGCACCAGCTCCAGCAAGTCACCGGCAAGCCCATGCATTCCGTCATCGCCCAGTATTACTGCGAGCTGGCCGAGCTAGCCCGCGACGACGTTAGACCGGAGGAGGCCGCGCACCTGGCCCGCCAGGCGCTGGGCAGCGACCCGGGCTGCGTGCGTGCGAGCCTGCTGCTGGGTGACATGGCCCTGAATGGAGGCGATGACAACGCGGCCATCGAGGCCTACAAGCAGGTAGAAATTCAAGATCCAGCCTATCTGCCCGAGGTCATAGAGCCCTTGCTGAAGTGCTATGGGCGCAAGGGCAATGTCGCGGACATGAGCATGTACCTGCGCCGCGTGCTCGAGCGCCATGGGGGCATTTCGGTCATGCTCGCGCTGGCCGAGCAGATTCGCGGCGGCCAGGGTGACAGGGAAGCTGCCGACTTCATCACCGAGCAGTTGCGCCGTCGCCCTTCGGTGCGCGGCCTGCACCGGCTCATCGAGCTCAATCTGGTCCACAGCGAAGGCAAGGCTCGAGATAACCTGATGATACTCAAGGACCTGACCAGCAAGCTATTGAAGGGCAAGCCCGTCTACAAATGTACGCTGTGTGGTTTTCCCGCCAAGTCGCTGCACTGGCAGTGTCCGGGCTGCAAGCGTTGGAAGAGCGTCAAGCCGGTACAGGGTGTGGAAGGGGAATAGGCGTTCCCCGCAGCGAGGAGCTGCCCATGAGCAAGACTCCGGGCCCCCATGTCATCGTCGCCCTGGACTATCCGGCTCCGGAGCCCGCCCTCGAATTCGTCGATGCCGTCGCCCCGACTCAATGCCGGCTGAAGGTCGGCAAGGAGCTTTTCACCCGGGCGGGACCCGCCCTGGTGCAAACCCTGACCCTGCGCGGTTTCAGCGTCTTTCTCGATCTCAAATTTCACGATATCCCCAACACGGTCGCCCGTGCCTGCCAGGCGGCGGCAGATTTGGGGGTGTGGATGCTCAATGTGCATTGTCTGGGTGGACACCGCATGTTGAACGCCGCCCGCGAGGCCATCGACAGGTGCGCGCGACCGCCCCTGCTGGTGGGCGTCACCATACTGACCAGCCTGGGCGACGCCGACTTGTGGGAGGTGGGTCTCGGCGGCTCGACCGCTGTCAACGTGCTCCGACTGGGGCGGCTGGCCCGAGCCAGCGGCCTTGATGGCGTGGTGTGCTCGCCGCGGGAGGCCGCAGACCTGCGCATTGCGTGCGGCGAGAACTTCCTGCTGGTGACCCCCGGCATCCGTCCCGCAGGGGCGGGAACGGGCGACCAGCGCCGGGTGATGACGCCTGTGGAGGCGAGACGGGCGGGCGCCGACTACCTAGTGGTCGGTCGGCCGGTGACTCGGGCGGACGATCCGGTGGCCGTCTTGACCACAATACAATCTTCCCTGGACTACAGCGCCGGCCGATGACCCTGCAGTATCCTGGCGCAGTCCCGCGTGGACAAACAGGACTTCAAACCGAACAAGGAGACGACCATGCACCGGATATGCAGTATGGCAATGGCCTGCTTGCTCCCCATCGTCGCCGGCACCGCCTTGGCGGCGCCTGTCAATGTCAACACCGCAGATGCTCAGGCCATTGCGGCGGCGCTCAACGGAGTGGGGGCGCAGAAGGCCGAGGCCATCGTCGCCTACCGCGAGGCCCACGGCCCATTCACGAGCCCCGACGACCTGATGCAGGTCAAAGGCGTCGGCCAAGCCATCGTCGACAAGAACCGCAGCGACATACTGACTGGCGAGCCCGCCGCCAAGTAGCTGTCACTCGCCGAGCCTAGGGGCGCCCAGCGGGCGCCCCTTTTTCGTGCTCCCGGGCGCGGCCCCAGCCCGATTCTGGGCCGCGCCCGCCAACCTCCATGCCGCTTTGCCGGGCGGGGGCGTATGAAGGTGATGGCGGCGGCTCCAGCACCCCAAGGGCATTAGTGCTAGAATTCGGCGGCATGTGCCAGACCCGCCACGTTCGCCTCTACCCGCCGACCCAACTCGAGCATGCGTCATGGTTATCCAGCCAGTGATCCTTTCCGGAGGCTCAGGCACGCGCCTTTGGCCGCTGTCCCGAGAGCAGTTTCCCAAGCAGCTGCTTCCCCTGCTGGGTGAGTCGACCCTGTTGCAGGAGACCGTGCTGCGCCTGGATGCCCTTGCTGCACCGGAGATGGCGGATGTGCGGGAAGCCGGCGGGGACATACGGCCGCCAATGGTCGTGTGCAATGAGCAGCACCGGTTCCTGGTGGCCGAGCAGCTGCGCCAGCTCGGCCGTGGCCCTGAGGCTCTGATCCTGGAGCCGGCCGGCCGCAATACGGCCCCCGCCTTGACTCTGGCCGCGATCGTCGCCGAGGCCGGCGGCACCGACCCGCTGCTGCTGGTGATGCCCGCAGACCACGTGCTCACCGATGTCATGGGATTTGCGCGGGCGGTCGGCCTCGCCGTGCCGCACGCACGAGACGGGATGCTGGTCACCTTCGGGATCGTGCCGACCGGGGCCGAGACGGGCTACGGCTACATTCGCCGCGGCGCGCCGGTGGCGGCCGGCTCCGCGGCGTGCTATTTGGACGCCTTCGTCGAGAAGCCGGACACCCAGAGCGCCGAGCGCTATGTGAGCTCTCGCGAATTCTACTGGAACAGCGGAATGTTCTTGCTGCGGTGCTCGGTCTGGCTGCAGGCCATCGAGCGCCTTGCACCTGACATCCTCAGCTCCTGCCGGTCCGCGGTGACAGGGGGCGCCGACGACGGGGACTTCTTCCGGCTGGACGCGGGCGCCTTCGAACGCTGTCCGAGCAGGTCCATCGACTACGCGGTGATGGAGAAGATTGCGGGCAGTGCCGACCCCGACGGACCCCGTGCCGCCGTGGTGCCGCTGGACGCGGGCTGGTCCGACGTGGGTGCCTGGTCCAGCCTCTGGGAGATCTCGAGCGCCGACGCCGAGGGCAACGTGGTTCGAGGAGACGTCTACGCCCACGAGACCCGCTCCTCGCTCTTGCTGGCGGAGCACCGCCTGGTGGCGGCAGTGGGACTGGAGGATGTCATCGTCGTGGAGACGGCGGATGCAGTGCTGGTGGCGCGCAGCGATCGGGCCCAGGATGTGCGGCGCATCGTCGAGCGGCTGAAGTCTCAAGGCCGCGGAGAGTGCGAGAGCCACCGCAAGGTCTATCGTCCCTGGGGGTCCTACGAGGGCCTGGATGCGGGGGAGCGATTTCAAGTGAAGCGGATCATCGTCAAGCCTGGGGCGGCCTTGTCGCTGCAGATGCACCACCACCGTGCCGAGCACTGGGTCGTCGTGCGAGGCACGGCTCGGGTCTTGCGCGACGACGAAGAGATCCTGCTGACCGAGAACCAGTCCACTTACATTCCGCTAGGGGTGCGCCATCGGCTGGGAAACCCGGGCATTCTTCCCCTGGAGATCATAGAGGTGCAGTCGGGCAGCTACCTGGGTGAGGACGACATCGTGCGCTTCGAGGATGCGTACGGCAGGAGCGGGCGCGGCTAAACTCGGGGTCCGTCCGAGGGATACCGCGGCAGGAGCAGCGAGCTTTGAAGAAGGCCTTGATCACCGGAGTCACGGGCCAGGACGGAGCATACCTGGCCGAGTTTCTGCTCGAGAAGGGCTACGAAGTGCACGGACTGAAGCGTCGCACCTCTCTGTTCAACACCGACCGCATCGATCACCTCTACGAGGACCCCCATCGACCGCACAGGCGATTCATTCTCCATTACGGGGACATGACGGACTCTACCAGTCTGATCCGCATCATTCAGTCCGTGCAGCCTGATGAGATCTACAACCTCGCCGCCCAGAGCCATGTCGCGGTGTCCTTCGAAGAGCCCGAATATACGGCCAACGCGGACGCGCTGGGCGCCCTGCGCGTTCTGGAGGCCATCCGCATCCTGGGGCTGGGCAACCGTTCCCGTTTCTACCAGGCATCCACGTCCGAGCTGTTCGGCAAGGTCGTGCAGACCCCTCAGTCGGAGACCACGCCCTTCTACCCGCGCTCGCCCTACGGGGTTGCTAAGCTTTACGCCTACTGGATAACCGTGAACTACCGCGAGGCCTATGGGCTCTACGCCTGTAACGGAATTCTGTTCAATCACGAGTCGCCGATGCGAGGGGAGACTTTCGTCACTCGCAAAATCACGCGGAGCCTGGCGCGCATCGCTTTGGGTTTGGAGCAATGTCTTTTTCTCGGCAATCTGGCGGCCAGGCGGGATTGGGGTCATGCCCGTGACTACGTCGAAATGCAGTGGCTTATGCTGCAGCAGGAGACCCCCCGGGATTACGTGATCGCCACCGGCGAGCAGCATTCCGTGCGCGAGTTCGTCCAGCGGGCGGCCCGGGAGATCGGCATCGAGCTGCGCTGGGAGGGCAGCGGTGTGCAGGAGTGCGGCGTCGTCGAGACGGTGCGCAGCGCGGCCGAGCTGGCAGCCAGCATGCCGGCGCCGGGCACCGCCATCGTCGCCGTCGACCCGCGCTACTTCCGCCCCACGGAGGTGGATACCCTGCTTGGTGACCCCAGCCGTGCCCAGGAGGAGCTGGGGTGGAGACCGCGCCTGGGTTTCGATGATCTGGTGCGGGAGATGGTTCAAGAGGACCTCGCACTGGCCCGGCGCGATACCCTCTGCAGCCGGGAAGGCTTCAAGGTATTCAGCCATCATGAGTAGGCGTGGCGTCTGCGAGCGTCCGCACCGCGCGGAGTCTTCGCCTCATGGGGCTTGACACTCGCATCTATGTGGCGGGTCATCGCGGGCTGGTGGGCTCGGCAATCCTGCGCCGCTTGCAGTCCCTGGGCTACGGCAATCTATTGACCCGCACCCGTCGCGAGCTGAACCTGACCCAGTCCGGTCCGGTGCGCGAATTCTTCGAGAGCGAGCGGCCGCAGCACGTGTTTCTGGCGGCCGCCAAGGTGGGCGGGATCCACGCTAACCGCAGCTTTCCGGCGGAGTTCATATTTCAGAATCTGATGTTGCAGTGCAATGTCATCGATGCGGCGTACCGCAGCGGCGTCGAGCGGCTTCTGTTCCTCGGCAGCTCCTGCATCTATCCTCGGGACTGTCCCCAGCCCATACGGGAGGAGTACTTGCTGACCGGCCCGCCGGAGCAGACCAACGATGCCTATGCCATCGCCAAGATTGCCGGAATCAAGCTCTGCGAGGCATATAACCGCCAATACGGCACTCGGTTTCTCGCCGTGATGCCGACCAACCTGTACGGCCCCAATGACAATTTCCACTTGCAGAATTCCCACGTTGTTCCGGCCCTACTGCGCAAGGCCCACGAAGCGAAGCTCGGCGGGGCGCCGCGCCTGGAGGTCTGGGGCACCGGGCGCCCTCTGCGGGAGCTGCTGCACGTTGACGACATGGCGGACGCAAGCATCTTCTTGCTGACGCGTCCAGAGGAGATGAGCAACGGCCTGCCGCCGGGTCCTCCGATGGTGAATGTCGGCACCGGCGCGGACATCAGCATCGCCGAGCTGGCGCACCTGATATGCGAGATCGTCGGCTATGAGGGCGAGCTGCGCTTCGACCCCAGGATGCCCGACGGCGCGCCGCGCAAGTGCCTGGACGTCTCGCGCCTGCGCGCCATGGGCTGGCAGCCGCGCATCGGCTTGCGGGAAGGACTCGCCGCGACCTATGGGTGGTTCCTACAGCACCAGGACAGCTATCGCAGCTGAGGAGTAGTGCAATGTCTTTGCCCGACACGCAGGGCTCGAAGAGCGCCAACACCGTGTGGCACCACGCGACCGTCACCCGGGCACGCCGCGAGCGGCTCAACGGCCACAAGAGCGTGATCTTGTGGTTCACTGGCCTTTCTGGCTCCGGCAAGTCCACCCTGGCGCATGCCCTGGAAGAACGCCTGTTTCGGCTGGGCTGCAGGACCTTCGTGTTCGACGGTGACAACGTCCGCCACGGCCTGTGCGGCGATCTGGGCTTTTCCATGGAAGATCGGGTGGAGAACATTCGGCGCATCGGCGAGATGTCCAAGCTCATCATCGAGGCCGGCGTGATTGCGCTCACCGCCTTCATTTCACCGTTTCGGGCCGACCGGGACCGTGTCCGACACCTGGTGGCTGCGGGCGACTTCATCGAGATCTTGTGCGCCTGTCCACTGGAGATATGCGAGCAGCGGGACGTCAAGGGTTTATATCGCCGAGCGCGGGCCGGGGAGATCCCCGAGTTTACCGG
>CAYQDX010000182.1:0-8107 GCA_964416345.1 uncultured Ectothiorhodospiraceae bacterium
CGGGCGATGGCCACCCGCTGCTGCTCGCCCCCGGAAAGCTGCGCCGGGAAGTGGTCCATGCGCTGGGCGAGTCCGACCAAGGCCAGGGCGGCCTCGGGTGTCATGGGGTCGCGGGCGATCTCGGTGACCGCCGCCACGTTCTCCCGGGCCGTGAGACTGGGAATGAGATTGTAGAACTGGAACACGAAGCCGACGTGGTAGCGACGGTATTCGGTGAGCATGCGCTCATCGGCGTGGGTGAGATTCCAATCGCGGTAGCGCACCTCGCCGCCTGTGGCGGTGTCCAGGCCGCCGAGGATGTTGAGGAGGGTGGACTTGCCGCTGCCGGAGGGACCGAGCAGCACCACCAGCTCACCGGCGTAGAGATCTAGAGCGACGCCACGCAGCGCATGCACCTGCACCTCGCCCATCTCGTAGACCTTGGTGACCCCGCGGACATGGAACACGGTGTCGGGGGTGGCGACCTCGGCGGAGTCCATCATGACCCTGCTGATTTTGGGGTTGGCAGCCTACAGTATGCCATCCGCCCGGGCGCGGCCAGCCCGGGTTCCGCACAAATGCAACACCAAGGCTGTGAAATAGGGTCCTGTGAAAATCAGCTCGGGAGTGGATTATGGCTGACGATCGGCGCATCGATCGGGAGGCCCTGAGCCAGGAGGATCAGCTCCGGCTGCGGGTCGCGTACGGTCGCTATCTCGATGATCTACCGCCCACCTGCGCGCTGGACGAAAAGCGGGCGCGCTTCTCCTACTGGCTGCGGCAGCAGGGGATCCACTATATCCCGGTAACCTGAGCTGCCCGCCAGGCCCGGAGCCGCTATGATGGAACGCCTCGGTGGTGTCGCGCGGGGCAGGGCAGGGTGGTCAAGAGCGTCACACGGTTGCAGGCCTGGGCTGGGGAGGCCGATTGCCGCAGCTGCGCACTGCGCGGCTCCGTGCTGTTCGCGGGGCTGCAGGAGGCGGATTTTCGGGGTATACACCAGCCCATAGACCAGTATCTGCTGCCCGCCGGGGCCGTGCTCTACCGCGCAGGCGACCGGGCCGAGCGCCTGTACACCATCCGCAGCGGCCTGCTCAAGCTGGTGCAGTACCTGGCCGACGGCAGCCAGCGCATCGTTCGGCTGCTGCGTACCACCGACATCGTGGGCTTGGAGGCGCTGCTCGGCGAGCCCTATCAGCACGATGCGGTGGCGCTGCAGCCCTGCGAGCTCTGCCGCCTGCCGGCCAGCCTGGTGCAGCATCTGAGCGAGCAGAATCCGGCGATACACCAAGAGCTGCTGCAGCGCTGGCAGCGGGCCTTGACCGAAGCCGATGCCTGGATCACCCTGCTGTCGACGGGCTCCGCGCGCCAGCGCATGGCCCGCCTGCTGCTGCGCCTCCTGTGCGATGCGGCGAGCACCACCTGCGAGCTGTTCGGACGGGAGGACCTAGGGGCCGTGTTGGGCATCACCACCGAGACCGCCAGCCGGGTCATCGCCGAGCTCAAGCGCGAGGGCGTGCTGGTGGAGATCGACTCCAACCGATTCCACGCCGACCTGCACAGCCTGCGGCAGATCGCCGGGGATTGAGCGGGTGATGTTGGGTTACGGAGCGGACGTTGGATCATGCGGGAGATGTTGGGTTACGGCGCTGTCGCGCCTAACCCAACCTACCAAACCCTTTGCGCCGAGCCGAGTAGGTTGGGTTAGCCCGCAGGGCGTAACCCAACATCCCCAAGCGAAAGCCGAGTAGGTTGGGTTAGCCCACAGGGCGTAACCCAACTTCCCTAAGCGAAAGTTTCCAAGGGCAGTAGCGCCCGCTGTCTGGTTGGTTGCACGCGTCCCTGCGCGCTTGTTCAGCCCATCCATCCCTGGACGGGCGTTCGCGGCTCCTATCCCGCCGCTCACCCCAAAGGCGCGGAAGCGCATCCATGCGCCCCCCCGATCGGGCCTTATCGCCGTTGGACGGCGATGCTCGGCGGGCCCGACGGGCCCCTAAGAAGGCTATCCAGTGTCCCTCGGTGCATTGCCGGCTCCGGAAGACCAGCGTCCGGATGCGGAGCTGCTGGGACCGGTCGTCCAGGTATTTCAGCGATTGAATGAGGTGGAGGAGGAAGAACAGAGCTGACGGCTCTTGTGCATAGAGTCCCCGTTATGACCGCGCCTCGTCGCTTCGCTTTCCCCGCCTCGCCACGCCCAGGACGACTCAAACAGGCTTAGGAATCCCTTGGCGCCTTTGCGCCTTGGCGAGAATCTCGGGTCTTCTGTAATTCCCACAACGGTTTCGGGGCCATTGCGGATCGTCAATGCCGGCGTCCGATCATTGCCTTAGTCTTCTGGCCAACTGAGGCGTCGTGCGCCGGCCGGAGGACTCCACGCGATGCCGACAAAGCATCCACTCGTGCATTTTCCCATCGCCTTCTTCGCCATGGTGATGGGGCTCGCCGCCAGCTTCGAGATGGCCCAGCACGCCCAGCTGATGATGGCACTCTGGCTGATCGGCGCCGGCCTGCTGGACTTGCTCGTTGTCCTGGTGCTGCTGAAGGGCACGGCAAGTGCTGCACGCAAGGGCGGCATCCGCGCACCGGATTGAATACTGGAGAGAGCTCAGATGAAAGTTGCAGTCACGAGCCAGAATTTCCGGACCATCACGGGCCATGCCGGCAAGACCCGGCGCTTCCTGCTCTACGAGGTGGGGCCCGACGGCAAAGTGAGCGATGCCGGCAGGCTAGACCTGCCGAAGGAGATGTCCCTGCACGAGCATCACGGCGCCGGGCCGCATCCGCTGGATCAGGCAGAGGTGCTCATCAGCGGGGGCTGTGGCCATGGCCTGGCCCAGCGCCTGGCGGGGCGTGGCATCCGGGTGGTGGTCACGGGTGAGACCGATCCCCGCTCGGCGGTGACCAAGCTAGCCGCCGGCGATACGCTGGCACCGGCCCTGTCCGGCGAGCACGGGGACCACCACCATGAGCATCAGCACGAGCACGGCTGCGACTGCGCAGGCGCCGAGTCCACGGAATAGCGGCTTCAGACTGGATTGAAGAGTCGCCGAGAGGGCTCGCCTCCTACAGGGGGATCGTCTGCCGCCCGGTAGGAGGCCAGCCCTCTGGCCGAATCTTCCCCGACCAAGCACGCCGGGAACGGCGCGCTTCGCTGCGCTCAGCCGCACCCTACAAGAGGGTGCGCCGTAGAGTTTGCTGAGCCGTTGGCGAAGCGAGCCGTACTGCTTGAAGAGTCGCCGAGCGGGCTCGCCTCCCACGGGGAAATCATCCCGCTGCCGCCGGTGGGAGCATCCATGACGATTCGCTGCCGAAGGACTCGACCAGAGTGTCGATGAACAGGCGCACCCGTGCGGAGAGATGACGCCGGTGGGGATAGACCGCGTAGACCCAAAGCTCGGGAGGCTCGTAGGGCTCCAGGATCGCCCGCAGGTGTCCGGCGCGGATGTCCTCTCCCACCACGAATGAGGGAATGCGAGCAATACCGCTGGCGCTCAGCGCAAGGGTACGAGTCGCGAGCGCCCCGTTCACCCACACCGGCCCGCTCACGGGCACACGCAGGCGTTGGCCGGCGTCGAGGAACAGCCAGCGGTTGGTGTCCTCGTAGTTCGTGTCAATGATGCAGCGGTGGCCATCGAGCTGCTTCGGATGCTGCGGCTCGCCGTGGACTTGCAGGTAGCCGGGCGCGGCGCAGGTGATGATGCGCACCGCCGCCAACGGCCGCGCCACCAGGCTGGAGTCGGGCAGCTCGGCGATGCGGATGGCGACGTCGATGCCTTCCTGCACCAGATCCACGTAGCGGTCGGTGAGCTGCAGACTCACCTGCACCGCCGGGTAGCGGGCGCAGAGCGCCGCCACCGGGGCCATCAGGTGCAGCTCGGCGAAGGAGCCGGGCGCGCTCACCCGCAGCTCTCCCGTCGGGGTGGCGTGGGCCTCCTGCACGGCGGCCTCCAGCTCGTCGAGCTCCGCCAGCAGCATGCGGCAGCGCTCGTAGTAGGCGGCACCGAGTGGGGTGGGGCTCATCTGGCGCGTGGTGCGGTGCAGCAGGCGCACCTTGAGGGCAGCCTCCAGCTGGGCGACATGCTTGCTGATCAACGCCTTGGACAGTCCCACCCGCCGCGCCGCCTGGGAGAATCCCCCGGCCTCCACCACGTCCGCGAATGCCCGCATGCAGGTGAGCTTGTCCATGAGTGACTCCAATTGTCTATGAATTGGAGACACTGTATCGCTTCCGGGATGGATTGTACTAAGGTCGAGTGATCTGCAGAATGTGGCTCGAGCCTGAGAGTCAGGCCCGCCCGCCAGGCCCGGATCCTGGACCATTCTGGGGTGCTTGCGCCGGCAGCTCGGGCAGCGTGATATCCAATCAGATACGACCCACGAGGAGATAACCCCATGGCCGAAAGTGTAATTGCCAGTCGAGCGCCCTTTGCGGTCGAAGTGGAGACCGGAAAGGAATATTACTGGTGCCGCTGCGGGCGCAGCCAGAATCAGCCCTTCTGCGATGGCTCCCACAAGGGCACGGGATTCCAGCCCGTACGCTACCTGGCCGAAGAGAGCAGGACCGTGTACTTCTGCGGCTGCAAGACCACCAAGAGTGCCCCACTGTGCGACGGCAGCCACAAGAGCCTGCCGGCCGCCTAGCCGAATGCCCATCCAAGGAGGACTAGACATGCGTATGACCCACAGACCGCTGCTCCTGGTGATTACATTGCTGGGATTCGCCGCCAGTGGCAGCGCCATTGGGGCCGAGCAGTACACTGTCGACCCCGCCCACACCTTCGTCAGCTTCCGCATCCACCATCTGGGATTCAGCATCCTGCAGGCGCGCTTCGACAAGGTCTCGGGCGACATGACCTACGATGCGGAGGACCCGGGCAAATCCAGCATCCGGGTGCAGGTGGAGACGGCCAGCATCGATACCAACCACGAGAAACGGGATGAGCATCTGCGCTCGGCCGAGTTTCTGGACGTGCAGAAGTATCCCGAGGCGACCTTCGTCAGCACCAAGTTCGAGCCCCATGGGGACACCGGCGTCCTCACCGGCAATCTCACCCTGCACGGGGTGACCCGCCCCGTCACCGTGGAGACGCGGTTTATCGGCGCCGGAAAGGATCCCTGGGGCGGCTACCGGCGGGGCTATACCGGCACCATGCACCTCAAGCGCAGCGATTTCGGCATGCACCACAACCTGGGCCCCCTGGGCGACGAGGTGGAGCTGGTGCTCACCGTGGAGGGCATACGCAAGTAGTCTCGCCGGGGAGGCGCCAGTCGACAGGGATGCAAATGTCCCTGCCAACCTTGTTCGTGTCCCACGGCGCCCCGGACCTGGTGCTCTCTTCCGGGCCGGTTGCCGCCGTCTCGGACCCTTCGCGGCTGCCCCAGGAATTTGCGTTGGCCCATCCCACCCCCGAGCATTTCCTGCCGCTGCTGGTCGCCTGGGCCGCCGGCGGCGGCGAGAGATCGGGCCGCCGCATCCATCACGGCTTCGATTATGGCAATCTGGGCATGTCCTGCTTCGAATTTGGAGCCAGCAGCGAGACCCGCCCATGAGCACCCAGACCGATCCCGTTCTGCGCCGCCTGCGCTGGCTCACCTGGAGCATCGTGCTGATACTGGTGCTCTGGCAGCTCCTGCCCTGGATCCAGAACTACTTGATTGGCCTGACGGCGGTGCCGCGGGCGGTGACGCCACGAGGTGCGCTGGCGGACGAGGAGCAGACCACCATCGAGATCTTCCAGCGGGCGAGCCCCTCGGTGGTGTACATCACCACCCGGCAGCGCGTGCTCGACGTGTGGACGCGCAACGTGCGCAGCGTGCCCAAGGGCTCGGGCTCCGGCTTCATCTGGGACGATCTGGGCGACGTGGTGACCAACAACCACGTCATCGAGGGCGCCTCCGAGGCCGTCGTGGGGCTCAACGACGGGCGCAGCTATAGCGCGGTGCTGGTGGGCGCCAGCCCCTCCCACGACCTGGCGGTGCTGCGCATCAACGTGCCCTTCAACCGGCCGCCACCGGTGCCCATCGGCACCAGTGGTGATTTGATAGTCGGCCAGAAGGTCTTTGCCATCGGCAACCCCTTCGGGCTCGACTACACCCTGACCACCGGCGTCGTCTCGGCCCTGGATCGCTCGCTGGAGGAGGACAGCGGTGCCGTCATCGAGCATCTGATCCAGACCGACGCCGCCATCAACCCCGGCAACTCCGGCGGCCCGCTGCTGGACAGCGCGGGCCGCCTCATCGGCATCAATACCGCCATATACAGCCCCTCCGGCGCCTACGCCGGCATCGGCTTCGCCGTGCCGGTGGATACCGTCAATCGAGTCGTGCCCCAGCTCATCGTCCGGGGCAAGTACATCCACCCGAGTTTGGGCATCACCATGGACGCGGACATCAACCGCGCCGCCATCCAGCAGCTGGGCGTGACCGGGGTGCTGGTGCTCAAGGTCGAGTCCGGCTCGGCCGCCGAGGCCGCCGGCCTGCGCAGCACCCGCGTGAGCAGCAGCGGCGACGTCGTTCCCGGTGACATGATCGAGGCCGTGGACGGCAAGCCAGTGGACAGCATCGGTGCCCTGCAGTCCAGGCTGGACGACTACCACGTCGGCGACCGGGTAGTCCTACGCATCTGGCGCAACGGCCGCGAGCTCGACGTGCCGGTGGTGCTGCAGGCCGAGAGCTGAGGGCCGGAGCCAGCCGTGGCGGCGGGCAGCGCGTGCGAATTCGCCGCGCAGTCCGGCCCGCGCACGGCGCCTTGCCTGGCGGTATGTGGGGGGCTCTGCATCCGCAATTCTCACCTGGACGGAGAACTAGGACCTAATGGGAGACAGAACGCTTCATGTTCGTTGGGCGCGAGAGTGAATCTCTCAACTACTGGGAAGGCGAGTGATAGCACTCGCGCACGACCCATGAGGATGGATGCGACCTGACTTGCAGGAGTCGGCAGCGCGTCTTGCAAGGGTCAAGGGCACACGGGAGGCCATGGAGCAAACAGACGATAAGAAGGTCGAGAACGTCTTGCGCGAGATCGTCGCGGGAACCGCGGCGGTCATCGGCGAGGAGTTCTTCCGTCAGCTGGTGCGCCGCCTGGCACGCGCCCTGGGCGTTAAGTGGGCCTTCGTCGCGGAATTTGCGGGCAGTCGCAGTCGGGTCCGTACGCTGGCGTTCTGGACCCCCGAGGGGTTCCTGGAGCCCATTGAGTATGACCTCTTGCACACCCCCTGCCAGGACGTCCTGGCAGGGCACACCCGCCTTTATACCCAGAACGTCGCCGCACTGTTCCCGCGCGACCCCGGGCTTGCCGAGATGGGGGCCGAGAGCTATCTGGCAATGCCGCTGATCGACACCCGCGGCGAGGTCATGGCACACCTGGCAATCATCGACGACAAACCCTTCTACGGCGAGCCCCGTGAGATGTCGGTGTTCCAGATCTTCGGGGCGCGCGTCGCCGCGGAGCTGGAGCGTCGCAACATGGACCAGGCGTTGCGCCGCGGGGAGGCGCGACTGGCAGCCATTCTGGGCTCCGCGACCGATGCCATCGTAACCATCGACGCGCGGCGCCACATCACGATGTTCAATCGCAGCGCCGAAAGGACCTTCGGCTGCGCCGCGGCTTGGGCCATGGGCCAGCCGTTCGACCGTTTCCTGTCCAAGCGCTTCCGCCACCTGTTGGAGACCTTTGTGGGTGATCCGGGTGCCGGCGGACAGCCTCCAGCGGGTCAGGTGTGGGCCCCGGAGGGGATGAGCGCGCGGCGGGCCGACGGCAGGGAGTTTCCCGTCGAGCTCACCATTTCGAAGGCGGATACGGGGGAGGGGGGACCAATCTACACCTTGATCCTGCGTGATCTCGATGAGCGGCATGGCGCGGAGCGGCGACTCAAGCAGCTGATGCTGGAAACCGAATACCTGCAAGAGGAGGTCAGACGGCAGGTTGGAGCGAGTGACATCGTCAGCGTATCCGCGGCCATGCGGGACGTGCTGGACCACGTCGCACGAGTCGCGCGCACCGACAGCACGGTGCTCCTCACCGGGGAGACCGGGGTCGGCAAGGAGCTGGTGGCCTGGACCCTCCACAGTCGCAGCCGGCGAAACGACAGGCCGCTCATCAAGCTCAATTGCGCGGCGCTGCCCGGCG
>CAYQDX010000183.1:0-8068 GCA_964416345.1 uncultured Ectothiorhodospiraceae bacterium
GCCGCGCACCTCGTAGAAGGTGCGACCTTCCTCCTGCCAGGACTTCATGTCCTTGCTGTGGGTGCTCCAGAAATCTTCCGACAGGGCATAGGTGCCGCTGTAGAGCAGGTTGACGTCGTCGAGCACCTGGTCGTTGTAGTAATCCTCGGCGTGGATCCCCAATACTGCTGCCTTGATGCGCAGGTTGATGTCCTTGGACACCAGGGTGACCGTCGTCTCGGGGTGCGCCGCCTGGAGGGCCATCACCGTGCCGAGGATGGTATTGTCGGGGCGGCTGCCGGGTAGGGACACCGGCAGGTCCGAGGCCATCTCCTGGGTCTGCAGGAACAACCTGCCCCCCAGGGCGCCGACCTTGCCGTTGTAGCCGGGTCCGGGCAGGGGCAGGCCGAGCTCGATCTGCTCCCTGCTGGCGCCGCGAATCAGATCATCGAGGAAGCGACTGACTTGCCGTACGTTGCGGGCGACCTCCGACAGACCTTTCTTTCCCGCGTCCAGCTCCTCCAGCACCACCATCGGCAGATAGACGTCGTGCTCCATGAAGCGAAAGATGGAGGTGGGATCGTGCATCAGCACATTGGTATCGACTACGAACACACGCTTGCTTGGTGAGGTGGTATCTGGCATTGGGATCTTTGGGCTTCGGTGGTGATGGATGACTAGGCTCGTTATGCCGGCGCAGCACCATGGGAGCCGGGCGGCAGCGGCGAGACCGGTTTTGCCGTCCTGCCGCGGGAGCGTGACAGGCGCGCGAATGAGGCCCAAGCCGCGGCCGCGCGTCGCCGGCCCGCGCGGAACCAGCGCCGGAGGGGCGCCTCAACCCTTGATCGGTTCGATGACCGCGTCGAGGTTCAGCTCATCGCAGAAGGTCATGAACTCGTCGCGCAGGGTGGCGATGTGGATTGTGGCGGGGACCTCGACCGTCATGTTCAGGGAGAACATCTGGGTCCCAGTATGCGCCGCGGCGTAGGTGGAGGTATACAGATCCTCGATGTTGATGTTGCGGCCGGAGAAGAAGTTGGCGATCTGGTGCACGATGCCGGGGTGATCCAGCGCGACGACCTCGACGGAGTAGGGCAGCAGGTTGACCCTGTGCTCCCGAGGCCGGGTGCGCCGGGAGATGATGGTCAGATCGAGGTCACGCTCCGCTCCGGCGATGGCGCTCTCCATCTTGGCGATGGCATTCCACTGGCCCGAAAGCAGCAGGATGATGGCGAACTCTCCCCCCAGCACGGTCATCCGGCTGTCGATGATGTTGCACCCATGGTCGACGATCCGCTCGGTCAGCAGATCGACGATGCCTGGTCGGTCCCGACCCAGAGCCGAGATCACCAACAGGTTTTCCATACGGACCCCTTGGGTCTTAGAGTGTGGCGTCATCGTCAAGTCTTCCGTATAAGCTACCGCCTGCGACGGGTCGGCGGGCGCCGAGCTTCGGCGCGCTATAGTCTGGCTGGGGAATGCGGGCCCGGTCGCGCGGCTCTCCTCAGTTGGCGGCGGTCCGGCGGCGCAGCCAAAGCATAACCCAAAGTCATTGATCTGCGCAGTGGCGATGAGACATGGGCGGCACCGTCCCCGCCTGTGGCAACCTTGCCAGGTCACGCGCTCTCAAAGTACCATGCGTGTTTAGCTCACGATTGGGGGCGGTGCATGTTTCACGGCAGCATGGTGGCGCTCGTCACGCCCATGGCCGCGGGCGGCGCGGTGGACAATGAAAGCCTGCGCCGACTGGTGGAGTACCACATCGAGCAGGGCACCGACGCCATCGTGGCAGTAGGAACGACCGGGGAGTCGGCGACTCTCGACCAGGCCGAGCACTGCGGCATCATCCGGGAAGTGGTGGCGCAGGTGCGCGGACGGATCCCGGTGATCGCCGGCACGGGCTCCAATTCTACCCGGGAGGCCATCGAGCTGACGCGGTGCGCCATGGCGGCGGGGGCAGACGCCTGTCTGCTGGTCACACCGTACTACAACAAGCCCACCCAGGAAGGTCTTTATCTGCACTACAAAGCGGTGGCCGATGCCGTTCCCGTACCGCAAATCCTCTACAACGTCCCAGGGCGTACCGCCTGCGACATCTTGCCGGAAACGGTGGAGCGCCTGGCGGCATTGTCGAACATCGTGGGTATCAAGGAGGCAACGGGCAACCTGGACCGCGCGCGCGCAATCCTCGAGCGCTGCGGCTCGAGGATGGACCTGTACAGCGGCGACGACGCAACGGGCGTGGAGCTGATGCTGCTAGGCGGGCGGGGGGTCATCTCGGTGACCGCCAATGTCGCTCCCAGGATCATGCATGAGGCCGCCGAGGCGGCGCTCGCGGGTCAGGCTGAGAAGGCGCGGACGCTGAACGAGACGTTGGTGCCACTGCATGCAGCGCTCTTCGTCGAGGCCAATCCAATCCCGGTGAAATGGGCGCTGTGGGCGATGGGACTTGTGCCGGCGGGTATTCGGCTTCCCCTCACACCGCTATCGGAGCGCCATCATGAGACCGTCAGGCAGGCGCTGCGGCACGCCGAAGTAATCGACTGACAACCTAGCGTGGGATTCATGAACACATCTTGCAAGACCATCGCCCCGCTGGTGATGGCCGGCCTGCTGGGCGCCTGCAGCTGGATGCCCAAGCTGGGCAACGTGGTTCGCGACAGCAGTGCCGACTATAAGACCAGCCAGACCCGGCCCCCTTTGGAGGTTCCGCCGGATCTCACCAAGTCCACCATCGACGACCTCATGGTGGTGCCGGACGTGAATGCGGCCGGCACGGCGACTTACTCGGACTATGCCAGCGAGCGTAAAGCGCCGCAGAAGGCACGGCGGGAGACGGTGCTGGTACAGCCGGACGACGTGCACCTGGAGCGTGACGGCAACTACCGCTGGCTGGTGATCGGAGCGCCTCCCGACGTCGTGTGGAAGCGGGTGCATAACTTTTGGATTCAGCAAGGATTCCTGATCAAGCGCGAAGACCCGCGGGTGGGCATCGTGGAGACCGAGTGGGCCGAGAATCGCGCCGACATTCCCCAGGGCTTCATCCGTCGCAGTCTGGGCAAGATACTGGACTCGGTGTATTCGGCAGCGACCCGGGACAAGTTCCGGGTACGCCTGGAGCGCGGCGAGCAGGCCGGCACCACCAATCTCTACCTGACGCACCGCGGCATGCAGGAAGTTGCCCAGGGTGAGACGTTCGTCTGGCAGGCGCGTCCCTCGGATCCCGAGCTGGAGGCGGAGATGCTCAGCCGAATCATGGTGGCCTTCGGCATCGACAAGCGTCGGGCGGAGACCAAGCTTGCCAATGCCGCCCCGGCGCCCAAGCGCGCCCATTTGGTGAGCGGTGCCGGTGGCTCGACCCGCCTGCGGGTGGATGAAGGCTTCGCGCGCGCCTGGCAGCGCACTGGACTCGCACTCGATCGGGTCGGGTTCACGGTGGAGGACCGGGATCGCGCCAAGGGTCTCTACTACGTACGCTATATCGATCCCGACAAGGAGAGCGGGGAAAAGAAGAGCTTCTTGTCCAAGCTGGCCTTCTGGCGGCGTGGCAGCCACGAGCCGGATTCCAAGGCACAGCTCCAGATCAAACTGCTGGAGCAGGGAGACCACACGACCGAGGTCGTGGTGCGCGACAAGGATGGCGGCGAGGACAAGTCCGACACCGCCCGGCGCATCCTCTCGCTACTGGAAGAACAGCTCAAGTAGTGCGTTTCGCCTCCCTGGGCAGCGGCAGCCGGGGCAACGCCACGCTCGTTGAGCGTGGCGCTGACTGCGTCCTGGTGGACAGCGGCTTTCCTCTTAAAGAGCTTGAGCTCCGTCTGGGTAGGCTCAGCAAGCAGCCCGGGGATCTCAGCGCCATACTCGTCACCCACGAGCACAACGATCATGTGCGGGGCGTGACCTTGCTGTCCCGCCGGCACGCCATCCCGGTGCTTGCATCTCCGGGCACCGCGAGTGCGGCGGGACTCCAGGAGCTGCCGGGGTTTCGCCCCATCAGCTGTCACCAGCCCTTCACCCTCCGGGATCTGGAGGTGCATCCATTTCCGGTCCCGCATGATGCCCGCGAGCCCACGCAGTTTGTTCTGTACGATGGCGCGCGCAAGTTGGGTCTGCTGACCGACATCGGCTCACCGACACCCCACGTGCAGCGCATGCTTGGTGGTTGTGACGCCCTGATCCTGGAGTGCAATCACGACGCGGGCATGCTCGCCACCGGGCCCTATCCGGAGTCTCTCAAGCGCCGGGTCGCCGGCTGGCACGGCCATCTCAGCAACCACCAGGCGGCACAGCTGCTCGCCACGGTCGACACCTCTCGCCTGCAGCACATTGTCGCGGCCCACCTGAGCGAGCGCAACAACCTTCCCGCCCTGGCTGCCGCGGCGCTTGCCAACGCCCTGTCGTGCACTGCGTCCTGGGTCGCAATCGCCGGCCAGGACACTGGCCTGGGCTGGCGGGAGCTCACTTGACGGCGGCGTCCTGCCGTTTGTGGTGGGACGGCAAAAGCCGTATCCTAAAAAGTCCCACGGAGAGGTACCGAAGTGGCCATAACGGGCCCGACTCGAAATCGGGTTGGGGCTTACACCCCGCGCGGGTTCGAATCCCGCCCTCTCCGTCAATCAATTTGGTAAGCCGCCTTGCGTTTCACGGCACGTTTGACGTTGGACGAGCCGTACTTTGTCACCACTCGAACTTTCAGCATGTCTTTCTAATGGTGCAGGTAGCCCGCGCAAGTACCCACCGCTTGACGCTCATCGGCAGAGAGGCACCGCAAGGTTGCCCTGCGACGCATGCCGGCCGCCACATGAGGGGCTTTGCCCCTAAAGCGCGGGATGCGTCGAGCCACGCCCGGCGAATGGGCAAGTCCAAGCGACCGCTACCGGTCTGATTCGAGCAATGGGGTTAGGCTCCTAACGGTAGGAGCGCATTTGTCCCACCACCACGCCCTGCACCTGGACCCGGTCGGGGGTGTAGTGCAGCGGCTCCATAGCGCTATTAGCGGGGTAGAGGACCACCTCGTTCGGTCGCTGGAGGATACGCTTCAGCGTGACTTCGGCGTCGTCGACCAGGGCTACGACGATTTCTCCGTTGCGAGCGTGGCTGCGCGGCTCGACCACGACCCAATCTCCGTCCAGTATTCCGTCTTCGACCATCGAGTCGCCCCTGACCTGCAGCACATAGCAATCCAGCCCTGTGCGCAGGGCCGGGGGGACCTCAACGGTGCGAGAGTCCATTACCGCCTCGATTGGTCTGCCGGCCGCGATGTAGCCTAGCAGGGGTAGGGCGCCTTCCAGGCCACTGTCCGGGCTCAACCTTATGCCACGCCGCTTGTGATCCATGGGCTCCACCAGACCGGCGTCCACCAGTGCCTGAATGTGCTTGTGCAAGGACCCGCGCGAGCGCAGTCCGAGCGCCTGGCAGAGCTCGTCCAGCGTGGGCGGCTGATTGAAGGCATCGGTACGGTCTCGGAGCAATTCGTAAATTGCCTGCTGCTTACGAGTCAGTGCGAGGTTCATAGTCATCCTCCTGGATTCGGTCCGAGCACGCCCTTACCGGGATCTGTCCAACTGACATCTGGCGGCTCACGCAGCGGCGGCGAGCGCCAAGAGATATACCGCCGTCAGAATCCCCGTGAGCAGGTATTCACCGAGTCGAATCGGCGGCTCTTCCGGCTCCAAAGGATTCCAGCCCATGATGCTTGCGACGCGATCGCGAACTTGATCGCGCATGAAGATGCTCTGGCGTTGCATGGCATGACTCCCAATCTGACAAAATGTGTGCCCGGCTGCATCCTCGCCGGGTCGGCCGGGACGGGTGCCCCGGCCCAACGTTCTCCATTGGTTCTAATCCTAGCACAGAAGAGAACGAGCACAAAACATCTTCGGCAGTCAACATCGGTGGGTTGGGCGGAGTCAATCGGATAGACTGCTGAGCCGCCACCCGTGTCAGCGTCGCGTTCCGGGCGATCGAGAAGGAGGGTCCTAGACCGCTCGGGAAAAAAGCTCAGGGGCCCAGGGACCGGTCGCTCACGGGTGACTTCCCGCGCGCGGCGAGCCCCTGGGAGCCCCTGAAGAGTAGGAGGAGACTATGCCAGTCGTGATGGCTCAGTGGCCGGGCCCGCCAGGGGGAATGAACGGGAGGCCACGCCTTGACAGCTGCATGCGATGTGCCAATCCAATGTCTTACGCCCTGTCAGCGGCTTAGTGTCGCAAGTCCGAGTGGAGTACGGCGGAATCCCCAGACAATTGCACCGCGGCGGCACGCGTTCTTCGCCACCTGCCCCAGAATCGCGCATGGGATCCTACCCCTACGACGGGGCGGGACGCCGTAGGGTGGCCACCGACGGCCTCTGCTATGCTTGTGCGCCTGCTTCGAACGGTAGCTTTCGGCACCGAGAGGCCACCGGCTCCAGCGAAGGGGGCCACAGTGCTGCGGCGCGATGCGGACTTGGCCGACAGCCGCGAGACCTTGGTCGGCACGCCCAACACCTTCGCGCCCCTGTCGGCATTGCAGCGCAAGGAGATGGTCCTGCTACACTTGACCGGCATGAGTCCGCCCGAGACCGGCAGCGTCAGCTACCGAATCCACTTCGCCAACCCCGTGAGTGACGCCGACGCGAGCAACGACAGCCCAGCGCTGCACCTGCGCTATCGGCTGACCGCCGAGACGATGGACTCCGCGGGGGCTGCCCCCCGGTGGAGCGCCTGGACCTGCCGCGTCCGGTGGCACGGGACCCGGTGATCATCGGCATCGATGATCAAACCCGGGAGCTGCCCGAGCCCAATACCCTCTGGCACGAGCATTTCGGCAAGCTGTTCGAGGCCCTTGCAGCGGCGCAGCCGGCCGTGGTGGGGATAGACATCGCACTGCCGGATCGCTCCTATGATGCGTTCCTGGGCCGCAAGCTCGACCGGGCGCTCGCCTCGGGTCTGTTGGCGCTGCACCGCGTCGCCCCGGTGATACTCGGGGTGACCCGCGACCTGAGCCGGGTCGAGCGGCGCGTCCATCCACTGTTCGTGTCGGTGGTTGGCGGCCGCCGGGCGCTGGGCCAGGTGGTCTGGGCCGAGGACCTTATGAGCAGGCCGTTGCGAAAGATCCTGTATGTAGAGGATGAGAAGGACATACAGACCATCGCCAGGCCGGTTCTGGAGATGGATGCCGCAGCGGCGGGAAAAGGAGACGATCCCTGTCCTGAATCCCTATGGTGCATAGGAGAACTGCAGGTTGAGTCTCTCGTGACTGCTCTTGGCGGTCAATGAGCCGGGGGACCATTCCCATGTAATCCATGGACTACAGAGGCATGTGCACTCCCGTCGGCCCGGCGCGCAGGCGGCACCGCTACTTTCGCTCCGCGACGGGAACGAACTCGCGTTTGGTCTCGCCGGTGTAGAGCTGGCGCGGTCGCCCGATGCGGTGGGGCTCGCCGAGCATCTCGTTCCACTGGGCAATCCAGCCCACCGTGCGGGCCACCGCGAAGATGACGGTGAACATGTTCTGCGGAATGCTCAATGCCCGCAGGATGATGCCGGAGTAAAAGTCCACGTTGGGGTACAGCTTCTTGGCGATGAAGTACTCGTCCTCCAGGGCGATGCGCTCCAGCTCCAGGGCAAGCTTGAACAGCGGCTCGTCACGCAGTCCCAGCTCATCGAGCACCTCGTGACAGGTCTCCCGCATGAGCTTGGCCCGCGGGTCGTAGTTCTTGTAGATCCGGTGGCCGAAGCCCATCAGGCGGAAGCTGTCATCCTTGTCCTTGGCGCGGTCGATGTAGTGGCCGATACGGGAGCTGTCGCCGATCTCCGCGAGCATGTTGACGACGGCCTCGTTGGCGCCGCCATGAGCGGGACCCCACAGGGCGGCGATGCCGGCGGCGATGCAGGCGAAGGGATTGGCTCCCGAGGATCCCGCCAGACGCACCGTGGAGGTCGAAGCATTTTGTTCGTGGTCGGCGTGCAGGATGAAGATGCGGTCCATGGCGCGGGCCAGCTTGGGGCGCGGCTGATACTCCTCGCACGGCGTGCCGAACATCATGTGGAGGAAATTCTCAGTGTAGCTAAGCGAGTTGCGCGGATACATGAACGGTTGGCCGGTGCTG
>CAYQDX010000184.1:0-8066 GCA_964416345.1 uncultured Ectothiorhodospiraceae bacterium
TGGGACGAGACGACTACAGTTACACCCGGCCGTCCAAGCGCGAGGGCTCGGCCATCTTACCCCGGCTGCGCAGCGGCCAGGTGAGCGTGGTGGTGGCGGTGGATACCAGCGGCTCCGTGGGAGACGCCGAGATCGGCGAGTTCCTGGCGGAGGTCAATGCCATCAAGGGCCAGATCCGCGCCCGGCTCACCCTGTTGCCCTGCGACGCCCGGCTCGCCCCGGGGGCCCCCTGGATCTACGAGCCCTGGGAGGAGTGCGTGCTACCCGAGCGCCTGCCCCGGGGCGGCGGCACCTCTTTCCGGCCGGTGTTCGACTGGGTCGAGCACAACGACCCCAGGCCGGACCTGCTGGTCTATTTCACCGACGCCCAGGGCGAGTTCCCCCGCGGCGAGCCGCCCTTCCCGATCCTCTGGCTGGTCAAGGGCAAGGCCAAGGTGCCCTGGGGCCAGCGCATCCAGCTCAACTGAGGTCCGGACTCACTCAGCGCAGGCCCCGGCGCTGGGTCCACAGCAGCACGCCGCCCCACACGAAGGCGACCAGCATGAGCACCACGGCCGTGCCATAGACCCCGTGAGCGATGGCGTGATCCCGCTGCAGCCAGCCCAGATGTCCCAGGATGTTCTGCCAGTCGTGCATTCCGGGACGGTCCTGTCCGGTGCCGCCTCCCAGCAGGGGCAGGGTGAGCGAGCGGGCATCGTCGATGTAGGGCGCAAGATCCATCATGCTCTGAGCCAGCCACCAAAGCCCGATGCTGGCGCCGAAGTTGTCCGCCCGCCAGAGCAGGGATCCGGTGACGATGGCGGGCATCAGCAGCTGGGCCAGACTGCCGCCCAGCACCATCATGAACCAGCCGAAAGGCCGGAAGATCAAGTGGCCGGCCTCGTGAAACACCAGATTGATGTTGTGCATGAAGGAGGCCATCAAGGCATCCGGATCCACGCCGAGCAAAATGAAATACCAGCCCCAGACGAAGAACAGCACGTAGGCGCCCAGCCGGCCGTAGAACGCCAGCGGATCCACCGATTCTTCCACCTGCAGCAGCTGGGCCTTGAGCCGCACCAACATGCGCTCGTTGTGCGGCACCCCGGCGGCGGGCGCCTCTGGGGCGCTGAAGCGCTGGTGCAGCCACTTGGAGTAGATCAGCCCGCACTGCGGGCACGCGTCTGCCGACGGCGCCGACTCCTGGGACTGGCGCTCATGACCGCACTTGGGACACACTTTGTACATCGCCCTGCCCCTTTGAATCTCCCGCTGCTCGCCCGCGGTTTTGACGGATCTCCAGCCGCCCGCCGCCGACCCGGGCAGAGACATACGGGCCGGGGTCTCAGCGGCAGACCTGGTTTCGACCCTTGCTCTTGGCCCGATACAGGGCCTTGTCCGCCGCCTTGAGGGCCTCCGCGGGCACGGCGGCACGCTCGCCTTCGGCCACACCGATGCTGATGGTCACGGAGACCCGCTTTCCCCCACCTCGCCGCTGCCCGTGGGGCGGCGGCCGGCGGAGTCGTGTGGACGAGCGGACCACGAATCCGGCCTGCTCCACCGCCTGGCGCAGTGCCTCCAGATGGGCCATTGCGTCGGCCGCGGTCTTGCCCGGAAACACCACCGTGAACTCCTCCCCGCCATAGCGAAAGGGCTTGCCGCCGCCACCCACCCGTCGCATGGTCGCCGCGACCAGGCGCAGCACCTGGTCGCCCACGTCATGACCGTAGCGGTCATTGAACTGCTTGAAGTGATCCACGTCCAACATGCCCACCGCATAGCGGCTGCCGAGCTTCAACAGTTGAAGCTGCAGCGCGCGGCGCCCCGGCAGCGCGGTGAGCTCGTCCAGGAAAGCCATGCGGTAGGAGTCCTGCAGCACCGCGACCATGACGATCACGCCCGCGCCTGACAGCTGCAGCAACGCGGCGGCACCGTCGTCGCGGTAGTGCAGCACCAGCCCGAGGCTCGCCAGGACACCCAGCTGTCCGGTGTCCAGCGCGGCCCCGCGCCGCACCGCCCGCGCCGAGAGCGCCGCGGCGGCCACGAGCATGAGCCCCAGGGCCGCGGGCGGCACCGGCGTGGCCGACAGGGTCCAGGGCGCCAGCCACCACAGGCCCCCGGCCCCGGTGGCCCAAGCGCCTCCCAGGTGTCCCAGTCGCAGCACCAGAGGCACCTGCAGCAGCAGCACCACGAGTCGCACCGCGCCACGCCCGGTCCATACCCCACGCTCCTCCAGCAGCCCCAGCGCCAGCACGTTAATCGGCACCAGCACGCAAAGCGCCACATACATGATGCTGGGATCCAGCCGGCGCTCCGCGGCCTGGGGCAGCACAACCGCCACCGCCCCATGCACCAGACCCAACAGCAGCAGCAGAAAGAAGCCGCGGCTGCGTTTGAATCCCAGGGTGAGCAGCATGCCGGCGACGACGACGGCGGCGGGCAAATAGACGAGTAGCCTCAGCTCGGCCCGGGAGAGCGCCCGCACCTGGTGTCCCAGCAGCATCCCCATGCCCAGCACGGCAGCCGCCGGCGCGACATTGGCAATCAGCCTGTCGACTCGGTGGGGCATGGGGGCTAAAACAGATCGGTGACCGCCGACCTCTGGGGTGCCCTCTGGGGTCGGCCGGGCACGGCGCCATAGGCCTGGCCGGCGGGCACGTTGCTGCCATAGCGATCGCCCGGGGCGCTCTCCCAGCCGGGGGCCGGCGCGTAAGCCCGCTGCGGGCCATGCGAGTCTGGTCCCAGCAACATCACCTCGTACTCGTCCCGCACCGTCTCCATGACCGAATCCGGATCCCCCGCGTCGGTGAGGTTACCGGTCTCGGCGTTGATGCGCACGGTCACCATCCCCGGGGGTGCGGGCAGCGTCTCCTCGGGCTTGCCGTCGAGAGCCACACCCATGAAGTCGATCCACATGGGCAGGGCGGCATGCGCGCCGGTCTCGCGGCGGCCCAAGGGACTGGGCTGATCCATACCGACCCAGGCAGTGGTGACCAGATGGCGCTGGAAGCCGCAAAACCAGGCATCCCGCTGGTCGTTGGTCGTACCGGTCTTGCCGGCGATATCGGAGCGTCCAAGCTTCAGGGCGCGCCGCCCGGTGCCGCGGCGGATCACGTCCCGCAGCATGGAGGTCAGCTGGTAGACGTTGCGCGGGTTGAGCACCCGGGGGGCACGATTGACCGGTAGGCCGCCGGATTCTGTCTGGGTGACCTCCTGCACCGCACCGTCGGAGGCCTGAGAGCCGCACTGGGGACAGGCCACGGCGGGCTCCGCCGTGAACACGGTGTGGCCCGTTCCGTCGAGGATACGGGCGATGACGTAGGGCTCGATGCGGAAGCCGCCGTTGGCGAACGCCGCGTAGCCCCGGGCCATCTCTAACGGGGTGACCACACCGGTGCCGAGGGCCAGGGACAGCCCATGCGGGAGGGCCGCTTTGCCGAAGCCGAAACGACGCGCATACTGAATGGCGTAATCCACACCCAAGGCATGCAGGAGATTGATCGACGCGAGATTGCGGGAGAAGGTCAGCGCCTCCCGCAAGCGTATGGGACCCTCATAGCGCCGCTCGTAATTCTTCGGCTGCCAAAGATGCCCCGAGCCGTCGACGAAGCTCACCGGCTCGTCTCTCACCAGGGTCGCCGGCGTCCAACCCTTTTCCAGGGCCGCCGAATAGATGAAGGGCTTGAAGCTGGACCCGGGCTGGCGCAGCGCATCGGCCGCCCGATTGAACTTGCTGGCCGAGTAGTCGAAGCCCCCGCTGAGGGCCTGCACGGCACCGGTGACCGGCTCCAGCGCTACCAGCGCGCCTTCGATCCGGGGGACCTCCGCCAGACGCCAGCTGCCATCGTCATCCACCCGCAGCCGCACCAGGTCGCCCGGGGCAAGAACGCTCTTCACGCTCTTGGGCTTGCTGCCTCGTCGGTCTACGGTGATGAATTTGCGGGCCCACTCCATGGCGGGCAGGCCAAGCTTGGCCACCCGCCCCTGTCCCAGATAGACCCAGGCTTCTTGCTCGCTGATCTTGAGCACCAGACCGGGCAGCAGCCCGCCGACCACCGGCACCTCCCTCACCACCGCATCCCACCCGGCCTCGCCCATGCCGGGCACCCCTTGGACCCGCCGCTCCGCTCCGCGGTAGCCGTGCCGCTCGTCGTAGGCCAGCAGGGTCCGGCGCAGGGCCCGGGTGGCAGCCTGCTGGAGGCCCGGGGTAACGGTAGTGTAGACCTGGAAGCCGCCCGTGTAGGCTGCGTCCCCGTAACGGTTGAACATCTGCCGGCGGACCATCTCCGCGACATAGGGCGCATCCGCCTCGGTGGCGTTGCCATGCAGCTCGGCATCGTCCACCGCGGCCAGGGCCTGCTGGTAGGCTGAGTCATCGATGAAGCGCAGGCTGTGCATGCGCCGCAGCACATAGTTGCGTCGCTCCAGTGCGCGTTTGGGGTTGGCGATGGGATTGAATATGGAGGGCCCCTTGGGCAGCCCGGCCAGCATCGCCATCTCGGGCAGGGTCAGCGCCTCCACACTTTTGCCATAATAAGTCTGGGCTGCCGCGGCGATGCCGTAGGCGCGGTGGCCGAAGAATATCTTGTTCGCGTAGAGCTCGAAGATCTCCTGCTTGCTAAAGCGGCTCTCGATACGCAGGGCAAGCAGGGTCTCGGCAAGCTTGCGCCGGTAGGTCTTCTCGGGGGACAGAAAAAAGTTGCGGGCCACCTGCATGGTGATCGTGCTGCCGCCCTGGCGCTTCTCGCCGGTGCGCACCAGCGCCATGGCGGCGCGGAGCAGTCCCTGGTAGTCCACTCCGGGATGCTCGAAGAAGCGATCGTCTTCTGCCGCCAGAAAGGCCCGCACCAGTAGGGTCGGCAGATCCTTGAAGGCAACTGGCTGGCGCCGCTGGGCGCCGAATTCCGCGATGAGCTTGCCGTCTGCAGTGTACACGCGCAACGGCTCCTGCAGCTGCACGTCCCGCAGCAGCTCCACCGAGGGCAGCTGCGGCGCCACATAGAGATATATCGCCACCAGGCCGAGTCCGACGAGCAGCAGCAGATTGATGGCCAGGGCCATCGGCGCGGTGAGACTTCTAGCTAGGGCTTGAAAGGCGTTCATCCGGGCTGTCGGGGTCAATAACCTGTGTGATTCGGCGCGACACCATCGGCGCACGGCAGGTCCTCAACGAGCGGATGCGGGGCAGCCGCGCCGCCGGGAGCCAGCCAGGGCGTCAGCTCGCCATGGCAGTCTTGGCGTTGACGGCCGCCTGCAGGCCGCCAGACAGCAGACAGGCATCGAAGCCGTTCTCGTTTAGCAGATAGGTGGCCGCCGCACTGCGCCGTCCGGTGTCGCATACCACCACGTATTTGTCGTTGGCGCTGAGCTTGCTGAAGCTCTTGCGCAGCCCCAGCAAGGGAATGTTCACACTCCCCCGGATATGACCGTGCTTGAATTCGTTGGGCGTGCGCACGTCGATGAGCCTGGCTCCGGCCTTGACCAGCACCTTGGCCTTGTTCAGCTCCACCTCGACCAACAGCGGCCGCTTCAGCAGCTCGACGAAGTCGGCCTTGCCCAGACGCATGAGCGAGACATCGCCGAGGGCGGTCACGCTGGCGTTGCGGGGTCGATCCGAGACCAGCGCCTCCTCGCCGAAGCTGTCGCCTACCCGGAGATCGGCGACGAAGACCTCTTCGTTGGTGGCCGGCGAGCGGCGCAAGACCCGGCAGCTGCCGGACTTGATGATGTAATAGTAGTCACCCTCGTCGCCCTCGCGGATGATGACCGAGCCGGCGGGGAATGGCTTCTCATCCATGCGGGCGAAGGTCTCCCCGATCTTCTCCGGCGGAATCCGATAGAAGGCCTTGGTCTGCAGCAGCCGGGTCATCCAGTCGGTCTCCCCCGGCTTGGCGGAGTCGCGGGTGAGCTCGATGATCTCGAAGCGGCCGGTCTGATCCCAGGTGAGCAGCAGGTCCAGATAATCCCGGTCGACCACTACCAGCTCCGCGGAGGACAGTGCGCGTGCCGTCACGGAGCGGGGCACCGTGGGATCCAGCGGATGACGCGCCTCCTCGGTGCCGGCCATGACCACGGTCTTGGCATCGGGACCGATGAGCTCGACCTGGCCCCGGAGCAGGTAATAGTGCATCCGGTCGGTCTCGCCGACCTTGAATATGATGGCACCGGCCTCGACGGACTTTATCTGCATGCGCTGGCCCAGCTCGTGAATGTCACTCGGCATCAACGTATTGATGGGCACGAGGGTCTGGAGAATTTTGACATCCACCATGACGATGGTCCGTCGCTAGCTGATCTCTCTCGGATGGTTGGGCGGGTCGGAAGCCAACCCGCATTGTATAGCGTACGGGCGCCGCCAGCCGAGCAGTTTTGTCGGTCTAGCGCGCCCAAACGAGGACCATGAGCTGGTAGGCGTCCAAGACCAGCTGTTGAGTTGCAGTGGATGGTCCTGCCGGTGACGGTGTCGGTGAAGGTCTTGCGCAGGCCGAACAGTCGACTGAAGTGGCGCTCCAGGCGCTGCTTGTAGCCCTGCCACTCGCCTTCGTCCACCTGCCGGGCGTGGCGCCCTTCGAGCCGCGGCAGCACCCGCGCCTGGGAAGCGAAGCTCTGCTCGGCCAGCCACACCGCATCGAGCATCATGGACTCCTGCGAGGCCGCGAGCAGACCACGCCGCACCAGGACATCAGACTGGATAATGCTTGCGCTTGCGGCGGTAGCTCTGCTGCACCACGATGCCGCGCATCTGGTAGCCGCGGGTCAGCTCCACCAACGGATACTCCTCGTTCAGGGGCCGCAAGAACTGGCGCCCCCCGTGCACGATGAATTGCCGGAACCAGGTCTCACCGTCGTAGTCGACCACCACGTAGGAGCCATCGCGGCAGGCATCCGCGGGCTCGACGACGATGATGGCGCCGTGAGGAAACTCGGGCTCCATGCTGTCGCCCAGCACCCGCAGCGCAAATAGCTCGGCATAGCTGCAATCGCTTTGCATCTTGGCACTCCGTCAACTTAAACCGGGGCCTGCGACGGCAGGCACCAAATGCCGAGGCAATCTATGCGCTCGACCCACGCTTGGCAAATGCGCCTGCGCGTCGCGCGGTATAGTGGGCTGGGAATCAGGGCTTTTGGCCGGGTGAGTGCACGTTGCCGTATACTTGTATTGACGGCCCGCACAGTCCCCGGCCCCGGCATCCGCGGCGCCTTGCCGGCGACCCTCCGCACCCGCCGGTGCGGATGCAAGACGCTATGGAACGCATACTTCGTACCACGAATCCACACGGCAACCGCCAGGACTGGCGCAATGTTCGCCGCCTCCTCCCCTTCCTTTGGGAGTACCGCGGACGGGTGCTGCTCGCCCTGCTGAGCCTGGTGCTGGCCAAGCTCGCCAACGTCGGCGTACCGCTGGCGCTCAAGCACCTGGTGGATGCCCTGGACCACGCGCCAGCCACCGCCAGCGCCCTGCCGCTCGCCCTGCTGCTCGCCTACGGCGCGCTGAAGCTCTCTAGCTCCCTGTTGAACGAGCTGCGGGACGCGGTATTCGCCAAGGTGCGCTATCGCGCCATGCGCCGGGTCTCGACCCAGGTGCTGCGACACCTGCACACGCTGTCTCTGCGCTTTCATCTGGAGCGCCGAACCGGCGCCATCTCGCGGGACGTGGAGCGTGGCACGGGCAGCGTCAGCACCATACTCAACTATATGATATTCAATATCATCCCCACGGCGGTGGAATTCACCCTGGTAGCCGCCGTGCTCCTGGCCAGCTACGACCCGCACTTCGCGCTGCTCATCTTCGGCACCGTTGCCCTCTACGTGGCCTTCACCCTGGCGGTGACCGAGTGGCGGATGCATTTCCGCCACGAGATGAACGCCCTGGACTCCAGGGCCAGCAACCTGGCCCTGGATGGCCTGATGAATTACGAGACGGTCAAGTATTTCAACAACGAGGCCTACGAGCTGCGCCGCTACGATGCCACCCTGGGCGGCTGGGAGCAGGCCGCCGTCAAGAGCCAAACCTCGATGTCGGCGCTCAATTTCGGCCAGGGGGCTATTATCGCCCTGGGCGCCACGGTAGTCATGGTCTTCGCGGC
>CAYQDX010000185.1:0-2130 GCA_964416345.1 uncultured Ectothiorhodospiraceae bacterium
GATGCCGCGGGCCTGGCCCATGAGGGCGACTCCGGCGGCGGAGCCGATGGATAGCGGGGACCCGCCGGCGCCCGCGGTCAGGGTGATGAGCAGCCAGTGACCCTTCTGGATGCTCACGGGCTCCTGGATGCCCGCCAACTCGCCCCCCGGCATCACAACCTTTATGTGCTCGCCGACGAATGTTTCGGTAATGAGCGCCAGCTTATGCGGCCCATTTACCCAAGCACAGCGCAGTCTCCGACAATTCCCCAGGACCCCCACACCGCAGCCCCCAGCGACCCTCCTTGCGCGGGCTCGGCGAGCCTCCGGAAGTCCAATCCAGCCTGCGGACCTGCCCTCTTGCGCCGAATCTGCCCCGAACCTTGACCGTTGCCCGGCCGGGGGCTATGCTTCCCGGGCTCCAGAACCGATTGAATTTCCTATCGTTAAGGGGGGTGGGGGTGTTGAGAGTGAACAAATTAGTTGTGGTGCGTTTAGAACATCGGATTACGATAGGCTTGCTTTCTTTACTGTTACTCGTTTTTGTAAGCGCGTCAGCAAGTGCAGCAACTTTTGATGTATCCAATGAAAGTGATTTGGTTACTGCCATTACCAGTTTGGGTTCCGACGACATTATCAACATCAATGCCAGCTTCTCTTTGGCGGGGAGCGCACAAGGCTCGACTGTACAGAATTTAGCCAGCTTCTTTGATACCAGCGCAACGCTCACCATCAACGGTAACGGTAATACCATTACCGGTAACAGCAATTATCGCTGGATCAATATGACGGCTGGAACGCTAACCATCAATGACCTGATCGTCAGTGGCTTTACGCCTACATCTGCCTTCAACACGGAGGGTGGGGTAATCTATCAAAGCGGCGGTACCCTGAACATCAATAACAGCACCTTTCAGAATAATTCGCTGACCTCGGATTTTACGTCATTGGGCGGGGCGCTTAGCAGTGCAAATGCAACAGCAGTCAACATCGATAACAGTGTATTTGACACTAATAGCGTTGACAACTCCGCAGGTTCAGGCGGTCAAGCAAGGGGTGGCGCTGTGGCATTCAGTACCGTCGCCGCTGTGATCATCAATTCTTCGACATTCTCCAAAAACACCGCTAATGGTGGCACGGCTCAGATTGCGCGTGCGGGCGCATTGATGAATACGGCAAGTGACATCACCATTACCAATACCACGTTCTCGGGCAATATCGCGAGTGGTAGACAGGGCGAAGGTGGCGCCATCAATAACGGCACTGCAACAGGCAACGCATCACTCATCCGTCTTTACAACAGTACAGTTTTCGGTAATCAGGCGAAAGGATCGGCAAGTGGACTTTCGCGTGCCGGCGGTATCCGGAACTCGAATGCAATTCCCGATACCGACAGCGGTCGGGTGTTGCTTTTCAGCACACTGATTGCCAATAACACGGTCAGTGGCGGCAGCCCCGCAGAAGGACCTGACTGTTTGGATCGGATTGAGTCGCTCGGTTTTAACCACATCACTAATACCAGCAAGTGCTTCGACAACACTCCTTCAGGCAGTGGGCTACAGTCAACCGACAATACCGGCAGTTTGACCGACGGCACGGATTTAGATTTCATGCTGGCTAATAACGGTGGTGCGAACGCACCCACCGTCCCGCCTTTTACGCATACTATCCCCTCCTCCAGCAGTGTACTGGTCGATCAGGGCTCATGCACGACGTCCGGCATCAGCGATGACCAGATCGGTACCTCACGTCCGTTTGATACTGCGACTGTTGATGCCGATGATGGCTGTGATATCGGAGCGATCGAATATGCCCCGGTGGCGATACTGACCGTTGCGGGGGCTGGAGCAGGCACCGGAACAATGACTGGCGGTGCGGCGATTGCCTGCACTAGCACAGCGGGCACGACCTCCGGCACATGTACCGAAACAGCCTCTGTAGGGACGAATTTCGCAATAGTTGCCAGCCCTTCTGCTGGTTCTAGTTTTTCAAGCTGGGCCGGTTGTACGTCAACTTCAACGACGACGTTTAGCGATGATACGTGCAATATCACATTAAGTACCGATGCCACCGTAACAGCCACGTTTATTGTCCTAGCCGATCAGACCATTACCTTTGGCGCCCAGGCTGCGCAGACCTTTGCACCCGCTG
>CAYQDX010000185.1:2230-8021 GCA_964416345.1 uncultured Ectothiorhodospiraceae bacterium
GCACCTTTGCGCTGAATCCGGTGGCCACAGCGTCCTCCGGGCTACCGGTCAGCTATAGTTCCCTGACAACCGGCGTGTGCACCATCAGCGGCACCATGGTGACCATGGTCAGCGCGGGCACCTGCACCATTGCCGCCGATCAGGCCGGTAATGGCAACTACAACGCGGCCCCCCAGGTAACCCAAGACATCACCATCAACAAAATCAATCAGACCATCACCTTTGGCGCCCAGGCTGCGCAGACCTTTGCACCCGCTGGCACCTTTGCGCTGAATCCGGTGGCCACAGCGTCCTCCGGGCTACCGGTCAGCTACAGTTCCCTGACAACCAGCGTGTGCACCATCAGCGGCACCACGGTGACCATGGTCAGCGCGGGCACCTGCACCATCGCCGCCAACCAAGCGGGCGACGGGAATTACAACCCAGCACCCCAGGTAACCCGAAACATCGCCATAGCTGCGACGCCGATCCCGACCCTGCAGCCTTGGGGCATCGGGCTGCTGACATTGCTGCTGGCGGGCGTTCTGGCGCGGGTCAGACAGGGTCACCGCGCTTAGCCCCTATTACGCACTTTGGCTGGCGCGGCTCACGCCGCTGGCCGGCCTGCGCACCCACGCCCCCGGACTGGCAGGGCTGCTGGAGCCACGGACCGGCTTCAGCAGCCGTCGGCCTGACGCGCGCCGCATTCAATCCGAACGACACCGCATTAGACCCCGGCGTACGGTTGCAAGGTCGTGCCATCGGCCGATACCTTCAACCGCCATTTCCAGGCTGACAAGCTGCACGCCGCGCTCAAGTGGCTGACCGCAGCTGGCTACCGGGGCAGCTGCCGCGGGTCGACCTTGGCTGATTTGTGCGCTGGAGGCGCTGGGAGACACTGAGGGCCGCCCAATGCGGAGCATCGCCTTCGTCGCCGATACGGCCTCGGTTACCCGCATTCTCCAGCACGTCGGGAGCCACCCGACGTGGAGGCGGCCTCACTGGCCCCGGCATTCGACCGAAAGCCAGTCGATCCAGCTTCCGAAGCGTACCCGGATCCGGCTCACACGGTCGGCCCCCGTGCAGTAAAGACGGCCCACACGCCCACCAGTGCCGCCGATCCCGACGTTGCGGAAGGAGACCTTGTCCCCCCGGAAGCGTGTGCATCGGATCGAGTTGATCCGGTCCACGTAGTCCCCGCCCTTGCCCTTGATGCCGCTGAGAACGTAGTGGGTCGGGCAATACACGGTGCGATGCCGGAGCGACACCCCGGGCAGGAGATTGGTCAGGCCCTGTCCGCTACCGTCCGCGCGCGCGGCATATTCGGGCCGGCCGAGCGTCTTCTGCCCGGTGGACGCGGCACAATAGAGGACCATGGTGTCGAGAAACGACCCGCCCTTGAACTTGCAGCCCGACGGGGACCTTCCCTTTGGGACACGAGAGGTTCGCGGCCCGCGTGCCGGGGTGGCTCTCCTCGCCCAGCTCTCCCACGTAATAGGCCTGGGCCTGCACGGGTAGAAGCGTGGCGAACGGGGTGGTGGTGGTCAGGAGCAGGAGATTTGACGCGTTGCGGCGCCGGCGCTCCGGACGCAGGGGATTCATCCTCGACATGGTGACCTCCTCGGATTCCGGGAGCAGCTCGCGGGGCCGCCCCGCGCTCGGCTCCGCGTTCCTCTGTGCGGACCGGGCTCATTCGAACTTGTGCTCGAATCCTGCCTCGATGGGCCCACTCTGCCCGGGCCTCTTGATGCTCAGGGTGATCTCGTAAAGACTTCCAGGCTGCGGCCTCACATAGTTTCCGTAGCTTCCGGCGAGTGGCATCGGCTCCAGCTTCACCGGCGTACTGGCCAGTCCGGGCAAATCGAACTGCATCCGAACCTGCGCGTCTGGGATCGGCGCTCGGGTCTTTTCCTCGAAAAGCGAAACGTTCATGTGGTAGTAGCCCGAGCCCTTTGGGACCCCGCCATGCATGGCTCGCTCGGGAGAGCTCTTCGGTAAGGCAAGTATGTCCTGCGCGGGCATGACCCCCAGATAGATGTCGATTCCGCCCACGGACTGGTGATTGGGATCCCTTTGCGCGGCCGGACCCGGCTTTGTGGCGACCGACGAGCCCTCGCCGGGTGCACCGGCCGGATTGTACATATAAAGGATCGCAGAACGCAGCTCCGCGTCGGTGAGATTGGCCTGGCCGCCGCGGGGAGGCATGCCGCCGTGCCCATGGATTGCAGACTGAACGAGATACGGAAGCCCGTGTTTCATCCGCTGCACCCAGGCCTGCAGATCGCCGATCTTCGGTGCTCCACCGAGACCCTCGGCGTGGCATTTGGCGCACTGCGCCTCGACGACTTCCTCGCCGCTTCGCTCTGCAGCCAGGTCCGCTGCGCTAACGGGCTCGATCCAATCGCCGCCCGACTGGTTGACCATGTAGGTGACTGCACGCGCGATCTCCAGATTGCTGAGCTCCGGGTGACCGCCGTGCGCGGGCATGGTGCGTATGCCCTCGAGCGCGTGCTGCGTCAGGCCCGAGAGACCCTGAGCGGCACGGCCGCTCCAGGCTTCGTCGTCGCCGATCTTCGGCGCACCGTTCGCGCCCGTGGCATGGCAGGCGGCGCACACGGAGTCGACCACCTCCTTGCCGCTGAGCTCCGCGCCTTGAGTGAGCGCCGGTGACAGCACGAATGCCGTCGACAGCGCAATGGTAAGATGCGCCGTCCGGCGCCTGTGAGCCCCGAAAATGCTTGCCAGGCCTTCGATTCGCGTTTCTTTCTTCATGCGGTTGCCCCCTAGAGGTGATGCCGTCGTATCAACGCGCCTATAGGAAGAATAGCTGATGTTTTTTGGTCCCTCGTGCGTTAGTACATTAGCGACTGAAGATATGATCCAATGAAGGCTAGGAATCTTCTTTCGGCCATTGCCACGACACGCCCACCTGGGGCGCGATGAGCGCCGTGAAGACGGCGGCTCCCACGCCGGCGCAGCGCACCAGCACCTCGCCCGCAAGGCCCAGCAGGGCCCAGTCCCGGGTCTGCCCCGAGCCGGCTGCAGGCTGGGAGGACCCCAGTCGCAGCAGCATCCACAGTCCGAGCAAGCCCAGCAACAGCGCCATCGAGGTGGCACCCGCCACGTAGGCCTCCCCATAGCCGTCGGCCGGACCCGGCGCCAGGCCCAGGCGCACGAGCGCATGGGCCACCAGGAAGCCCGGCAGCGCCAGTAGGGGCCAGCGTGGGGTACTCGTTCCAGACGACGCCGCCGGGTCCCACGCCGAAGTGGGGGACGGCTCCGTTGACAGCCCGAAAGTGGTCGCGCTCGTTGCGCAGGTCGAGGTCGCCATCCAGGACCAGGGGCCGCACCTTCAACCCCGTCGATGCCATCGCCTTTGCCCTTCCCCGATGACCAGGACCCGCTCCTTGTCCAGGCCGGGGGGTTGAGTATCGGCGGGCGAGCCTCTCGTTGCGCCCGGATAGCTGTGTATCATGACAGAATCTCAAACCGAAACGGGTGAGCCACGTTTCGGCAGCGGCAGAGCTCTTCTGTTGCCCGGCTCCCGCAATCTGCCGTTTCTCCAGGCCAAAAAACCGTTTCCCGGCACTTCCCTCCACCCCGATTGTCCGCAAAGCACCCCAGCTCGCCTTGCGCGACGCTCAGCGGGGCCTTGACCCAGGGCTCGGAATGGAGGGATATTTGCACATAGGCGATTGGATTTCCTATGCTTTTTATGGGAGTACCGCGATGAAGCTTGTTGTAGTAGGCGGCGTGGCCGGTGGGGCATCCGCAGCAGCGCGGGTAAGGCGTCTCGATGAGCACGCCGATATCGTCGTGCTGGAGAGAGATGAGTATGTCTCTTACGCGAACTGCGGACTTCCCTATCACATCGGCGGTGTGATCCAAGAACGGGAAAAGCTCCTGGTGCAGACCCCTGAGAGCCTCAAACGCAGCCTGAACCTGGAGGTACGCGTTGGCCATGAGGTGAAGTCTATCGACCGTGCGACCAAGCAAGTGACTATCGGCGAGGTCAGCAGCGGTAGAGAGTACCGCGAGAGCTATGACAAACTGGTGCTTGCCCAAGGTGCCAGGCCCCTCCGTCCTAGCCTGCCAGGGGTCGATCACCCCAGGATCTTTGTGCTGCGTAGCATCCCCGACATGGATGCCATTATTGCCACTTTGGCGCAAGGGATGCGCCGCGCCGTCGTGATCGGTGGGGGGTATATCGGGGTAGAGGTCTCTGAGAATTTCCGCCATCTTGGTCTCGATGTCGAGCTCGTTGAGATGATGCGCCAGGTCATGCCGCCCATCGATCATGAGATGGCCAGGGACTTGGAGTACCACATGGAGGCGAACGGCGTGCGGCTGCACCTAGGCATCGCTGCAGAAGGTTTCTCCGATCTCGGGGACCGCGTGTCCATCCGCTTGAGCTCGGGCGAGACCCTGGAGGCAGACCTCGTTGTGCTCGCTGTCGGCGTGCGACCCGACACAGAGCTCGCCGCAGAGGCAGGTCTGCCCATTGGGCCCAGTGGAGGCCTCCGGACGGACGAGCACATGTGCACCCTTGATCCCGACATCTATGCGGTCGGTGACATGGTCGAAGTCACCGACACGATTACGGGAGAAGCGACCCTAGTTGCGTTGGCCGGCCCAGCCAATCGTCAGGGTCGTGTGGCTGCGGACCATATTTGTGGCCGCGACAGCGTCTATCGGTCTACTCAGGGCACAGCTGTCTTGAAGGTGTTCGATATGGTCGGCGGTGGAACAGGGGCATCAGAGCGGACCCTGAGACGCGCTGGGATGGTCTACCGAAAGGTCTATCTCCACCCCTCTGGACATGCCAGTTACTACCCGGGAACAGCGCCCATGCACATCAAGGTGCTGTTCGAGCCCGATGGCGGGCGGTTGTTGGGCGCCCAGATCGTCGGCTTCGACGGGGTGGACAAGCGCTTGGACGTGTTCGCAACCGCCCTACGGGCGGGGCTGACTGTGTACGATCTTGAGCACCTGGAGCTGGCTTACGCCCCCCCGTTCGGCTCCGCCAAGGACCCGGTCAACATGGCGGGCTTTTTGGCGTCGAATCTGCTGCGTGGAGACCATCGGTTTTGGTACGCGGAGGATTATCCCCTGCGTACCAACGAGGGGACCCTACTGGACGTGCGCACTGAGCTCGAATATGCGGAGTGGCATATCCCAGGAGCGGTTAACATCCCGCTCGGGCAGCTGCGGCAGCGATTAGGCGAGATACCCAGGGACAAACCGGTGTTCGTCTATTGCCGCCTAGGCTTCCGCGGCTACCTGGCCTATCGAATACTTGTCCAACGGGGCTTTGCTCACATTTGCAACCTCGCCGGTGGAACGCTGACGTTTAGCAGCTATCACCGCACAGTCTATTCAACCGGGGGGGCGACCTACCCATTTGTGGCCCATGCCGAGGACGAGATCGCCGAGCAGGAGCTTGCCTTGGCCCAGGGTGAGTGACAGCTGACAGGCGTGGCTCATCCAGAGCAATCAATTATCGAATCAATGACGCGCATCAGGTAGCAGCGTGTCGGCAGCGGTGCCGGGCAGAGCTTGTGCCTGAAAGCGTTCCACACCATCGCGGATCGCTCGGACCGTGTGGATGAGTGTCTCGATCTGTTTGCGCCGGTCGCTCAGGTCGGCCTCGAACAGCGCGAGGGCGCCATCCCCCACCGCCTTCAGCGCCGTCAGCTGGTCATGGATATCTGTGCGCAGGCGTTGCTCCAGGTCGGCCAGGTTCCTGTCCAATGCCAGGCTGCAGCACGAACAGGGTGTTGCGCTGCCAGTCGTGCTTGATGTAGCGCAGGAA
>CAYQDX010000186.1:0-7976 GCA_964416345.1 uncultured Ectothiorhodospiraceae bacterium
ATCATGATGACCGTGGCGGCGATCATCGCCGGTCTGCTGCCCATCATGCTGGGCAGCGGCACGGGCTCCGAGGTGATGCGGCGCATCGCCGCGCCCATGGTCGGCGGCATGGTGAGCGCGACGGTCTTGACCCTGGTGGTGATTCCGGCGGCCTTTCTGCTCTGGCGCAGCGCCCACAGGATGCGAAGTCACTGATCCCATGGAAGCTAGCCGGTCTTCCCATGGGGGCTCAAAGTCAATGCTTGGCAATGCGACCGCGCCTCACTTGATCCTGTCAAACACGGTGATATATTTTCGTAGTTCTAGCACTTCGAGTGTTAGAAACTCACGGTCAAAAACGATTTTGAGGAGGTTGTTCATGAAGACAATCAGCAAGATTGTTGCGGCTGGCATCGTCGTGGCGGCTTCCGCGCTTCCGTTGCAGTCTGCGAATGCCTGGTGGGGCGGTCCTTGGGGCGGTGGTCCCTGGAGTGGCTGGGGCAACGACTCTGGCGGCTGGGGCGACGGTTGGGGCTCCGGTGACATGGACTTCAGTTTGGGTATGCACGGCAGCGGCTACGGCCGTGGCTATGGTCGTGGCTACGGCTATGGCTACGGCTATCCCTATGGCTATGGCTGGGGCGGCCCCTATGGCTGGGGTGGTGGTCCCTACGGCTGGGGCGGCGGCCCCTACGGCTATGGCGGCTATCCTGGCTGGGGCGGCGGCTATCCGTACGCTGTTGCCCCCGCCGTTGCTGCTCCCGCGGCTTCCAGCGAGAGCAAGTAGCGCCGTCACCGAGCCGCACCGCGAGGTGTGGTCTGAAGGCCGGAGCGCGACCGTCGCGCTCCGGCCTTTTCGTTGGGGAGTCGGATTCCTCGCCGTCACGCGTGCGGACTTTCGGGCTTGACCATGGTGAACCTTCCCGCCCTGACTTCGAGGCGCATCCTGCGTACGGCTCGAGGCATGTCCGTCGGCGAGAGCCTGCCGGCGGATCTGGGCGTCTGAGCACCCTCGATTGCATCAGGAGCCTTCCCCAACAACGCCGGCGGGAGAGACCCTGCCAGCAAGGATTGACCCGAGCCCAGATAAGGCCCCAGCTCGATTCATCAGAGCCTTGGGGCTTGGCCTCATCCCGTTGCTGCTGGCGGTGGTGTCGCCGGCGGGGGCCGCGGTCCCGGAGTCGGCCGCACCGGTGCATCACTATCGAGTGATCGCGAGCTATCCCCACGACTCCAAGGCGTTCACCCAGGGATTGCTCTACGCCGACGGAGTGCTCTACGAGGGTACCGGCTTGCGCGGCCGCTCCAGCGTGCGCCGGGTCGAGCTGAGCACCGGCAGGGTGCTCGCAAGCAAGGCTCTGCCCGAGAACCTGTTTGGGGAGGGCCTCGCCCTGCTCGGCGACCGGCTGGTGCAGCTGACCTGGCGCGCGCGGACCGGCATCGTCTACGACAAGGCCACCCTGCGGCAACGGGGCACCTTCGGCTACTCCAGCCAGGGCTGGGGTCTCGCCCGGGATGGCAAGCGGCTCATCATGAGCGATGGCACGGCGACCTTGCGCTATCTGGATCCGAAGTCGTTCGCGGTGACAGGGTCGGTCACGGTGCGTGACGGCGGGCGCCCCGTAATTCGCCTCAACGAGCTGGAGCTGGTCAAAGGCAGGCTAATGGCCAACGTCTGGCACACGGACCGGATCGCCGTCATCGAGCCCCATACCGGCCGCGTGACGGCCTGGATCGATATGGCGGGTCTGCTCAAGCCGGAGGATCGCACCGGGTGGGTCGATGTGCTCAACGGCATCGCCTACGACCCGGAGCAAGACCGCCTGTTCGTGACCGGCAAGCTATGGCCCAAGGTGTTCCAAATCGAGATCGTGCCACCCCTGTGAGGTAGCCAAATGGCGCTCAAGCCATTCCCGTTCTCGGCTTGGCCCCATTAGCGGGCCAGGCTGCGCAGAAAGCGGGCCAGGGCGTCCAGATACACCCGGCGGCTGATCAGAAAGCCGTCGTTGTGGCCACCGCGTATCGAGACGAAGGTCTTCGGCTCCGGCGCCGCCGCGTACACCGCCTGGCCGTGCCGGAAGGGGACGATCTCGTCGTCGCGACTGTGGATCACCAGGACGGGCGCCTTCACTCGACTCAGATGCGCCAAGTTGTCATAGCGGAAGCGGACCAGCCAGCGCACGGGTAGGGGCCTGTAGAGGTCCGCAGCAAGCGTCGGCGCGGAGCTGAATGCGGACTCGAGGATGAGGCCGCGGGGTCGGACCTCCGACGCCAGCCGGGAGGCCACGGCCGCGCCCAGGGAGCGGCCGAAGATCACGATCTGGTGCTCGGGCACGCCTCGCCGGCGGGTGAGGTAGTCCCATGCACCCCGGGCGTCCAGGTAGGTGCCGGCCTCGGACGGGCGCCCCTGGCTCTCGCCATAGCCGCGATAGTCGAAGACAAGCGTGCTGAGTCCCAGGGCGTGAAACAGGGCCAGGGACTCCAGACGGTGGCTGATGTTGCCGGCGTTGCCGTGACAGAACAGCAGGGTAGCACGCGCGTCGTGGGCAGGCACCAGCCAGCCGTGCAGGAGCAGATCGTCTGCTGTGGGAATGCGCACATCCTGGTATGCCAGCCCCACCGTGCCGGGCTCGGCATCCAGGCTCTGCGCCGGCAGATAGACCATGGCCGACTGGCCCAGCCAGAGCATGGCAAGGACCGCGACGAGACCGAGGGCTCCGGCCGCCGCGAGGGTGGCGAGCAGGCTCATCAGCCGACCCAGGGCCATCCTGGGTGCTCTCTTTGGCAGCCTGAGACGAAGCGCGCCTGCCTCATGGCTGGACGCGCCCACGTCGGTGCCCCAGCATCACGCTAGCGCCAGGATGCCAATGGCGGCCAGCAGGCAGCGTTCTTCGGGGTCAGGATACGGGTGCACGGCATGGGGCGGTCCGGCAGTGACCGCCGAGGCCGGCGCTACCCCTCCTCGGGCGGCTCACGGCAGATGTCGAGCTGGCGTGCAAACTCGTGTAGCAGATCCTTCTCCTTGGCCGTGATGCGCTCGTGGCGATCATAGGGATAGCTGGTCACCGCCGCGGCGGCGATGTCCAGACATAGGTCGAAGATCTTGCGGCCGCGGCGGGCGTCCTCGGCGGGATCTGCGCCGCTGAGGAACAAGGGCAGGGCCATGTTGCGTAGTCGGCGCAGCATGATCGGTTCCGGCTGCTGGTGCACGAACCGGTCGAGGAAGTTGTTCGCGTCCTGCACCGAGACCACCTCCTCTCCTGCGGCGGCGCGATTGAGCTCGGCCACATGGCGCAGCACATACTCGTAGACGAGATTGACCTCTTCTTCCTGGTTGATTCCGTCGGCCCACATCATCTCGACCAGCGGCAGCAGCTCCAGCAGGTAGAACTCGCCCGGCCTGAGGCCGAACTCATCCTCCAGGCGTGCCAGCGCCGCCTCGCGAGTCATCTTGTCCACGGTCATTCGCCTCGCTCCTCGCCGCCGACACTCAATGTGCGCCGTAGGTATCCCGGTAGGCGCGAATACGGGCCAAATGCTCTTGCATGGCGGGCTGGTTCTCCAGGTACTCGATCAGATCGTCCAGGTCGACGATGTGCACCACCCGAAGTCCAAGCTGATGCTCCGCTTCCCCAACGGCCGAGCGCTCTCCGGTGCCCCGCTCCTGGCGGTCCAGGGCGATGGCGACGCCCGCCACGGTGGCGCCCGCCGCACCGATGATGCGGAGGGACTCGCGCACCGAGGTGCCGGCTGAGATGACATCGTCGACGATCAGCACCCGGCCCGCCAGCGGTGCCCCGACGGTCACACCACCTTCTCCGTGGTCCTTGGTCTCCTTGCGGTTGAACGCGTAAGGCACATCCCGGCCGCAGTGGTCCGCCAGGGCGATGGAGGTTGCCGCGACCAGGGGAATGCCCTTGTATGCCGGCCCGAAAAGCATGTCGTATTCGACGCCGCTGTGCTCTATGGCGGCGGCGTACCAGCGCCCCAGACGCGCCAGGCTGGTGCCGGTATTGAACAGCCCGCTGTTGAAGAAATACGGGCTCAGCCGGCCGCTCTTCAAAGTGAAATCACCAAAGCGCAGCACGCCGATGCGCAGCGCAAATTCCAGGAGCTTGCGTTGGAAATCTCGCATGATTGCTGTCCATTGGTCCCCGGCGGAGGGGCATTCCGCAATCCCTTGCCGCCTCGGGTATCATACACCCTGGCCCGAGCCGGACCACTCGATGCGTGTCATCACTCTCAATGTCAACGGCATACGCTCTGCCGCCCGCAAGGGATTGTTCGACTGGCTGGCGACCCAGGACGCCGACGTGATCTGTCTGCAGGAGATCAGGGCTCAGGAGGACCAGCTTGGCGATGCCGTTTTCCGCCCCACGGGCTATCACGCCTATTTCCACACGGGTGCCCGCAAGGGCTATGGGGGCGTGGCGGTGTATGCACGCCTCAAGCCGCAGTCCGTGAGTCACGGCCTGGGCTGGCCGGAGGTGGACGCCGAAGGGCGCTACCTGGAGCTGCGCTTCGCTGGCCTCAGCGTGGTGTCCCTGTATGTGCCTTCGGGCTCTTCCGGTCCGGAGCGGCAGGCCGCCAAGTTTGCTTTCATGGACCGCTTCATGCCGTATCTGCGCGCCCTGCGCCGCAAGCGGCGCGACTACATCCTTTGCGGTGACTGGAACATTGCCCACAAGGAGATCGATTTGAAGAATTGGCGCGGCAACCAGAAGAATTCCGGCTTTTTGCCCGAGGAGCGGGCCTGGATGGACGAGCTGTTCGCGGACGCAGGCTACGTGGATGCCTTCCGGACGCTCAATCCACATCCGGAGCAATACACCTGGTGGTCAAACCGCGGCCAGGCCTGGGCCAAGAACGTGGGCTGGCGCATCGACTACCAAGTGGTGACGCCGGGCCTGCGAGGGGCTCCGCGGGGAGAGTCCATCCACAAGCAGGCACGGTTCTCCGACCACGCGCCGCTCACGATCGATTATGAGCTCCCGCTCCGCTGAGGCCACGCTGCCGGCGGCGCCCGGCTCGCCGGAGGTGCTCGCCAGCCGGCGGCTGGGCGTGATGCTGGTGCTGGGGTTCGCCTCGGGTCTACCCCTGGCGCTGACCTCTCCGTCACCGGATATCGGATCGGCACGCTGGTCTCCGGAGCGGTGGCGTTGATCGTCGCCCAGCAGCTAGGCTGGCAGGGCACCTATCTGTTGATGGCCGTCCTGATGGCCATCGGTGTGCTGATGCAGAGCGTAGGCTGGGTGCCGTTCTTCCTGCTCACCACGGTCACCGCGCTGGCGGGGCTCCTGCTGCTGTGGGTCAGCCGCCCCGTGCTGCTCAAGGCGGCGCTGCGTTGATCTGTCTGCCCTTTTTCCCATGAGCGACGGGATGACCCTCGGCTCGGCGGCCCTGGTGGGGCTGCTGGGCGGCGTGCACTGCATGGGAATGTGCGGTGGCATCGTGGGGGCGCTGACCTTGGGCCTGCCGGAGCAGCTGCGCGGACAGCCGGTCGCGATGGCGCCCTATGTCGCCGCCTACAATCTGGGTCGGATCCTGAGCTATGCCACGGCGGGTGCCCTGATGGGCGGCCTGGGCCGGTTCGCCGCCCACCTCGTGGCAGTGAATCAAGCCCAGCAGGGACTGCGCCTCCTGGCGGGAGTGTTTATGCTGATGCTGGGCCTGTACCTGGGCGGATGGTGGGCCGGGCTCGCCCGTCTGGAGCGGGCCGGCGGCGTGCTGTGGCGGCGCATCGAGCCGCTCGGGCGGCGGCTGCTGCCGGTGCGCACGCCGCAGCAGGCGCTGCTGGTGGGCCTGCTCTGGGGCTGGCTGCCCTGCGGCCTGGTGTACACGGCCCTGACCTGGTCCCTGAGCGCTGGCTCTGCAGGCCAGGGCGCACTGCTGATGCTCGGCTTTGGCCTGGGCACCCTGCCGGCGGTCGCCGGCATGGGAGCCTTTGCCGTGGCGATGACCGGCCTGTTGCGCCGGCCTTGGGTGCGGGGCGGAGCTGGCGTGCTGGTGCTGGCATTCGGCGCCTATACGGTGGCGCTGGCCCTGCTGGGCTAGGGCGGGCACCGCCGCGGCGAGCTGGGCGAGCCGGCCCGGCGGTCTCGCCGGGCGAGGCTGGGGCGACCTGGCCTCACTATTCGGTGAAGAACTGTTGTCTGAAGTTAATGGTCTGGGACTGGCCGCCGCCTTCCGGGGTGACCTCCAGCGTGAAGTCCAGGGTCTCGCCGTCGTTCACGGCGAAGTCGGCCATGTAGTAGATCGCGGTGCGGTCGTGAACTTCGCGGAAGCTCAGCTCTCGCAGCTGCTTGCTCAGGTTGGCCGCCGTGCCCGACACCGTCGCCGCCACCGGCTGGCCGGTGGTGCCCATGACCTTCTTCAGCACCGAGACATTCATCAGCGCCCGGAACTTGCTGCGATTGATGCCGTACGTGCGTGCCATCTCGGGGGCCAGGATGCTGCTGTTGAAGGCGTTATAATGCACGACGTAGTCGCCGAAGGAGACGGACTGCTCCGCCAAAGCGCCTGCCGGGACGGCTCCCAGCCAGCCTAGAATCAATAGCGTAACCCAGCTCTTGTGTGCTGCCATCAAAAATTCTCCAGTGGTGGTCTTGTGCTATTCGTCAATGCCTGAGGGTGGGTGGCCGCCCGGGACGGCGTCTGCCGACCGGTCGCCTCTCGCACCACAGTGTGCACGATACTATAAGACAGCGGCCAAACAAAAAGGGTCTAGCAGTAGTCCTTGCGGCAGAAGCGATAGATGGCGACCTCTCCCAGCAGGTTAGGCAGCAGGCGCATCCCGAGGCTGGATCGATGGGCGTGATCCACCACGGTGCGCTCCAAGATCTCGATGTCTTTCTTGCGGCAGAGGGTCTCGAAGTCGTTGAAGGTGCATAGGTGGATATTGGGCGTGTCGTACCACTGGTGCGCAAGCGCCCGCGTCACCGGCATGCGGCCGCGCAGTGCCAGCTGTAGGCGGCATCGCCAATGCCCGAAATTCGGGAACGTGACGATCCCGTGCTCGCCCACGCGCAGCATCTCATCCAGCAGCCAGGCCGGGAAATGTACTGCCTGCAGGGTCTGGGTCATGACCACGAACTCGAAGGAGTTGGCGTCGAAGTCGGACAGCCCGGCGTCCAGGTCGGTCTGGATGACGTTCAAGCCCGCCCGAACGCAGGACACCACATTGTCCGCATCGATCTCCAGACCATAGCCGGTCACCCGGCGAATGGTCTGCAGGTGCGACAGCAGGGTGCCGTCACCGCAGCCCAGGTCCAGCACTCGGCTCCCCGGAGTGATCCATTCGGCGATGATCTCCAGGTCGGGACGCAGGCTCATGGGTTGTCTGTCCCGGCGGCGACTCGATCCATGTAGGCACCGAATACGTCCATGTAGCGGGGAATGGGCACCAGAAAGGCGTCGTGACCGTGGTGTGCCTCTATCTCGCTGTAGCTGACGTGCCGGTCCGCATCCAGCAATGCCTTGACGATCTCCCGGGAGCGCTGCGGGGCAAAGCGCCAGTCGCTGGTGAAGGACACCACCAGGAAGCGGGCCTCGGCGCGCCGGCAGGCCTCCGCCAGGTCATCGCCGTATTCTGCCGCAGGATCGAAGTAGTCCAATGCCTTGGTCATCAGCAGATAGGTGTTGGCATCGAAGCGATCGACGAAGGCCTCTCCTTGATAGCGCAGATAGCTCTCCACCTGGAAATCGACGTCGAAGCCGAAATTGATGCGCGCCTCCCGCAGCTCGCGTCCGAACTTGCGCCGCATGGCATCATCGGAGAGATAGGTGATGTGGCCCAGCATGCGCGCCAGCATCAGGCCGCGCCTGGGCACGGTGCCGTGGGCGTAATAGCGTCCGGCGTGAAAGTCGGGGTCGGACCAAATGGCCTGCCTGGCGACTTCGTTGAAGGCGATGTTCTGGGCCGAGAGCTTGGGAGCGGCGGCGATGACCACGCTGTGCGCCACCCGCGGCGGGAAGTCGATGGCCCACTGCAGCGCCTG
>CAYQDX010000187.1:0-7949 GCA_964416345.1 uncultured Ectothiorhodospiraceae bacterium
TTCTCCAGCAGCACGCCGTCGCGGCCAGGTTGAAACTCCAAGTAGGAGGCGATGGGGTGCAGCGGACTGAGCACCGTGAGCTCCAGCTCGATGGCGCCCAGCTCCTGCGGGGTGACCGGGCGAAAGCGTCGGTCTGCCAGGGCCGCGCCGATGGCGTTGCGCCGCACCGACTCGGCCAGGGCGTCCCGGGCCGGCACGTTTCCGATGCAGCCCCGCAGCTCACCATGCTCCCACAGGGTGACGAAGGCCGCCCCCTCAGCGCGCGTGACCGGTGGCATGGCCGCAACCATGGCATCCAGGCGCTGCTCCGCGCTCGGCTCCTGCCGTACCGTGAGATCGATGCTGCTGCGGGCCAGCTCCAGCAGGCGCCGCATGTCTTCTTCGCTCAGCGGGGCGGACGGCGGGGTGCTGGGCTTGCCGACCTCGGCTGCGGGGCCGCTGAAGGCGGCCGCCAGATAGCTCACCGAATTTTCGTAGCTACCGGTCAGGGCGCCGCTGGTGGCGTAGTCGAGCAGCGTCGCCGTGGTGTTCGGCGGCAACAGGTGCAGCAGCACCATGATCGGTCCGAAGCCGCAGATCGTGATGCCGGTCTGGTCGTGGTAGCGATCGAAGCCCTGCGGATCCCGCTTGGTAATGTATTCGTACGCCCCCATGTCCAGCGCCCGCAGGCGCTCCGCCACCGAACCCGTTGGGGCGAAGGGTTGGTAGTTGAAGCGCGTGCCATAGTGGGTGAAGTCGCTGGAGACCAGAACCACCGTGTCGGGGTCCAGCAGGGGGCGAAGCAGCTCGGCCGCATCGCGATAGTCCTGCTCGGACATCTGACCCACCAGGATGGGAACCAGGGTCCAGCCTGGATGCCATGCCCGTTGCAGCAGCGGCAGCTGAATCTCGATGCTGTGCTCCCGCCGGTGCGCCTGCGGGTGGCTGGAGACCAGGGGGCTGCGGCGCAGGCTCGCGACGGCGTCCTGGTCCAGGGACACCTCGCCCAGCGGCGTCTGGTAGGCGCTCACACCGGCGATGGACAGGCCGTGTAGATCGGGTGCCCAGTGGGCGGGAGCGAGCACGATCACCCGCTTGAGGTGCCGCCGCCGCAGCAGGGCGACGCCCTGCACCGCCACCTTGCCGCTGTAGGCATAGGCCGCATGCGGCAGCAGCAGCGCCCGCACCGTAGCCGGATCGGGTGCCGCCTTGGGCGGAGTGGCCTCGGCCAGCAGCTGGTCGAGGATGGCTCCGAGCTGCATCGGATCGGCCGGATACCAGCTGCCGGCGATGGCGGAGGGTCGCACCGCCTGGGCCGCGACCGCGACGACCGCCCACAGCCCCAGGAGCAAGGGCAGGAGGTGGCGCAGCCTCATCCTTGCAGCCGGTAGAAGTCCGCCTCCCGCAGCGAGAGCCGGCGCCGGGGCCGAGGCATGACCAGCGCCGGCAGTGCCAGCAGGCTCAGAACCGCCAGCAGGAAGCGCCGCCGGGCCGGGTGTCGTGGTGGGGCGCGGTCGAAGTGAAGGTGCGCTCTCATGTCCATACTCCAGGAATCAGCTGCTTGCACACGGGGCAGCGGCCGTCGGGGGTGAGCTTGCGCTCGGTGATCCAGAATCCGACCCGGCGCAACAGCACGGTGCCGTCCCGCGGGCAGATGGTCGACTCCGCCTCGTGACCGAATACGTTGCCGATGTACACGTATTCCAGCCCTACGTCCAGGGCCTCGGCACGGGCCCGCTCCAGGGTCGGCACCGGCGTGGGCGGAAGATTGCGCAGCCGGTACATGGGCTGGAAGCGGCTAAAGTGCAGGGGCGTGCCGGCGCCCAGCTCGTCCCGTATCCAGCGGGCCATGGCGCGGATACGGGACAGGTCGTCGTTCAGGGTGGGGATCACCAGGTGGGTCACCTCCTGCCAGACGCCCTCCTCCTGAAAGATGACCAGGGCGTCGAGCACGGGCTTGAGGCTGGCGCCGCACACCTGCTCGTAGAACTTCTCGTCGAAGCCCTTGAGATCCGTGTTGGTGGCGTCCAGCACGCTGCAAAGGCGCCGCAGGGGCTTGGGATTGATGTAGCCGGCGGTGACGAAGACATTGCTCATGCCCCGGGCGCGGGCCTGCACCGCGGTGTCGTAGACATACTCGTAGAACACGATGGGGTCGGAGTACGTGTACGCTATGCCGTCGCAGCTCTGCTCCTGGGCCAGGCGGACCAGCTCGTCCGGCTCGGCGTGGAGTAGCTCCTCCATCTCGTCACCGCCCCGCTGGGAGAGCTGCCAGTTCTGGCAATTGCGGCAATGAAGATTGCATCCTGCGGTGGCGATGGACAGCAGGGAGCTGCCGGGGTGGAAATGGAACAAGGGCTTCTTCTCCACCGGATCCACGTGCATGGTCGAAGGCCGGCCGTAGGTGGTGGCCCGCAGCTTGCCGCCGATGTTGACGCGAATCCGGCAGTCTCCGGCCCCGCCTTCGGGTATCGCGCACTGCCTGGGACAGAGCTCGCAAACGACTTCACTCATGGCGCATTCCTGCCCGGTGCAACGGGCTGCTCTTGGGGGTGCCACCAGGAGGCCTCGCGCTGGGCCAGCTCGCCGCTGTCGATGCGGGCGCGCACCGCGGCGATGTCGATCTTGCGCCAGCCGCCGGTGGCCGGGCCCTGCGGGCCTGCACCGGCGGCCAGGAACGCGCCGATGCAGACCAGGTTGAACAACACCAGACCGATCAGCGGCAGGTCATAACGGCGCAGATGTCGTGGCCACCGATCCATGATCAAAGTTTAGTCCGTACCCCGCAGTCCCGCGCGGATACGCAGCGGTTGCAGCGGATGCAGTCCACGTCGAACTCATGGCGCACGCCGAGGTCGCAGTGCTCGAAGCGCCGGGTCGGGCCACGCCGGCTGAGCAGGGCCACCTTGTTCAGCAGGGCCAGCATGGCGCCCACCGGGCACAGATAGCGGCACCAGAACCGGTAGTAGACCAGGGCGCCCAGCAGGCTCGCCGCCGTGATGGCTCCCACCCAGCCGCGCCACTCGCCGTGAAAGACGTGCTGCATGGGATTGAAGGAGGCCCAGCGCAGGTCTCCGCCCCACCAGGCCCCGACCAGCACTACCGGCAGCAGCACGAACTTCACGAAGCGCAGCCGGGTGTCGACGCTGCGCACGGCGTAGCGGCGCAGATAGAAGTGCCGCCCGAGCCGCGACAGCAGCTCCTGCAAGGCCCCGAAGGGACAGACGTAGCCGCAGTAGGCCTGTCCGAACAGCAGCCCGGTGACCAGCACGAAGCCCATCAGCAGATACCACTCCGGGTTGGCCAGCCAATCGGGCAGGTGGCCCAGGCTCAGATTCACCAGGTCGACCTCGGTGAGCAGAAAGTTCCAGCCCAGGCCCAGCACGAGGAGGCTGGCCACCTGATAGATAAGCCTGGCTCGATCTCGGCCGTATAGATAGACCGGGAAGAAGGCCAGCAGTAGCAGCGTCACCGTGACTAGCTTGGGACGCCGCCACCATGGCGCTGGCGGCGTCCCGCCGGTGGCCAGCGCCCTTCCGAAGGCCAGCGCACTCGCCTTGGTGGCGGCCCGGTCGATGGTGGCCAGGGCAGCCCGGCTGGTGACCGTGGCACCGCTCATGGCGTCCACGTTGCTCAGATCCAGCGGGGTACGGGACAGGTCGCGTCCGCCCAGCTTGCCGAGCCAGGCCTCGAGGTCCTCGATATAGGAGGGGGTCTCGTGGGACTGGACGTAGTGCACCCCACGCAGATGCCCGCTCCTATCCACCGCCACCAGCAGATTGATGGGCCCGGCATGGCCGCGTACGTCGGCGGCGACCCCCATGGACGCCAGGGCGGCGGTGTCCGCCTCCCCGCCGGACTCGGCCTGATCCCAGCCCAGGTAGTGGGGCACCGGCTGCTCATTGGCCTCGAAGCGCCGGGAACCGCTCACCGCGGATAGGGTCCCTTCGTCGAAGTGCAGCAGGGGCGCCGGCTCGCGGGGTGGTGCGGCCAGCGACAGCAGCAGGGCCGTGAGCGTCAGCCAGGCCAGGCCCCAGGCCAGGGCCTGATAGGGAAACGCAGTGTGCCCGCGGCGTGCAAGGGCAGGGAGTGGGCCCGGTGCTAGCTCGGCCCATGCCAGCGGCAGGGTCGCCGCGAGCAGCAGCCCGGCGGTGACGTGCAAGGTGCCGGTGATGCCGAGCAGAGGCACCAGCAGGGCGCCCGTGAGCATGCCGCCGACGGCACCCCCCAGGTCGTCGGCGCCCCACATGAGGGCGCTGCTGCGCAGCACATTGCGAGTGTCCGCCTCCGTGAGCTGCATGCCCAGCGGAAAACCGAGTCCCGTGACCAGGCCCGCCAGAGCGGTGAGCGCCAGATAGCCGCCCTCCTGCAGCCACCCGCTGCTGCGACCCAGTCCGTCCAGCAGGGGACCCAGCAGTGCGAGCACCCCCGCCGTGCCGGCCAGCAGCCCCAGCAGGGCGAGGCCCGGCCGCGCGCCCCGCGCGAGCCGCTGGCCCAGGGCACCTGCGCCCAGCGCCAACCCGGTCATGAACAGGCCATTGAGCAGCGCGATGCGGCCAAACATGAAGCCCACGTGAGCCTGGTAGCTCAGCAGCAGGGTAAGCTGTACCGCCATGCCGGCGAGGCCGAGCAGCGCCAACGCCAGGAGTGCCGCTCGCCGCCTGAGCTGCTGCGGGGGCAGGGCGCGCATGGCGCCGCTCAGGCCCAACAGCAGTGCTCCCACCAGCATCGGCACCAGGTACGGCCAGGGTCCCAGGGCGGAGAGGAGCTTCAGCCAGCGCACGAAGTCCGAGGCGGTGAACTTGCCCCACAGGAGCATGTTCAGGTAGTAGCTCGCCGGCCGGCTGTCGGTGTTGAGAGGCGCGTGCTCCGCCAGCAGTTGGGTCCGAACGTACCCGATGCGGTCCGGCGGCAGGAGGGTGAAGAATGACAGGGAGGGGAAGCGATGCTCTGGAAGGGGGGTGGCCAGATATCGACGCTCCAGCTCCCGGGCATTTTCGGTGACCCGGTGGGCGGCGGCGGAGGCGCAGTACACGTGCTCGTCCCCGGGTGCGACGGCCAGGTGTGGAAACACCGCCGAGAGCGTGCGCATGACCGAGCCGCTGTAGCTGGCCACGTCGCTGCCGAGGTAGTTGGAAGCGCTGCTGACTTGGGTGCACAGCACCCCGTCGCCTGCCATCGCCGCGCGCAGGCCACGATAGAGCTCCACGGTGTAGAGGCGGTTGCCGTGGGCGGTGGACGGATCGCCCGAGAGCACCAGGACCAGGTCGTAAGCGGCGGATCTGCCGAGGGTATTGGCATAGCGTCGGGCGTCCTGGTAGTGCACGCTCAGGCGGCGGTCGTGCAGGGCGCGGCGGGTGCCGGCGCCCAGATAGGGGGCCAGATGCTCGAAGGCCCGGCGATCTTCCACTACCGCATCGATGTGATCCACCGGATAGCGCAGCAGCTCCGCCGCCAGTCCGTCGGCCACGCCACCGAACAGCAGCAGGCGGCGGGCGCCCGCCGCCTGGCTGTAGAAATAAGCCGCTTGCTGCTCGACGCGCCTGGGATCGGGGAAGCTCTCGCCGATTCGCCCGTCGGTGACCACCGAGATCTGCGGCCCCAGGCGTGCTACGGAGGTCTGCCCGTAGCGGGTCTCCACCGCATCCAGCAGAGTCAGTCCAGGCTGCAGGATCGCGAAGCGCAGAGCCTCCATGCGCTGCTGCACGAAGCCGCCCAAGGGCGTGGCGAGCAGGGCGAGTCCCAGCACGGTCTGGGCCAGCACCACTGCGGCCGCGCGGGGACGCAGCAGGCCGGCGACCGCGGCCAGCAGAATCGTCACCAGGCCGATGCTGCGCCAGACGCCCAGCCACTCGATCATCAGGAAGGTACAGGCCACTCCCCCCAGCAGCGCGCCCAGCGCCTCGATGACGTACAGCCGGGAGGTCCCGCCGACGGCCCTGGGCACGTCGGGCTCATTCTCCGCGCCCGCGGCGGTCTGCTCCAGGCCACGGCAGCCCAATGGAAAGGCCACACCCAGGGCCAGGCTGCTAGGAGCGGTGATCATTAGCGCCGAGCCCAGCACCGCGTCCAGGGGTATCAGCTCCGCCGGTGGCACGTCGAGGAGCAGGCGCGCCGTCCGAGTGGCGATGATCTGGACTACCAGCAGCCAGGGCAGGGCGAGCAAGAGTCCATGGAGGACGCCAAGAGGTTGCTGCACCCAGCGCCGGCTACTCTGCCCCAGCACCAAGGCGGCACCGATTGCCACCCACAGCAGCCAGCCGCCGAGCAGCGTGCCCAGGGTGAGCTCGTTGCCGTAGAACACCACCAGGCTTTCGCGGACCAGTAGGGCCTGGGCGACCTGGGCATAGGCACCTAGGGCCAGCAAGGCGAGATAGAGACGGTGGCGGGTGCTCACTAGAGAGATATGCGTGCCGCAGGCTCCGTGATGCAGGCGCAGAAACGCGGGATCGCCAGTCGATCGGACTCCTAATAGCAGTATATCAACGCAGTCAGTGCGATTCGGCCCGAGGGCCGGCCGCCTGGCGCAAGCGCCGCAAGGGCGACTGGCATTCCGGCCCCCGACGCCACACCCTGGAGGAGGAGGGCCAGGCTACGGCGTCGGGGGCCGGACGTGAAAGGATTCCGTCGGCGCTGGGGCGGCGGAGTGCGACGCGGCTCAGTGGGGGAGGACGGAGATGACGAGATCCATCCGTCCGATGAGCTTGTTGACCATCCTCCGGATGGGCGCCGTTCCCCAGCGCCTGGGCGACGGCGTTGAACAAATTCAGGGCGAACTATTCGACCCGACTGAGCTGTGCCATGTGCTCCTAGTCCAGGCCCACGCTCCGTGCGGCGCGCCGCTGCTTGCTGGCGGTCAAGTCTATCACGTTTCGCGCATTCATCGTCACTACCTCGGCACTGCCGGCTGACTCAGCCATATAAGAAACAATCTAGTACTCCAATGTTTGAATGCCATTGCGTGCCGGGGCCCGGCACGCTGGTATACTTCCGCGACACCCCCCCACCACCTGCAGCTATTCTGCGTCTGGCCGTCCCATCTTCAGCCCCGCGCCGAGGCGTCTCCCATCACTCGCGCCGCAATCCCGAGAGTTGCCACATGGGAAGAGAGCCCCAGCTTCGCAAGACCAAGATCGTCGCCACCGCGGGGATGTGATCATCGCCACGGCCGGGCATCGCCACGAGACCGGGGGCACGGATCACATCCGCGTGATCACGCTGCCGTGAGGTGCATGGCCTTGCGTGCCCTGGGGGCGGTGCTGCTCGGTCTGGCGGTCGGTAGCGTCGGGGCCCAGAAGTCCAGCGTGCGTCCGGGCACCAGCCGCCTCTACCAACACGCGGGCGTGGACCAGTGGGAGCATGCTTTCGAGCGGCCAGGGCGGGAGGTCTACGACCGGCGCAAGGCAGTGATAACCGCCCTCGCGCTGCGACCGGGGATGGTGGTGGCCGATGTCGGTGCCGGCACGGGTCTTTACACCGGGCTGCTCGCCAGGGCCGTGGGCCCGACCGGCCGAGTCTACGCGGTGGACATCTCGGCCAATTTCGTCAGGAGCATCGAGCGGCGGGCCCGCGCATGGGGACTGGACAACATCGTGGGGATCGTGAATACGCCCCGGCGGGTCGATTTGGCTCCCGGCTCACTGGACTTGGCATTCGTCTGTGACACCTATCACCACTTCGAGTATCCGCAGGACATGCTGCAGGCCATCCGGCGCACACTCAAGCCCGGTGGCAGCCTCGTCATCATCGACTATCGCAAGCAGCTCGGAGTGAGCTCCCCGCGGGTCATGAGCCACGTTCGCGCCGACCGTGCCACCGTGCTCCAAGAGGTGCAGGCGCAGGGCTTCCGCCGCGTGCAGCAGCCGGACTTCCTGCGCCAGAACTACCTGTTGCGCTTCCAGCGACCCTAGTACTTCGTCCAGGTGATAATTACGGATGCAGCGGGCCGCAAAGGGGTTGAGCGCAAGGCG
>CAYQDX010000188.1:0-5097 GCA_964416345.1 uncultured Ectothiorhodospiraceae bacterium
TGCGGGCAGCTGGCGCGTGACTTCGAGATACAGGCCATTGCTGCTGCTGGCATGCGGCATTCTGGCTATAGGACTGGCTCTCACCCTGCCGTCGCTGTTGCATCGTCCCGACGTTTTCGACTCGCTGTGGGCACGGCTGAACAGCGTGCGGGCAATTTGGGGGGGAGGGTTCTCGATGGCTGAGATGGCGCTGGGCTCGGGTATTGGACAGGGCACTAATGCGGCTCTTCTGCTACAGCCTGGGAGCCGCCTCGGCGGCGGTGGGGACTCGATGGTGTATTCTCTGGTCGTCCAGGTGGGCGTCGTTGGAGCAGCACTGTTTTTCGCGGCCCTGCTCGGGGGGCTGCGCTGCTCGGGCAGGCACTGGCCGTTGATCTGGATGCTGGCGTTGGCGAGCCTGACCGCCACCCTGCATGAGCTCTTCCCCGTGAATCTTCTGCTCGGGCTGACCCTTGCGCATCTGCTCGGACACCGACAGCCGACCGTGGCGCCGGTGCGCCGCGTGTCAGCGTCCTCGTGAGGCCGCTCTCGGTCGCCCCGGTCGTCTGGATGGGCGCAGCCCGTGTTGGCAACCTGTTGGTTGGGCTGGCCATGCTACCTCTGCTTATGCACTACCTGGGCGGGGAAGAATTCGCTGCGTGGGCTGTGCTTCTGGCCGCAGGAGCCATGTTTGCCACGTTGGATCTCGGCAGTTCCACGTTCCTGAAGAAGGAGGTTGCCGTGGCGCTGGCCGTGGGAGACGCGGGCAGACTCACCGCTGCGCTTAGCAATCGCCAAGCGTTGATGGTAGCGGTGTTTTTTGCCGGATTTCCCTGGGTGGTGCTCTTCGGTGATGCGCTGGCCGAGACGCTAAGGCTTCCGCCAGCGGGTCTGGTGCTCGGTGTTGGGGTGCTGCACTTCGTGTTTCTCTGTGTCGCCGCGAGAGCCCTGCTGGACATTGGCACTACGGTGCTCTTTGCGGCACAGAGATTTCGTGCCATCGCGTTGATTTCATTCTGTCAAGGAGCATTTTCCAACCTCGCGGCCATCGCCGCGGCCGTGCTGAGTGGCCATCTCGCCGTCGTCCTGGTGGTCTATTGGGCGACCCAGCTCTTGGTCGTGGGCGTGGTGTACGCGTACGGCGCCTGGATCTACCGCTGGCGCCTTCGGATCGCCGCGCTCAACTGGCCGACCGTAAGAGCAATGGTGCAGCAAGGCGCGTCTGCGCAGCTCCACGACCTGGCCCAAGTGGTGAATTTCCAGTTCGATAAACTATTGGTCGCGGCCCTGGTTGGTCTCTGGGCAGTGGCGCCGTATGAGGTGGCCAATCGGGGCATTCAGGCCCTTCGCAGCCTGCCCATGAGCAGTCTTGATTTGTTTCTGCCCACGGCGGCCGTACGCCAGCACGAGGTCGAGTCTGCCTGGGTGCTCTATCAGCGGGTCAGCCGTTGGGCGGTCTACGGTGCCGTGCTGCTCGTATTGCTGCCGCTGGCCGTTTCCCCGTTGTTTCTCTACGCATGGGCAGGGCAGATGGGCACTTACGGGCAGTGGGTATTTCTGGCGCTCAGTCTTGGCGTGCTTGGCACGTTGATCGCGGCACCGGCGGCAATGCTGGCCCAGGCAACCGGCCAGGCCGCGCTGACCGGGCGTGCGGCCGCGGCGTCGATGCTGAGCAATATTCCCTTAAGCTGGAGCCTGGTGCATTTGTGGGGTATCGAAGGCGCGGCCTTTGGGACGGCGATGGCGATGCTGGGGGGCAGCGCCTATCTGCTGCTGCTGGTCCACCGCCACTTCCAGAAGCCGCTGCGGGACACCGTTGTGCCGCTATTGCGGCAGCTGTGGCCACACGTCGTCGTGTCTGTGACGGCGATGCTGCTGATTTATGCGCCCTTTGAGTATTGGCTGCGGGGCCTACCAGCCGACATTCGCTATTCGATTGACTTCCGCCTGGCTCCCGCCGTGATTGCCGCCGCGATGTATTTCCTACTGGTCGTCCTGGCGGTGGTCATCGAGCTGTACCGCGCCGGCCTGCGCCACGAAGAGATTGGTGCGCTCGGGCGGCTGGTGCCGATTCGTGGCCTGCGGGAGCGGATCCTGGCATTCCCGGCGGCGTAGGTGCCGGGTCGTTTGGGAAGCGAAGATTCGCCGAGGGGCTCGCCTCCTACAGGGATCTCCTTTCCGCGCGTAGGAGGCCAGCCCTCTGGCCGAATGTCTTTGGTCATGGCGGGGAGGTCGCCGAGCGGGCTCGCCTTCCACAGGGGCGCGGTCCGGTGTGGGGTCGGCGTCGACACGCTGCCAACAACCGCAATCGATATCTTTGACGGTGGACCATAATGGGGCTCAAGACGCGGGAGCGTCATCGCAGGCCAACAGGTCCACGAGAATGACGGTGCGAGCCACGATGTGGACCTGTCGAGCGGAGGACGAGTCGGAAAGCGGCTCCATGCAGCTCACGGTCATCCGCGCTCTTGCGAGCGATTGTATATGGTGACAATATACATCATATGCTCGACTGGAAACGAGTAACCGGTTTTGACTGGGACGAAGGCAATACCGGCGAGAGTGTTGCGAAGCATAGCGTGAGCCAAGCGGAGGCCGAGCAGGTCTTCTTCAATGAGCCACTGTTGCTGCTGCCCGACACGAAGCATAGCCAGCAGGAGCCGCGCTATCACGTTTTGAGCAAGACTGACGATGGTCGCCTTCTGCATGTCACCTTCACTCTCCGCGGGTCAGGGACATTGATTCGTGTGATCTCCGCCCGCGATATGCATCGCAACGAGAGGACCGTCTATGGCCAAGCCAAAGAAAGCTACACCTGAATTCAAGGCCGAGGCCGAGGAGCGCGCATTTTGGGAGAGCAATGACTCCAGTGACTACGTGGATTGGAGTCAAGCCAAGCCAGCTCGCTTCCCGAACCTGAAACCGTCAACGAAGACGATCTCTCTGCGCTTGCCCGTGGCGCTACTGGAGCGAATCAAAGTCGAGGCGAACAAGCGGGACATGCCCTATCAGTCCCTAATCAAGGCCTGGCTCGCCGAGGAATTGGATAAGCATCGGCTCTGATATCCAGGGCATCCCTCGCTCCTTGCCCGGGAAGGACGGAATCGGCAGCGCGGCAGCAGCAGATCGCGCGAGCGTGATTCGTGACCTGGGATTCGCGAAGCATGCAAAGTTCGCCGAGGTGCCTGGCCTCCTACCGGCTCCGGGCACGAGGCCGAGTCGGGCAGGTCGGCGAGGCGGCTCGCCTCCGCGGGGCACCCGAGACAGGCCGAGGCGTCGCCGCGATGCTGAGATCCCCCGAAACGCTACAGCAGGAGTTCTGGCGCATGGGACTGCCACTTCGGGACAGTCGGCACCACAACTATGGCGAGTGCTCAAGCTGGCCGGACGATACCCGCTGCGAATTGATCGACGGTCGCGCCTATGCCATGGGGTCGGCGCCAGTGCAAATTCACCAGGAGCTGGTGGGTGGGGTCTTTCGGCAGGTTGCCGATGCGCTGGAAGGGGGGCCATGCCGGGTCTACATCGCGCCGTTTGACGTGCGCCTGCCCTGGGCATCCCATCGCGGCCGATGAGGTGGTCGACACAGTCGTTTAGCCGGACATCAGCGTGGTGTGCGACTCCGGAAAGCCTGACGAGCGTGGCTGCCGGGGAGCGCCTGACTGGGTGATCGAGGTGATCTCTCCAAGTACGACGGCCCACGACCAGATCATCAAGCGAGACCTCTACGAGCGTCATCGGGTAAGGGAGTTGTGACTGGTGCAGGCCGGGGATCGGCTGGTGATTGTCTACTGGCTGGTCGACGGCGCCTATGGCAAGCCGGAGGTACGGGAGTTGAGTGGAGTTGAAGCTTCCAGGGTGTTGCCGCAGGTGAAGGTAGATTGGGCGCGGGTGTTGCCGGTCGTCGGAGAATGGCAGGGATGGCCAAGAGAACGCCGCAGCTTGCGGCGTTTTTCGTTCCCAGGACGGGTTGCGGAACGGGCTCATCTCCCACAGGCAGGTAGGCTCCAGAGGGCGAGGTGATTGATGGCCACGCTGCGCTTTGCCCATCCTACGAATTTGCTGCGCTGGCACACCTCAGGGGAGGTTGCGGCGGGGGCTCCCTGAGGCGGCCGCATCAGGTCTAGAGGTTGGCCAAGCGAATGGCAACGGCTTCAAAGGGGGCGGCCGACACGCTGTCGTCGTCGCGGAACATGCCGAGAGGCGCCAAGGCGCCGCCATCGAGCGCACAGGCTTCGAGCGTGCGCGTTCTCTGATCCACCAGCCAGTATAAGCGATTCAAGGCGGTCGCCTAGGCGGCTCGCCCCCGACGGACGCGGTGCCTCTTCTAGGCAGGCGAACCGCCCTAATGCACCGTGCGCGGCCCGGCGTCCGTGTTGTCGTCAAGGTGACTCATTGAAGGTTTGGTGGCCTTTCAACATGGTAAGAATAACTGGGTTTTGTGAGGAGGTCGCGGGATGGCCAGGGACGTGCTCAGGAGCAAAGGGCAGGTAGCGATTCCTGGCGAGGTACGGCGCCGCATGGGCATCGATACAGGAGACCGGATCGAGGTCGTCGAGCTGAAAGATGGCGGTTCTGCCATCAAACCTGCCGTGGACGATGTGCGATCCCTCAAAAGCCTCCTCAGGAAGCCGGATAACCCAGTCAGCGTCGAAGACATGGACGCGGCGATTCGCAGCCGGGAAAGGGCAGGCTCGGTCGGGTGATTGGAGTCGATACCAACGCGAACGCGGACTTTTCTGGCTGCGTGATCGAGCGCGCGGCAGACGCGGCTGGATGCTCTTGGATCGTGACGTTCGACCAAATGCCGCCAGGGCGGCTGATATGGTGCTGCTGAGTGGGCGAGGATTTCCAGGACGGAAGGGCGACGGCCTCCAACGGAATAGGGTCGTTTTGGGGTTGGTGTAGGAGACGGTCCCCTGGCCGAATGCCTTTGGGTCTGGGCGTGGTGGATGAAGAGTCGCCGAGGGGGCTCGCCTCCTACAGAAGATGGCTGGCTCGTGGTCCCGGTTCCTGTAGGAGGCCAGCTCCCTGGTCGAATGCCTTTGGGTCGCGGTGTGGAGGAGGAAGAATCGCCGAGAGGGCTCGCCTCCTACAGAAGATGGCCGGCTCGTGGTC
>CAYQDX010000188.1:5197-7807 GCA_964416345.1 uncultured Ectothiorhodospiraceae bacterium
GGGCTCGCCTCCTACAGAAGATGGCCGGCTCGTGGTCTCGGTCCCTGTAGGAGGCCAGCCCCCTGGCCGAACGCCTTGGGGTCGGGGAGTGGTGGTTGAAAATTCGCCGAGGTGGCTCGCCTCCTACGGAAGAGTACCGGCGCATGTCCTGAGGATTTGAGCGCGGCATTTCCTCTTGCACTTCGCTGACCGGCCCGATGTGCCATCAGGTTCGTCGTGCGCCGGGTCGCTTCGACCATCCCCGCCTTCTGATCCCTTTCTGATCTCATTCGACTTTCGAAGGACGTGCCCGATGCGCTTAGAACGCCTCGGCGACCTAGCGGCTTTGGTGGCCGTGGGGCTTGCTGCGCTCTATCTCTGGAGCCCGCCGATGCCCTGGCTGCGGGAGGGGGCCATCTACGTGGCGCCCGGGGGCAGTGATTGGAACGACGGCAGTAGTCCTGCTAGTGCGGTGGCCACCATTCAGCATGCCGCGGATATGGTTGCTCCCGGAGAGACCGTGCTCATCCTGCCGGGCACCTATCGGGAGGAGGTGCGGGTCCGGCGGGGCGGCGAGCCGGGCAAGCCGGTGACCTTCAAGGCTCAGACGCCGGGGACGGTGACCATCAGCGGTGCGGCACCGCCAGAGGTGGTTGCGGGCCTCGAGTGGCGGGACGAGGGCGATGGGCTGTGGTCTGCCGTGACTCCATGGCCGGTGTACCACGTGATTGGAGACGGACAGAACCTGTATCACGTGCGCTGGGCGGATGGCACGGGCGACAACGTCTATTTCTGGGTAGGCACCACGGGCAGGGTCACCATACTGCGGCGTTTGGCCGGCCGGAAGGGTGCCTGGCCGGCATTCGCCTTCGAGGGTGGACGGCTGTACATCGCGTTCCCCGACGGGCAATCGCCCGCGCTCCACGACGTCGTCATTCACCGCAAGATTCCACGCCCCTACGCCTGGTGGACGGTGCGCGCCGCCGATGTGTGGGTCGAGGCCAGTCATGTGGAATTCGATGGTCTGCGCTTCGAGCTGGGTGTTGGGGCAGGCATTTTGCTCTGGAATGGCGAGCACGTCACCGTGCGCGACTGCTTGTTCAGCGGTGCCGTGACCGGCATTCGCGCCTCCCCCAGGATACGGGCGCCCAATGACCTTACGGTTGAGCACTCTGCCTACCACAATTACCCCCAGTATTTCTGGCTGAGAGACTGGCTGAGCTGGAAAGAGATCTACAGTCACCACAGTTACTCGACGCTGGTAGGCGTCGCGGCCGACGGCGTCACGGTGCGCAATAACCTGGTCACGCATGCAGGCGACGGCCTCGAGCTGAGCACGCCTGCTGGCGCCCGGCGCGGCGTCGATATCTACGGCAATCTACTGGTGCGTGGCACCGATGACGCCATGGAGCTCGATGGCTACGCAAGCCACGTGCATGTGCATCGCAATATCAGCTACGACTTCTTCGTCAGCCTGAGCTTGAGTCCAGTGCTGGGCGGGCCGGTGCTGGTCGAGAGCAATCTGTTTGTTCACCCTGCACGGGGTGTCAATCAGGGCGGCATCAAGATCGTGAATCCCTGGCAGGGCAAGGGGTGGGGGCGCGATGGTTTCAGCCGCAACATCGCCCTGCGGAATAATGTCTTCGTTGGAAAGTCGCTCAGCTGGTGGGACGCACCGGTGGAGGACGTCGTGGCAGAGGGCAATCTGTTCGCCGTGCAGACTCTCACAGCCCGCACGACCTGGCCACCGGGTGCCACTGCCCAGGGAAATCGCGTTGCCCAGCTGGGGGCGGACTATGAGAATCCCGGGGCGGGCTGCGGCTGGTGGCGCAGTTTGGTGCCTCGCCGGGCGGTGCAAGCCCTCGGTCAAAGCGACAGGGGCATGGGGGCCGAGATATCGGCCGATTCGGGCGCGCAGCGCCCCGGTCCCCGATGGCTGAATTACTCAAGCCTGCCTGCGACGGCCGACGTCGCCGCGAGCGTGTCGCAGGAACTGGTGCGCTGGCAATGCGATTGACCCCGTGGCTTGCCATCGTGGGTCTGCTGAGTGCCGCGGGCGCATCGGCCGGTTGGGGACTGGGACAGCTGCTCAAGATCCTCAGTGCCGATTATGTGGTCGTCCCGTCGGACTATACGAGCCTTGGGCTTAGGCTGGGCCTGTTGGTTGGAACCATTGTGGGGGCTTGCGGCGTCATCGGCGACTGGGCCACGGCAACACGCCGTGACTTGGGTCTTGCACTTGCAGTTGTATTCGCGACCATCTTGGTGATGGTGGTAGGGGCCTGCACCTTGCTTCGGAGTGCGCTCCTCCGCGCGGAATTCGCGCAACATATTCTCAATGTTGATACGGGTGCCTTGGCGCATCCACGGCGTTTTCTCCTGTTCATGGCCATCCACTACGCCGCGGCTTTCGGCGCGGTGCTAGGCGCGCTTCTCGCTGGCGCCCTGCTGCTGCACCGACGCGGTACGGTGACGTGGCGTTCGACTAATTGATAGGATACAGCCTGAGCGTGGGCTAGACCCAAGCACAAGCAGAGACAGGAGCGTCTATGACACTGCCCGTACTGAAGAGCAGTCTGATTGCCTTCGGCATGACAGCCATATTGCTGTGTCTGTTTCGGCCGCTGGCAG
>CAYQDX010000189.1:0-7748 GCA_964416345.1 uncultured Ectothiorhodospiraceae bacterium
TTGTGCACCAGGGTCACGGAGCCGCGATCATTGTCGATGGCGTACTGGATCGCCTTGCGCACCAGGCGCTTGGTGCCCTGGCTGGAGACCGGCTTAATGCCGATGCCGGCAGTATCCGGGAAGCGGATCTTGGTGACACCCATCTCCCGCTGCAGGAAGTCGATGATCTTTCGGGCCTCTGGGGTGCCCGCCGCCCACTCGATGCCCGCATAGATATCCTCGGAATTCTCCCGAAAGATGACCATGTCGGTCTTCTCTGGCTCCTTCAGTGGACTCGGCGTGCCGCTGAAGTAGCGCACCGGCCGCAGGCACACGTAGAGATCCAGCTCCTGGCGGAGGCTGACGTTGAGCGAGCGTATGCCCCCGCCTACCGGGGTCGTCAGAGGTCCCTTGATGGAGACCACAAACTCGCGCACCGCCTTCAGGGTTTCGTCGGGCAGCCAGACGCCCTCCCGGTAGACCCGGTTGGCCTTTTCGCCCGCGTATACCTCCATCCAGGCAATCCGGCGCTCGCCGCCGTAGGCCTTGGCCACGGCTGCATTCACTACGCGGAGCATCGCCGGGGTGATGTCCACGCCCGTGCCGTCGCCCTCGATGAATGGAACGATGGGTTGATCCGGGACATTGAGGGACCCGTCGCCGTTGACCGTGATCCCGGCGCCGTCGTCGGGGACGACTATCTTCTCGAAGGCCATATGCCCTCCCAATCTCGTCTACTGAATGATGCCGGCGCCCGCGACCTACGCCAACGCTGCCGGCCGCGCATGTCCCCCTGCGTGTCGCAGATGCCCGGCCGGTGCCTGCTACCGGGCCGTATAATATCATGCGACGTCACAGCTCAGGCCCGTGCCCCGTGCAGCTCATCCTAGTCAACAAGCCGTATCTGGTGCTGACCCAGTTCACGGACGCTCGGCAGCGGGTCACCCTCGCCGATTTCGTGCCGGTGCGAGGCGTCTACCCGGCGGGCCGCCTGGACCGCGACAGCGAGGGGCTGGTGCTGCTCACCGACGACGGGCGCCTCCAGCAGCGCATCGCCGACCCGTGCTTCAAGCTGGAGAAGATCTACTGGGCTCAGGTGGAAGGCATCCCCGATCAAAATGCCCTCGATGCCTTGCGCGCCGGGGTCCGGCTGAGCGATGGCCCCACCCTGCCGGCCGAAGTCCGGGCCATGGAAGCCCCCGAGATATGGCCCCGCGACCCGCCGATTCGGCATCGGGCCGCAATTCCCACCCGCTGGCTGGAGATGCGGATTCGCGAGGGTCGCAACCGCCAGGTGCGGCGGATGACGGCCGCCGTGGGCCACCCCACGCTGCGGCTCATCCGTCATGCCGTGGGGCCTTGGTCGCTGCAGGGTCTGGCCCCGGGACAGTGGCGCCGAGTCTCGGCGCGGCTGGAGCCTGGCCTTGGCTGAGGTCTGGACACCGCGGGTGACTGTGGCGGCCGTCGCCGAGGCCGCCGGCCGCTTCCTCATGGTCGAGGAGCTCATCGATGGGTGCGTGGTCTACAACCAGCCCGCCGGCCATCTGGAGTCCGGTGAGACGCTGTTGCAGGCGGTGGTGCGCGAGGTGCGGGAGGAGACCGGGTGGCGGTTCGAGCCCGAGGCGGTGGTGGGCATCTACCGATGGGTGTATCCCGGGGCCACACGCACCTATCTGCGGGTGTGCTTCTGCGGCAGCTGCACCCATGCAGAGGCCGACGCGCCCCTGGACCCGGACATCCGGCAGGCTCTGTGGCTGGAGCCCGCCGTCCTGCGGGATCCCGCCACGCCCCTGCGCAGCCCCATGGTGCTGGCCTGTCTCGACGACTATCGGCACGGCCAGCGCTTCCCGCTCGACCTGCTGCGGGACCTGGAGGGGCAATGACCCGGCTGCGGTACGCCGCCTGGGTTGGCGCCGTGCTGGGCGGCCTCGGCCTGGCGGCAGGCGCCGCGCCACCGGCGTTCAAGATCTGCTCCGACTACGAGTGTGGCCGTCAGCACACGGCGTCGCTGGATGACGCCCACTGGGCTCGGGTGGTCGCCCTGTTCTCCCCCCCGGCGGCCTCACCGGCCCAGGAGCGCGCCCAGATTCGCAGGGCGGTTGCCCTGCTCGAGCGCCTGGTCGGGCCGCTCGCGGGCACCGCCGGCGACCTCGGCGGCAATGAGGATGGCGCCGGTAGCCCGGGTCAGATGGATTGCATCGACGAGTCGCGCAACACCACGACCTACCTGAAGCTCCTGGCGGCTGCCGGGCTCCTGCACTGGCACACCGTGGAGCCGCGCGTGCGCCGGGCACCATGGATATTCGACGTGCACTGGACTGCCGTCATCCGGGAGCGCGACGATGGCCGGCGCTTCGCCGTCGACTCGTGGTTCTTCGACAACGGCCAACCGCCGGTGGTGCAGCCCTTGGATGCGTGGCTGGCCAAGCGCCCGCCGGGAGACGACGCGATGGAGCGCAAGACCGCGCTGCCATGAGCCGCAGGCCCGACGCCATTGTTCTGGGGCTCTCCGGCGGAGTCGATTCCTCCGTGGCGGCATTGCTGCTTAGGCAGCAAGGCTCGCTCCCACAATGCGTGTTCATGAAGAACTGGGAAGAGGACGACTCGGCAGACTACTGCTCGGCCGCAGCAGACCTGGCGGATGCCACGGCCGTATGCACGGCCCTGGGCCTGCGGCTGCGCAGCGTCAACTTCGCCGCCGAATACTGGGATCGAGTATTCGCCTATTTCCTCGGCGAGCACCGTGCCGGTCGTACGCCCAACCCGGACGTCATCTGCAATCGCGAGATCAAGTTCAAGGCGTTTCTGGACTATGCCCGCAGCCTGGGTGCCGAGCAAATCGCCACCGGCCACTACGCCCGCATCGACCTGCAGGACGGTCGCTGCCGGCTGCTCACGGCGCGTGACCGGGTCAAGGACCAGACCTACTTCCTCTACATGCTGGACCAGCAGCAGCTGGGCGCCAGCCGGTTTCCCCTGGGCGCCATGCTGAAAAGCGAGGTGCGCGCCCTGGCGCGGCGCGCCGCGGTTCCGACCGCCACCAAGCGTGACAGCACGGGCATTTGCTTCATCGGCGAGCGGCGCTTCAAAGAGTTTCTACAGCGCTATCTTCCTGCCCAACCCGGCGAGATCCGCAGCGCCGAGGGCACCTTGCTCGGCCAGCACGACGGCCTCATGTATTACACCCTGGGCCAGCGCCAGGGCCTGCGCATCGGCGGGCGCGCCGGGGGCAGTGGCGCGCCCTGGTATGTGGCGGCCAAAGACCTGACCAACAACGTCCTGATGGTGGTCCAGGGTCACGATCATCCGCTGCTCTACAGTCCGGCACTGACGGCCGAGGCACTGCACTGGGTGGCCGGCGAGGTCCCGCCGCTGCCGCTGGCTTGCCAGGCCAAGATTCGCTATCGCCAGCCCGCGCAGTCCTGCACGGTCGAGGCCGTGGCCGCCGGCCGGGTGAGGGTGAGCTTCGACCAGCCTCAGTGCGCCGTGACGCCGGGCCAGTCGGTGGTGCTCTATGCCGGTGAGGAATGCCTGGGTGGTGGTGTCATCGCCGCCGCGGGATGACAGCCGCGGCTGGGGCGTGCATCATTGCGCCCCGGGGCGCCGCGGGCGGCGTGGCGATACCGCGGCGGAGCCCGCCGCCGGGGAGATTGAGCATGGGCTCAGCCAACCAGCTTAGGGACCGGGTCGTGGCGCTGGCCGGGGTGTTTCAGGCCGCCTGCCTGGTGCAAGAGGTGGCCCGCCACGGTAACGTGGCTCCCGCCAGCTTCGAGGCCAGCATCGCCAGTGTGCTGGCCACCGACGCGGTATCCGCGGAGGCGGTCTACGGCGGCCTGGTGGGCGTGCGCCAGGGCCTGCAGCGGCTGGGCCGCCAGTTCTGGCGACGCGGCGGAACACAGGGCATGGAGGTTCTGCGCTACGTCGTCGGGCTGATGTACTTGGAGCGCAAGCTGAGCCGTCAGCGCGGCCTGCTGGAGGAGATCTCCGCCGGAATCGAGCACGCCAAGACTCAGGCGCAGCTCTACGGCGTGGCCCATGAGAGCCTGGTAGCAAATCTCGCGGGTATCTATCGAGACTCGGTCAGCGTCCTGGGACCGCGCATTCTGGTGCACGGTGATCGTCGCTATCTGGACAACGCGCGCAATGCCGACCGCATCCGGGCCCTGCTGCTCGCCGGCATACGCTCCGTGGTGCTATGGCGCCAAAAGGGCGGCAGCCGGCCGCAGCTCATCCTGTCACGGCGCGCCATACTGCGCGAGTGTCAGAGTCTGCTGGCCGCGTTGGAAAGCGCGCAGTAGGCAAGTTGCATTCGCTGCCACCGCAGCGTACGGTTTTGGATTAAACATACACATACCGACACTGTCGGGGGCTACTTCTGAGGAGGACATAAAATGCGCAGACTCTATTTCATGCTACCCGACGCGACCACGGCGCATCAGATTGTCAATGAGCTGTTGCTGGCGCGGGTAGAGGAGCGGCACATTCATGTGCTGGGCAAGGAAGGTGTCGATCTGGAAGACCTACCGGAAGCGTCGTTGCTGCAGAAGAGCGACTTCATTCCGGCAGTAGAGCGCGGTCTGGCATTGGGCGGTGCCACCGGCCTGTTCGCCGGTATCATCGCCATGGTCATTCCCCCAGCCGGTCTGATCTTGGGCGGCGGTGCGGTGCTCGGCATCACGCTGGCGGGCGCCGGTGTAGGCGCGTGGCTGTCCGGCATGATCGGCACCGACGTGCCCAACTCCCGCCTCCACGAGTTCGAGAAGTCCATCGAGGAGGGCCATCTGCTTATGATGATCGACGTGCCGAAGGCCCGCGTCCACGAGATCACGGATCTGGTAAAGGAGCATCATCCGGAAGCCGAGGTGGGCGGCACGGAGCCCACGGTGCCGGCCTTCCCCTGATCCGCGGGGCCGGAATGTGCCAATGGACTGCACGCCTACGTGCACAACCCGGCGGTTATACAGTAACGAAGCCCCGGCCCCGCCGGGGCTTCTTGATTCCACCGCATACCCGGGCATGGTCCCGCCCGGCTGGCGGCGGTGGCAGATGGAACACCAGCGATGAGTGAGCAGCCCCCCGACACGCCGCGACGCGGCCGCTACCTGATTTTCGACGCGCATCACCGGCTGACGCTGTCGGTGATCGCCGCCGATGGCCGGGTGAGCAAGTGCCTGGTCAACGACGTCTCCCCATTCGGGCTGGGCGTGCGGGCGGCGGAGCCGTCGGCACCCGGCGGGACGGTCCACGTCCGCTATCTTGACGGCGGTACCGAGGTGGAAGTCCTGGGGTACGTGGTGTGGTGCAAGGCCTCGGAGGAGGTCCCGTCCGCCGAGCTGGACGGCTACCACGGCTACCCGTTTCGCTGCGGTATCTCCTTCGACCCTTCGGATCGGCACACCTGCGATGCTCTGTACGCGGCCCTACAGGGCCAATGCACCTGAGACCCGCAGGGGGACACGACCCGGGCCGTCCCAGATCCGCGCCGATGCAGTCCTCGCGCCGCCGAGCCGCGGCGAGCCGCCCCAGTCGCCGGAGCCATGGCTGTAAGATTGCACCGCGACGGTGAGGATACGCTGCAGGCCATTCTCGCCGAGCTTCGCGCCCATCTAAGCGCCGAACAGGCACCGGCCTTCGAGCATTTCGTCCGCCTCTACTACGAGGGCGTCCCCGCCGACGATCTGGCGCCGCGCCGCGTCGCCGACCTCTATGGGGCGGCGCTGGCGCACTGGCATTTCCTGCACCAGCGCCTCCCCGGCGCCCCCGCCGTGCGCCTGTACAACCCCGGCGTGGAGTGGCACGGCTGGCAGTCGCCCCACACGGTGCTGGAGATAGTCACCGACGACATGCCGTTCCTGGTGGATTCGGTGAGCATGGCGCTCCATCGCCAGGGCCTGAGCATCCACCTCATCATCCACCCGGTGCTGAGGGTCCGACGCCACGCCAAGGGCGCCCTGGAGGCGGTGCTGGATCCTACGGATCCGGACCCTGCCGCCATCGACGAGTCCGTGATGCGCTTCGAGGTCGACCGTCGCTCCGAGAGCGAGGCGCTGCGGGAGCTGGCGGCCGTGGTGAAGGAGGTGCTGCGTGATGTGAGGGTCGCCGTGACCGATTGGGAGGCCATGCGTAGCCGCCTGGAAGAGGTGCTGGCGGTGCCGCCGCCTCCCGGCACGGGCGCGGAGGCGGACGCTTCATCGGACCTCGCCGCATTCCTGCGCTGGCTGCGCGACGACCACTTCACTTTCCTCGGGTACCGCGAGTATGCGCTTTCCGGGGGGACGCCCAGGCCGGTGCCTGGCAGCGCCCTGGGCGTGCTCAGCGAGCGCCTGAATCACGCAGGGGAGCAGAGCCGGCCGTGTGCCAGCTCCGACGAGGCGATCCTGGCAGAGCTGGCGCACCGCCCGCTGCTGATCACCAAGGCCCGCGGCCGATCCACCGTGCACCGGCCGGCTTATCTGGACTACCTGGTCGTGCCCCACCGGCCCGCAGAGACCGAGGATGCCTACGCCCGCTGCTTCCTCGGCCTGTTCACCTCCTCGGCTTACCACACGACGATACAGGAGATTCCGTGGCTCGGCGCCAAGGCGAGAGCCGTGATGTCGGCGTCGGGCCTGGCGCCGCGCAGCCACTCGGGCAAGGCGCTTTGGCACATCCTTGAGACCCTGCCCCGGGACGAGCTGCTGGAGGCGTCGGTGGCCGAGCTGCGCGAGCTCGCCCTGGGTGCAGTGCACTTGCAGGACCGGCAGCGGGTGCGCCTGTTCGTCCGCCACGACACGCCCGGCGGCTTCTACTCCTGCCTGGTGTACGTGCCGCGGGAGCACTTCGACACCGAGCTCCGGGAGCGCATCCAGGGCATCCTCATGGAAGCCCTGGGCGGCGTGGAGGTCGAGTTCACCCCGGTGCTCTCCGAGTCGGTGCTGGCGCGCCTCCACTTCGTGGTGCGGGTGGGTGCCGAGCCGGTGCCAGAGCTGAGCCTCCCGGATCTGGAGAGGCGCATCGTGCGCGCCGTGCGGACCTGGCCCGACGATCTCATGGACGCCCTGATCGAGCAGGTTGGCGAGGAGCAGGCGAGCGGACTGTATTGTCGTTACGAGCGGTCGTTTCCGGGCAGCTACCGGGATGACTTCCGGCCCGTGTCTGCGGCGCTGGACATCGTCCGCATGGAGAATCTTGGCGACAGTGATGAGCTCGGAATGTGCCTGTACCAACCGGCGGAGGCCGCTCCCGGCAACCTGCGCTTCAAGCTGTTCCACCGGGCGCAGCCCATCGCCCTTTCGGACGTGCTGCCCATGCTGGAGAACATGAGCCTGCGGGTGGTCGACGAGCGGCCCTACCGGGTGGAGCCGGCGAACCGCGTGCCCATGTGGATCCACGACTTCGGCATCACGAATGCCGGCGGCGACGGCATCGCGGCCGAAGACATACGCGAGACCCTGCAGGAGGCATTTGCGCGGGTGTGGCGCGGCGAGGTGGAGAACGACGGCCTGAATCGGCTGGTGGTGCGCGCCGGCCTGAGCTGGCGGGAGGTGGTCATCCTGCGGGCCTACGGCCGCTATCTGCGCCAGACTGGGCTCACCCACAATCCGGCCTATGTGGAGCAGACCCTGGCGGGCAACGCCCACATCGCCCGGCTGCTGGTGCAGTTGTTCGTGGCCCGGTTCGATCCCCGGCGCCAGGACAAGGCCGCGGTGCGCGGCGCGACGCTGGCCGCGGAGCTGCAGGAGGCCATCGATGCGGTGCCCACCCTGGAGGAAGACCGCATCCTGCGCCGC
>CAYQDX010000190.1:0-7730 GCA_964416345.1 uncultured Ectothiorhodospiraceae bacterium
ATCACGTGGCACCAGTGACAGGCCGAGTAGCCCACCGAGAGCAGGATGATCTTGTCTTCCCGGCGCGCCCGGTCTAGGGCCTCTTTGCCCCAGGGATACCAGTCGACCGGATTGTCGGCGTGCTGCAGCAGATAGGGGCTGGTCTGGTCGGCCAGACGATTGCGGCAGTGAGTTGGGGTCATGAGATTCCGTGTCCAGTGAATTTCGACCACCTTAAACCCCGCCGTTCCGGCAGCGCAAAATGCGCCACTGGGGCCGCGGCATTGGGCCCGCGGGAGCGCCAAGCTCCACAGTCCTTCCGCCGTCGCCCTGAACGAACGGCCCCTTTTGCGTGCCTTCGGCGGCGCAGCGGCTGCGTCGGCTCGCGCGCAACGCTTTGGCCGATGCCGCCCCGAGTGGGACAACTGTGCCCTGGACGGTGGAAGGTCCTTGGAGCCACCCGCGAGTTGAGCCCTCTACTGTGGTTGAGCTAGCTCAGGAGTAGCCCCATCGGCTCGGTAAGTCCTGGATCTGGAGGCGGCTTGCCTTCAACTGCCCTTCCTTGTCCGTGGGCAACGCCGGTTCCTACCCCCACGGCCCGGCAGGGCTAAGACTGGGCGATGCGCGCCGGCATTGCCGTTCCTCGACACCCATGACGCCGTGCTTGCGACGCTCAAGCATGGGCGTACTGGCCCCCGTCTTGCCGCCCGCCAGATCGACAGACTGTTCCTTCACAGCGTGCGCCGCCACCCCGAGCCGGTTGCGGTTCTGTACAAGTTGGGTCTAGGCTATTTTTGGCCTCGACGCGGCGCCCCCGGTGGGATACACCCGGAGTCAAAGCAAGAGTCGGAAATCTCATGAACAGCATACCGGATATGGCTCTGCTGAGCGTCCCCGCGACTGTCCCATTTTGGGAGCAGGCCCTGCTGATGGCCATTCTCCTTGCCGGGGCTCTGCTGCCGGCTTCGCCGCGAAATGACGACTTGCTGCCACGCATCTATGCAGTGGCCTCCACCGTTGCCCTCATTCTTCTCTGGTACCGCAACTTCCTCTTTACCCCAAGAATCGGCATCGGCGACTGGCAAAAAGACAGCTTCTATCTGAACTATCTGGAAAGCTCCCTGAAGGAATTCAGTGAGATCCCCCTGAGCTTCCTGCGATTTCCGCCGGACTTGCTCCGCTACCCCATACCGGGGGCAACGGCTTCCTACTGGGCCAATCCTGAGGTCATCACGTTTTCGCCGCTGCTGATCCTACTTCTCTTCATGGAGTCGGTCACCTTCTACAAGGTGAGTTTCGTATTGTATCTGAGCATAGGCGCCTACGGCTGCTACCGCCTGGGCCGGCGCCTGCAACTGCCCGCGGTGGGCGGTACCCTCCTCTTCGTTACCATCATTCTTAATCCCTGGCTGCTCCAACATATCGCCATGGGCTATACGCCCTGGATGAGCTTCTGTCTCCTGCCATTGCTGACCGAGCTGTTGGCCGATCGCCGGCTCGGTAGCGGCAAGCTGGCTGCCGCCGCCGCTTTGAATGGTCTGCTGGTCTACGGGGGTGCCCTCCATCTCTTTGTTTGGTACAACGGCGCCGCGGTGATATTCCTTCTTGTATATTCTCTCAGGAAGCGCGACTGGCAGATTCTTGCTCGCTTCTACCTCTATCTCCTGCTGAGTGGCTTACTCATACTGCCGAAAGCCATCGCAGCGTTGAGCGTTCTGCACGAATTGAGGCGTCAGCCGCAGGGGAGCTACGGGTCGGTGGCCGATCTTTGGGGCCTCTTCACCGACAAGACCTCCCCGCTGTATGACGTGCCTACCTCCTATTCCATCCACGGGGTCGCCCTCTACGACGGTTCCGTCTACACCGGGTCCTGGTTTGTCATTCTGTTGGGCGTTTGCGTTATTTTGGCCGGTTGGCGGTGGCGCAAGCATCGCCCCGAGCCACTGCCGCTCCTCGAAACGATCATTACGGCGACTCTGTTCCTGATCCTGGGCTTCAATGGCATCTGGCCAATGCTGGCCAAGGCGGTCCCGTTGCTCGATTCCGAAGTGTATCCATGGCGTTTTCTGTTCGTCACGTTGTTCCTGGCCTGCACTCTAGTAACCTGTGTCGTATTTTCAACCTGTCGGTCGCTGCTTTCACGGGAAACACGCGCTCTGCTGCTCTCGGTCGTGCTGCTGTTGCCGGTAGCGGTTTCCTTCCAGGAGCGCAACGCATACTTTACGAGGATTGCAACTATCAACACCGATCGGTTTGCGTCTCTCAGCATTCTGGAGGTGCTCGAGTCACAGTCCGAGCGTCCCACTTCTGACTCAAGCCCCAATCACATGCGGTATCTGCCCGATTCAACGGGTGAGGTGCGGGTAGATTGGCTCGCACCGAACCGGCTGGCTGAGTACAGATTCGACAACGTAGAGTCAGCGGTGAGCAACGGCTGGTCGGTGACTCTGCGACCATCGGACGCACGACGGCCCGTGCTCATACGGCCCTATGACTTCGGACGCCGGCTTCTGTTGTGGGCCTGTCTGCCGGTGTTCTTCGTCGTTCTTTGGCTCATCGGCCGATACCGGCCGCCGGTCAGGAGGGGCAAGGACACCCACAAACCCGCGAGGTAGTCCGGTCGGAGCCAGCCACTCCAAGGTCCCATGGCAGCGAGAGGCAGTACTCGACGACGGCAAAGAGCGTTGGGCCACTGAGGCGGCGCCATCGAGCACGCCAGGATGCTAAACTCAACAACTTTTCCACGGTCATAGCCATCCATGGATCTGCCTCCCCTGCGCCTGAAGAGCCACGAGCACCGCCGTGTGGCCGCCGGGCACCTCTGGGTCTACAGCAACGAGGTGGACGCCGCCCAGACCCCGCTGGCGGGCTTCGAGCCCGGTCAGACGGTGGCCATCGAGGCGGCCGACGGCGGGTGGCTGGGCAGCGGCTACGTCAATCCTCACTCCCTGATCTGCGCCCGGCTGGTGAGCCGCAACCCCGCCCACGTGCTGGGACGCTCGCTGTTAGTGCATCGACTGAACGTCGCACTGTCGCTGCGTCAGCGGCTGTACGGGTCGCCGTATTACCGTCTGGTGTACGGGGAGGCCGATGGCCTGCCTGGCCTAGTGGTGGACCGCTACGGGGGGGTGCTGGTGGTGCAGCTCACGACCGCGGGCATGGAGCGGCACAAGGACGAGGTGGTGGCCGCCCTGGACAAGGTGCTGCGACCGAGTGTCATATTGCTCAAGAACGATGCCGCCGTACGGGAGCTGGAGGGATTGCCGGCCTACGTGCAGGTCGTGCAGGGCGAGGTGCCGGAGCAGGTGGTGGTAGAGGAGGGGCGGGGACGATTTCAGGTTTCTCTGGCCGGCGGGCAGAAGACCGGCTGGTTTTACGACCAGCGGCCCAATCGCATGCGCTTGGGCGCCTACGCCAGGGGCATGCGGGTGCTGGATGTCTTTAGCTACGTGGGCGCCTGCGGCGTGCATGCCGCCCTGGCGGGCGCCGCCGAGGTGCATTGCGTGGATGTTTCGCCCCAGGCGGTGGAGCTGACCCGCCACAATGCGGAGCGCAACGGCGTCGCCGGGCGGCTCAGCGCCCAGCGAGGGGAGGCTTTCGACGTGCTCCGGACGCTGCGTGCCGAGCGGGCGCGCTTCGACGTGGTGGTGCTGGATCCCCCTGCCTTCGTGCCGCGCAAGAAGGATCTCAAGGAGGGCCTGCAGGCCTATCGCCGGCTCAACCAGATGGCCATGCAGATCATGAGCCGGGACGCCATCCTGGTCTCGGCCTCCTGCTCCTTTCACCTGCGTCGCGAGGATCTGGCCGGGGTTCTACACGCCGCCAGTCGCCATGTGGATCGCAGCCTTCAGCTGCTGGAGCAGGGCCACCAGGGGCCCGATCACCCCGTGCATCCTGCCATCCCCGAGACGGAGTACCTGAAGGCCTACTTCTGCCGGGTCTTGCGCTGATTATGAGCGAGCTCTCGGAGCACCCGACCTCACCCGCCGGCGCCCCGCCGAGCCGGGTGGCCTCACGGGCCAAACGCCGCCTGCGCCTGCTGCTGGGCACCGTGGTGCTGGTGGCGTTCGTCGTGCTGGTTCAGCTCTACGTGGGCTGGGGCACCCTGCTGGTGCCCTGGCTGTCGCTGTCGCCCGCCGCCATCCTCTTGGCCGTGGGGCTGGTGTTCGCCAGCTACTGGCTGCGGGCCATGCGTATCTACGACTACTTCCTCGCCGAGGTCCGCGGGGGCTTCACCGCTGCCTTCAGACTCACCCTGCAGCACAATATGCTGAACAACTTGCTGCCCATGCGCACCGGGGAGCTGAGCTTTCCGGTGCTCATGGCGCACTACTTCAAGGTGCCGGCGGTGCGCTCGGTGCCGGTGCTGTTCTGGTTCCGGCTGCTCGATCTGCACACCCTGCTGGGCGTGGGCCTGGTGGCGGTGGGCGAGGAATGGTGGGGTGCAGTGCACGCCGCCTGGCTCACCCTTCTGTGGCTGCCGCTGCCGTGGCTGGTGTACCTCAGTCATAACGCTCTCGCGGCACGCCTGCGTGGCCGTCCCGGGCGGCTGGTCGGGAAGCTCGCCCAGATGCTCGCCAGCCTGCCGCAGACCCCGAAGGCGCTGGCCAGGGCCTGGGCCTGGACCATCGTAAACTGGGTGGTCAAGGTGGGCGTCTTCGTCTGGGTGCTGGAGCTGTTCCTGGAGGTGTCCGTCGGCGCCGCCACCATGGGCGTGATCTCCGGCGAGCTCACCAGCGTGCTGCCGGTGCACGGGGTCGCCGGCGTGGGCACCTACGAGGCCGGCGTGGTGGCGGGACTGCTCCCCTTCGATGTCGCTCCCGCGGCCGCCTTGCGGGGGGCCGTCAACGTGCATTTGTTCCTGCTTGGCTCCTCGGTGCTCGGCAGCGCCGTCGGGCTGCTGCTGCGCACGGGCCCGCGGCGTGGATGAGACGCTGCTGCTGTGGGTGAATCAGGGCTGGGCCCATCCCTGGCTGGACGTGCTGTTCGCCTGGGCCTCCAAGCGGGTGAGCTTCGCCCTGCCGGTGCTGCTGGTGCTGCTAGCGACCAGCGTGTGGCGCTTCCGGGGTGACGGCCTGAAACTGTGGCTGCTGCTGGTGCTGATCGTCGGAATCGCGGATACCCTGGGGGGGCTCGCCAAGCATCTGATCGCCCAGCCGCGGCCCTGCTACGAGATCAGCGCCGAGCTGCGCAGTCCCGGGCACGGGGCCATGAAGGCGTGTGAGGCGGCCCACACCGGCATGCCCTCGAACCACGCCATCAATTTCCTTACCATGGCGGCGTTCCTGGGCGCCACGCTGCGGAGCCTGCGCTGGCGGGTGGGGCTGGTGGCGGTGGCGCTGCTGGTGGCCGTCTCCCGAGTCTACCTGGGCAAACATTACCCCAGCCAGGTGCTGGTGGGTGCCTTGGCAGGCATCGCGGTGGGGCTGGGTGGCTACCTACTGACTGCGCGGCTCCCATTCATGCGGGCCATCCGGGCGCGACAGCAGTCTCCTGCCGTATTAGTTGAGGATCCATGAGTATGCAAGCGAGCCATCGGGGTATCGGTCAGCGTCTGTCGGTTGTCGTTCCCATGTACAACGAGGAGGACAACGTCGAGCCGCTGGCGCGAGAGGTCGATGCTGCCCTGAGCGACTACGGCGCTCCCTGGGAGCTGATTCTGGTAGACGACGGCAGCAGCGATGCAACGCCGGTGCGTATGCGTGCGGCCGCCGCGACGTACGGACGGCACCTACGGGTGGTGACCCTGCAGCGCAACTTCGGCCAGACTGCCGCCATGCAGGCCGGCATCGACGCCGCCCGCGGGGATGTCATCGCCACCCTGGACGGGGATCTGCAAAACGATCCCCGGGACATCCCACGGCTGGTCGAGCGCCTGCTGGCCGAAGAGCTGGACCTGCTCGTGGGCTGGCGCAAGGACCGCAAGGACAACCTCTGGCTGCGCAAGGTTCCTTCCCGCATCGCCAACCGTCTCATCAGCCGGGTCACCCACGTGCAGCTGCAGGACTATGGCTGCAGCCTGAAGGTCTACCGGGCCAGCATCATCAAGGGGGTGCGCCTGTACGGTGAGATGCATCGCTTCATTCCCGCCTGGATCGCGCTCAGCACGGCGCCCGCCCGCATCAAGCAGGAGCCCGTCAATCACCGGGCCCGCGAGCACGGCCAGTCCAAATATGGCATCTCGCGGACCTTTCGGGTGCTGCTGGACCTGTTGTCGGTCTATTTCTTCATGCGCTTCGTGGCCCGGCCGGGGCATTTCTTCGGCAGCATCGGCCTGCTGTTCGGCGCCCTCGGCGGCACCATACTGGGCTACCTGCTGCTGGTGAAGCTTCTCTTAGGCGAGGACATCGGCACCCGTCCCCTGCTGCTCGCCGGCGTGCTGCTGGTGGTGATGGCGGTGCAGTTCCTCACCACCGGGGTGCTGAGCGAGCTCATCGCCCGCACCTACTTCAGCCCGGCACCCAACAGGTCCTATCAGGTTCGCAATGCTGCCGAGGTGGCGGCGGTCACGGAGCAGGACTGGAAGGCCCCCCCTGCAGGCGCGCCCGTCGATAGCTGATGGGGGTCCGCTCCCGGGATCTACTGCGGGTCACCGTCCTGGGTCTGGCTCTGCTGCCCCTGCGAGCCTGGCTCACGGCGGCAGCGGGGCTGGACCTGCATTTCGACGAGGCTCAATACTGGGAGTGGTCCCGGCGGCTGGACTGCAGCTATTACTCCAAGGGTCCGCTGGTGGCCTGGATCATCGCCCTCAGCGAGGCCGCGCTGGGTCACGGCGAGTGGCAGGTGCGCCTCGGCGCCGGGCTGGTTCAAGGCCTGTTCCTGGTGCTGCTCTACGGCCTGGTCTATCAGGTGACGCGCAGCCGGCGCTCGGCCTGGTGGGGCGTGATCTTGGGGCTCACGACGCCCCTCTATTTCTACTCCGGCCTGGTGATGACTACCGATGTCCTGCTGTTCGCCGCCTGGACGGCGGGGCTCTGGGCCGCCTACCTCGCCCTGGTGGAGGGCAATCGCGGCGCATGGTACGCCTTGGGCGCCGCGGTGGGCATCGGGGCGCTCAGCAAGCTCAGCATCGGGCTGCTGCCGTTCATGCTGGGCCTCATGGTGCTGCTGGATCCGGGTCTGCGCCGGCGCCTGCGCGAGCCGCATCTGTGGGGCGGACTGGCATTGATGCTGCTATGTATGTCGCCGGTTCTATGGTGGAATGCGGGTCACGACTGGGTCATGTTTCGCCACGAGCTGGGGCACACCGGCCTGCGCGCATGGTCCTTGCGGCGGGCCGCCGAATTTGCCGCGGGCCAGTGGCTGGCGCTGTCGCCGTTGATGGTGCTGCTGGCCTTGCCCTGCCTGTGGCGGCGGCCGACGGAGAGGGGCCGGCGGCTGTTGTGGTGGCTGGGCGTCGGCGGCGTGGGGTTCTTTCTGCTCAAGTCCGCCAGCGGCAAGGTGCTGGTGAACTGGCCGGCACCGGTGTACATCGCCTGGCTGGTGCTCGCCGCCGACGCCATCCCGACGTGGGGCCGACTGCGCCTTCGGCTGACCGTGCTGGCGCTGGCCAGCTCTGCCCTGTTGGTGGCATTAGCCCTGTTTCCGGCCTTGAGCGGCCTGTCCTACGACCGGGCGCCGCTGGATCGCATGCGCGGGTGGCGGGTGCCCATCGGGCATGTGCATGCCCAGGCGCCGTCGGTGAGCTTCTTGCTGACACCCACCTACACCCTGGCGGCGGAGCTGGCGTTCTACTGGCCGCAGCCGATACC
>CAYQDX010000191.1:0-7722 GCA_964416345.1 uncultured Ectothiorhodospiraceae bacterium
GCGAGCAGCTCGTCGTTGGGCGAGGCCTCGCCGGCGTGTAGGCCCTCGCGCCGGCCCGCCAGGTAGTCGGTGAGGCGCTGCCGCACCGTCCCGAGGTCCGAGGCGACGAAGGCCAGGCGGTGCGCCATGGCGCGCCGGCCGGTTTGCAGGGTATGGGCCATGGCCCGGAGGCCGGGGCTCTCCCGCTCCAGGAAGCCCAGCAGCGTCTCGGCATAGGCGCGCAGCCGCTCCTCGCTGCGCGCCGACAGCACGACCAGGACCGGCCCGCCGTCCTCCGGCTCGGCCGCCGCTGCCAGCACCGGCGCCTCCTCGAGAATGGCGTGGGTGTTGGTGCCGCCGATGCCGAAGGCGCTGACCGCGCCGCGCCGCGGCCGACCCGCCTCGGCCGGCCAGGGTTGCAGCGCTTCCGCGACCCGGAAGGGCGAGGAGGCGAAGTCGATCTCCGGGTTCGGGCTCTCGTAGTGCAGGCTCGGCGGGATCACGCCCCGCTCCAGGCTCAGCGCCACCTTGATCAGGCCGGCCAGGCCGGCCGCCGTGTCCAAGTGCCCGAGGTTGGTCTTGACCGAGCCGACCGCGCAGTACTGGCGCCGGTCCGTATGACGGCGGTACACCTCGCTGAGCGCGGCAATCTCGATCGGGTCGCCTAGCGCCGTGCCGGTGCCGTGCGCCTCGACGTAGCCGATGGTCCCGGGATCGACGCCGCTGCGCGCCAGCGCCTTGCCGATCACCGCCGCCTGGCCGGCGACGCTGGGCGCGTAGAAGCCGGCCTTGCCCTGGCCGTCGTTGTTGCTGGCGACGCCACGGATCAACGCGTGGATCGCATCGCCGTCGGCGAGCGCGTCGCGCGCCCGCTTCAGCAGCACGACCGCGACGCCCTCGCCGGCCACCATGCCGTCGGCACGGGCGTCGAAGGTCTTGCAGTGGCCGTCGCTGGCGAAGTTGAGCCCCGGCTCGTGCCGGTAGCCAACCAGTCCCTCCGGCAGGAGGCTGCAGGCGCCGACCAGCGCGGTCGAGACGTCGCCGCTCGCCAGCGCCTGCGCCGCCTGTTGCAGTGCAACCAGCGAGGAGGAGCAGTTGGCGTGCAGCGCGCAGCTCGTGCCGGTCAGGCCGAGCTGGTAGGAGATCGTGGTCGCGGCCGTGCCTGCCTGCGACAACAGCCAGGCGACGTAGCCCCCCGAGCCGAGGGCCGCGCTCGCCGACCCGGAGCCGTTATCCGCCAGGGCCGGGCAGTGCAGACTGCCGCTGGTCGCCGTGAAGACCGCGGTGTCAGGAATCGCCTCGGGCGTGTAGCCGGCATCCTCTACCGCCGCCCAGGCGTGCAGCAGCAGCAGCCGGTGCTGTGGGTCCATCAGCGCGGCGTTGTGCGCCGAGAGATTGAAAAACTCGGCGTCGAAAAGGTCCCTGCCGTCGACTGCGCGAGACACCGGCACGTACTGAGGATCGCGGATCGTCGCCTCCGGGATGCCGGCGGCGCGCAAGGCCTCGGCGTCGAGGAAGCGGCCGCTGTCCCGGCCGCTCTCCAGCAGCTCCCAGAAGGCGCGCGGCCCCGCCGCGCCCGGCACCGTGCAGGCGATGCCGATGATCGCCAAGGCATCGTCGGGCACCGACGACGGCTCCGGCGATGACTGCCGCGCCGCCGAGCGGGGCGCCGGGGCCACCGCGGACGCGGTCTCGCCCAGCCAGGTCGCCTGCTCGGCGACCGTCGGGTGGCGGAGAACGTCGGTCGCGCGCACCGGCCACCCGAAGGCGCCGGCCAGGCGGGTGGCGAGCAGCACCGCCGCGACCGAGGTGCCGCCCAGCTCGAAGAAGCCGACGTCGCGCGCCGGTTCGGGCCGCTGCAGCACCTCCGCCCAGAGCGCGCGGACCCGCGCTTCGATCTCCACCGCCGGCACCGGTGCCGCGGGCGCGGCCGCGGGACGGCCGGTTTCCGCAGCGGGATCGCGCGTCGCCAGAGTCTTGCGGTCGATCTTACCGTTCCCGGTCTGGGGCAGCGCGTCGAGCGGCGCCACGACCGCGGGGACCATGTAGGCCGGCAGCCACTTTGCCAGGACCGCCTTCAGCGCCGCCGGGTCGAGGCCCGCCGCCGACGCCGGCTCGCACCAGGCGACCAGCTGGCTGCCGTGCGGCGTCGGGCGCGCGACCACCGCCGCCCGGCGCACCGACGCCTGCGCCTCGAGCCGCGCCTCGATCTCGCCCAGCTCGACGCGGTGGCCCTGGATCTTCACCTGCTGGTCGGCGCGGCCCAGGTACTCCAGGCTGCCGTCGGCGCGCCGCCGCGCCAGGTCGCCGGTGCGGTAGAGACGCTCTCCCGAGCCGAAGGGACTGGCGACGAAGGCCTCCGCCGTGCGTCCGGGCAGGCCCCAGTAGCCGCGCGCCAGCCCGCGGCCGCCCAGGTAGATGTGGCCGGCGACGCCGATCGGCGCCGGCTCCAGCCGCTCATCCAGGACGTGGGCCTCGGTGCCGGCAAGCGGCCGGCCGATGGTCACCGGCGCGCCGGGCTCGACGCGCGCCAGGGTGGACCAGATCGTCGTTTCGGTCGGCCCGTAGAGGTTCCAGACCGCGGCCCCAGTCTCCGTCAGCCGGCCGGCCAGCGAGGCCGGCAGCGACTCGCCGCCGCACAGCACCCGCACACCGCCCCGGTTCTCCCAGCCGGCGTGCAGCAGCATCGCCCAGGTCGAGGGCGTCGCCTGCATCACCGTCGGCTGGACTCGCTCGAGCTCGGCCGCCAGCAGCTGGCCGTCGCGCGCCGTCTCGGCGCTCGCCAGCGCCACCGTGCCGCCGGCGACCAGCGGGCCGAGCAGCTCCAGCCCGGCGATGTCGAAGCACAGCGTGGTTACCGCCAGCAGCCGGTCTGCGGCGCCCAGCCCCACCGCCTCGGCAGTCGCCGCCAGGAAGTTGGCGAGCGCGCCGTGCGACACCGCGACGCCCTTGGGCCGGCCGGTGCTGCCGGAGGTGTAGATGACGTAGGCAAGATCCTCGGGAGTCAAATGGTCGAAGGCCAGAGCGGGACCGTCCGCAGCCCCCGTCTGCGCAATGAGCTCCTCGACCGTCAGCCAGCCACCGCCGGCCGGCGCCAGGGCCGCGAGCGCCTGCGCCGTCGCCCGGTCGCCCAGGATCCAGGCGGCACCGCTGTCGCGGACCATGTAGTCCAGCCGCGCGGAGGGATAGCCCGGGTCGAGCGGCAGGTAGGCCGCCCCGGCCCTGAGGATGCCGAGCAGCGCCGGGAGCAGCTGCGGGCGGCGATCAAGGCAGAGGCCGACCCGGTCGCCCCGGCGGACGCCGCGCGCCCGCAGCGCCGCCGCCACGGCCCCGCTCTGCGCCCAAAGCGCCGCGTAGCTCAGCGCCGTGTCGTCCTGGGTGACGGCCGCCGCCTCGGGCCGCTCGGCCGCACCACGCGCCACGGCCGCCGGCACTAGGGCTGGAGGCGTCGCCGGGGCGGGAGTGCGCGCCGGCCCGGCGACCAGCGCGTGCCGCTCGGCCGCGCTCAGGAGCGGCAGCGCCGCGAGCGGCCGGTCGGCGTCTGTCACCAGGGCCTCGAGCAGTCTCAGGAGGTGGCCAGCCCAGCGGGCGACCGTCGGCTCCTCGAACAGGTCCGAGGCGTACTTCAGGTGCAGCTCCAGCCCGACTTCGCGCTCCCAGACCTCCAGGACCAGCTCGTACTCGCCCTCCTGGTTGACCGTCTCGATCCAACGCCAGTCGTCGCCGGCGCCCGGCGCCAGCATGGCCGCGTCGTGAAAGAAATAGGCGGCCTGAAAGACCGGATCGCGCTCGACCTCGCCGGCCAGACCGAGGGCCTGCACCAGGGCCGGGAAGGGCAGGGCGTGGGCCATGGCGTCGACAATCGACCGCTGCAGGCCCTGCAGCGCCTCGGCCAGCGGCCGGGTGCCGAGAACACTGCGCACCGGCAGCATGGTGATGTGGAGACCGATCAGGTCCTCGGTGTCGGGCCGGCGCTCGTTCATCGGCATGCCGACGACCAAGTCCTGCTGGCCGCCGAGGCGGGCTAGCAGCGCTTGCCAGGCGGCCAGCAGCACGGTCGAGGCGAACAGGCCCCGCTCCCGCGCGAAGCCGCGCAGTGCCGTGACCAAGGGCCCGGGTATCGCACGAACCAGCGTCGCGCCCTCGTAAGAGCGCTCGGCCGGTCTCGGCCGGTCCAGGGGCAGCTCGAGCGGCCCCGGCAGGTCGGCCAGCACCTCCCGCCAGTAGGCGCGGCGCCGCTGGCCCTCGGCACCCTCCAGGCGCGCGGCCTCCGCGGCAAGCGCTCGTTGGCAGCCCTCAAGGAAGTCAGGCCCGGGCAGCGGCCGGCCGGCCGCCAGACTCGCCGCGCCATCGCGCAGCTCCGTGATGATCCGCCCGAGCGAGCTGCCGTCGGTCACCAGGTGGTGGACGCAGAGCAGCACCCAGGCGGTGCCCCCCGCCCGGTCGACCAGGACGTGGAGCCGGGCCAGGGGGCCCTGGGCCAGGTCGAAGGGGATCTTGCCGCGCCCGCGCAGCCAGGCGAGCCGCTCGGCCTCGCTCCAGCCGTCGACCGCCTGCTCCTCGAGCGGCAGCGCGACGCCGGCGCTGATCCGCAGCAGGGGATGACCCTGCTCGACCGCCACCGACGCCGTCATGATCGGCCAGCGCTCGCCGATCCAGGCGCAGAGCCGGCGCAGGCGCTCCAGGGCGCCCGGCGGCGCGATGTCGACCCTGAGGCAGAGCGGGACGTTGTAGGCCGCCATCTCCGGGTGGCTCTGCTGCAGCACCCAGACGCCCTGCTGTGACACCGTCAGTGGGATGTCCGTCACCGCGCGGTCCGGCGCCGACGGTTCGGCGAGCGGTTCGGCCAGGGGCGCGGCGCCGCAAGCCTCGGCGGGTGCCGGCATCAGGGCCCGGAGCGCCTCCGTGTGGTGCTCCTCCAGATGGGCCGCCAGGGCCTCGATCGTGATGCAGTCGAACAGCAGCGAGGCCGGCAGGCTCACGCCCAGCGCGCGGCCGACGGCGTCGATCAGACGCACGAGATCCAGCGAGCGCAGGCCGAGCCGCACGAAGGTGATCGTCTCTTCCGCCGGCGCGACGGGACGGCCGAGCCGCTCCGCGACCAGCCGGCAGAGCAGGTCGCGCGCCGGATTGCGTCGCGCCCCGTCATTGTATGCCGACCGGGCATCGCCGGAGACCGGGACCGGAACGGCCGGCGCCGGCTGCTCCGGTGCCGGACGATCGGCGGCGGTCTCGGGAAGCGCGACCCAGTAGCGATTTCCACCGAAGGGATAGGGTGGCAGGCTGAGCCGCTGCGGCGGCTTGTCGACCAGCAGCTCGGCCGGCAGCTCGCCGCCCTGCACGTAGAGCGCGGCCAGGCTCTCGACGAGACGCCGCAGGACCTTCGGATCGCGTTGCGCCGGCTTCAGATCGGCCTGGATGCCCTTGAGCGCCTGGGCCCAGAGCCACCGCGTGGCCTCCGGCACCTCCCCGGCACGGCCGCGCAGCAGCCCCCCATCCTGGCCGCCCTCGGCGATCCGCTGCAGGCCGGCGCGCAGCTCGGCCTCGCCGGCGGCGGCGAAGGCGGCCCGCCAGGCGAAGGCCGGCCGGCCGATGAGGGTACAGGCCAGCGCCGCGAGGTCCACCTCGCCGTCCTGGCGGTCGAGCCAGGCCAGCAGGTCGGCCGCCCGGTGCGCCAGCGCCGCCTCGTCGTGGCCGGACAGCACGATCGGCAGGCACGCCGGCCCGGCAGCCCGGCGCTTCGTCGCGGCGGGCTCCGGCGCCTCCTCGACGACCATGTGAACGTTGGTGCCGTTGAAGCCGAAGGCGCTGACCGCGCCGATGCGCCGCCGGCTCGGCTCGGCCTCCCAGGCGCGCAGCTCCCTGTTGACGAAGAAGGGCGAGCCGGCGAGGTCGATGTGGCGGCTCGGCCGCTCGAAGCCGGTGCAGGGCGGCAGGGCGTTGTGACGCAGGCAGAGCAGCAGCTTGATCAGGCTGGTGATGCCGGCGGCGTGCAGGCAGTGGCCGACCGCGCCCTTGACCGAGCCCAGGGAGCAGAAGCCGGTGCGGTCTGTCGAGCGGCGGAAGGCGGCCGTCAGGGCGCGCACCTCGATGGCATCGCCGAGCAGGCTGGCCGTGCCGTTGGACTCGAGGCAGCCGATCGCGTCCGGCTCGATGCCGGCCTCGGCCCAGGCGCTCTCCAGCAGCGCCGCCTGGGCCTTCGGCACCGCGGCGGACAACCCGCCGGCGCCGCCGTTGTGATTCATCGCGCTGCCGCGGATCACGCCGTGGATGCGGTCGCCGTCGCGCTCGGCGTCGGGCAGGCGCTTGAGCACCAGGGCCGCCACGGCATCGCCGATCACGAAGCCGTCGGCCGCGTCGTCGAAGGGCCGGCACAGCGGCTCGGCCGTCACCATGCCGCTCCGGCTGCAGAGGATGTGCAGCCGCGGCATGGTCCGCACCGACGTGCCGCCGGCGACCATCAGGTCGGTCTCGCCGCGGCGCAGGCTCTGGCAGGCCAGATGGACGGCGACCAGCGCGGAGGCGCAGGCCGCGTCCACGGCCAGCGCGCCGCCCTTGAGGTTGAGCGCACCGGCGATGCGCGCCGCCATCACCGAGGCCACGGTGCCGGTCAGCGCCTCGGCCTCCAGCGGCACCCCGGCCGCCTCGCAGCGGCCGCCGTAATCGCCGCCGTCGCCGCCGACGATCACGCCCCAGCGCGCCGTACCGCGGCGGCGTGTGGCGCAGCCGGCATCCTCCAGGGCGCGCCAGCACTCCTGCAGGAACAGGCGGTGCTGCGGGTCCATGGCCGCCGCCTCGGCTTCGCCGATGCCGAAGAAGTCGGCGTCGAAGCGATCGACGTCATCCAGGACGCCGGCCCAAGCGCAACGCGTCGTACCCGGACGCGCGCCGCTCGGATCGGTATGGCGCTTCGCGTCCCAGAGCCACGGCGGCACCGGCTGGAAAGCCGTGCCGCCCCCGCTCAGCAGATCCCAGAAGGCCTCAACGTCGGGTGCCCCGGGGAAGCGACCCGACAGGCCGACCACGGCGATTGGCGCGACGGTACTGACCGGCGGTCGGTCGTGCTCTGGCGGCAAGGGATGCGTGACCGACCCGGCCTTCTCGGCGCCTCCGTCCTGGGCCTTCTCCAAACGCTTGCCCCCATTAGGGATAGGAATTTAGGGACAGGAATTCGCTATCAGCCGCCGAAGGCAGAGAGGAGGCAGGCAGGCCCGAAACGGCGCCTCGCGCCCGTCCACCATGACGTTTGGCGTACGGAACCGTCCCCGATCCCCCGTGAGGTGGCCGTCGCGAGCCCGATATCGCCCCGCTCGACAGTTCTGTACGCGATATCCTTGACGTTCGGCGGATTGTAGCCCGATCAAACCGCGCGTCAAGGCGTGGTCAGGCGAAGGCGGGCAGAGGCTCGTAGGAGATATTCTGTCCATGTCCGCATCCCCTATTGACAATTCAACCGGGCCTTGACCCGGGGCTCAAGACGAAGCGATATTTGCGGATAGGCGGATGGGTCTCCGATGCTTCTCTGATTGCCGCGCTGACCGCCGCAGGTGTCGTATGCGCCCGCCGCCGGGTCGGCTAACAGACCCAGCGCGGCGGCGACGAGGGGCTGGTGCTGATCCGCGGCGGGGGCTTGCCGGCCTTCCGCCCGGACTCGAAGCCCCTGGTACGATAGGGACTTAACTTAGAGATCGGGGGTGCGGCTGATAGCCTTCCGGCTTCGTATCGGCCCAGTTCCGCACGACC
>CAYQDX010000192.1:0-7675 GCA_964416345.1 uncultured Ectothiorhodospiraceae bacterium
ATGGGATTGCGGGCGGCGCTGCGTCAGGATCCCGACGTGATCATGATCGGCGAGGTGCGCGACCGCGAGACGATGCAGCATGCCATCGCCTATGCCGGCACCGGACATCTGTGCCTGGCCACGCTGCATGCCAACAATGCCAACCAGACCCTGGACCGCATCATCAACTTCTTCCCCGAGACAGCGCACCGCCAGCTGTTCATGGATCTCTCCCTGTACCTGCGGGCGGTGGTCTCGCAGCGCCTGGTGATCGGTGTGGACGAGAAGCGGCTGCCGGCAGTGGAGGTGCTGCTGAACACCCCCTATATCGCCGAGCTGATCCTCAAGGGCGAGGTCGGTGCCATTAAGGACGCCATGGCCGAGAGCGCGGAGGAAGGCATCAAGACCTTCGACGAGTCGTTGTTCGAGCTCTACGAGGCCGGCCGCATCAGCGTGGAAGAGGCCCTGCGCAATGCCGACTCGCGCAACAATCTGGGCTTGCGCATCCGCATGGCCCAGGGCGACGGCGGGGAGAGCGAGGAGTTCGGTGCCATGAATCTCGATCTCTCCGGGTCCATCATCTAGAACCTGAGCCGCCACCGCGTCACGCGGTGGCGGCCACCGATCCTCATTCCCCCGACTGCTTCAGTCGCTGCACCCACAGTGCGGTGGCGCCCGCCACCGCCGCGGGCATGGCGATGAAGTTCGCCACGGGGATCATGGTCAGCAGCAAGGCTGCGGCGCCGAAGCCCAGGGAGGTCAGACGCTGCTGACCCAGCCGCCGGCGCTGCTCCGGAAAGGGCAGGTCGTGGTTGCCCATGGGATAGTCGGCATACTCCAGGACCAGCATCCAGGCGCCGAAGGCGAGCCAGAGGAACGGTGCGGCCAGATTGAGCACCGGAATCAAGAACAGGATCAGGAACGGAATCGCCCACAGCAGGCCGTAGAGCAGCTTGCGCAGCTCCATCAAGATGGCCGGCACCAGATCCTTCAGCACCGCCTGCCAGGACGCCGTGCTTTGCTCCGGACGCCGACCCGTGAGGTGCTGCTCCACGCGCTCGGCCAGCAGGCCGTTGAACGGGGCCGCGATGAGATTGGCCAGGACGCTGAATCCGTAGAACACGATCAGCAGGGCCGTGATCACGAACAGCGGCCACAGCAGCCACCGGAGCCAGCTCAACCAGCTGGGCACCTGACCCTCCAGCCAGGCGGTGAGCGCCTCTAGCTCGTGCACGCCGAGCCAGATCAGTCCGGCAAACAGCACGGTGTTGACCAGCAGCGGAATAGCGACGAAACGCCTCAAGCCCGGCTGGACTATCAGTTTCAATCCCTGTACCAGGCAGGCTGCGCCCGCAAAGGGGTTACCGCGCATCGGCGAGTGCTCCTATCGTAGGGAAAATCCTGCAGACACAGCCCTCATCGGGTGGGATGCGTGCGCCCACTCTCGTCCTTGGCCGCCTCCGGTGTGCCACCCGGAACGATGCTCGTCACCGCCACGCCCATGGCGCGGAGAGCCAGCACGGCTGCGCCGTAGCTTGCCTGGACCCGCGCGGCAGGCAGCACCGGCCTGGCCAGCAATCGGGCGCGGATTCGAGTCCAGGCCGGATTGTGGGCACCGCCGCCGCCGGTGTAAACCCTGCTCGGGTAGGGCGCACCCAGCTCCGCCAGCAGCTCATAGCCCCTGGCCTCGATTGCCGCCATGCTTTCCAGCAAGCCCTGGAGAAACAGGGCGTCGCTCCGCGGTCTGGGCGATAGGCGCGGCACGAGTGCCGGATCGCTCACCGGAAAACGCTCCCCGGGGGCTGGCAACGGATAATAGTCCAGGCCGCTAGGCCGCTCGGGGTCGAGCTCCGCGCTCAGGCGATCCAGGGTGCGGTCGTCGAAGTACCGTCGCAGCACGGCGCCCCCGCTGTTGGAGGCACCGCCTGCCAGCCACAGGTCTCCCAGGCGGTGGCTGTAGACCCCGTAGCGCGGGGCGACCACCGGCGCCGGCGAGAGCACCTTGAGCACCAGGGTGGATCCCAGTGAGGTGAGCGCGTCACCGGGCGTCGAGATGCCGCTGGCGATGGCCGCCGCCGTGCTATCGGTCGTGCCGGCGACCACACGACAGTGGCCGGAGAGACCGCATTGGCGGGCCGCATGGTCACAAATCCTGCCGATGGCCGTGCCCGGCGGCACGACACTGGGCAGCAGCTCGCGCGGAAAGTCCAGCCGCCCCAGCCAGTCCGGCCAGACTCGCAGGCGCGGGTCGTAGCCCAGCTTGAGCGCGTTGTTCTCGTCGCCGACTCCGCAACGGCCGCAGAGGCGAGCGCTTATCCAATCGGCTTGATGCAAGGCATGGCGCGCCTCAGGGGCGCCGCGATACAGGTGCAACAGCTTGGCCAGACTGGAGCCGGCGCCGTGTGCCGCACTGTCGGCTGGCGCCAGCACCGACAGGCGCGCGGCCTCTGCGCTGCTGCGCGTGTCGTTGTACATCAATGCGGGCGTCAGGGGATTGCCGGCGCCGTCCGAGAGCAGCAGGGTCCCCGAGGTTCCGTCCACGGCAATGGCGGCCACCCGGGGCAGGGGGATCTGCGCCCCCAGCGCCTGCATGAGCGCGCACAATCCATCCCACCAGAGACCCGCCGATTGCTCCACGCGAGGACCGTGCCGGCGGGGCGGGGCGAGCCCCACCCGCGCCTCGCCGCAGACCCTGAGCTCGGCATCCAGCACGGTCGCCCGGCAGCCGGAGGTGCCGAAGTCCACGCCGATGCAGAGCATGGGTACTAGCCCGGTAGGACCACCGGCTGCGCGGGCTGCCAGCCCGGTTGGCGGTGCTCGGCCGTGACCGTGGTGTAGATGCCGCCGCGCACATTGAACTCGGCCACCAGGCGCATGAAGCGCGGGGTGCAGATGGCCACCAGATCCTGCAGGATGCGGTTGGTGAGGTCCTCATGAAAGGCGCCTTCCTCCCGGAAGGACCAGATGTAGAGCTTCAGCGACTTCAGCTCCACGCACAGGTGGTCCGGCACGTATTCCAGATGCAGGGTCGCGAAGTCTGGCTGGCCGGTCTTCGGGCACAGACAGGTCAGCTCGGGGATGCGCATGCGGATCACATAGTCGCGCTCGGGGCTCGGATTGGCGAAGGTTTCCAGCAGCTTGCTGGGGTGGGTGGGCATGGTCGGACTCTACTTCTAGACGCAGGGCGAAATACTTTACACTAGGGAGCCTTTGACGGGCACCACTACAGGCAGGCTGGATGCGTCTGAAGAAGATCAAGCTCGCCGGATTCAAGTCATTCGTCGATCCCACTACCATCTACTTTCCGAGCAACCTGGTCGGCGCGGTCGGGCCCAACGGCTGCGGCAAGTCCAATGTCATCGATGCCGTGCGCTGGGTCATGGGGGAGAGCTCCGCCAAGTTCCTGCGCGGGGAGTCCATGGCCGACGTGATCTTCAACGGCTCCGGCTCGCGCAAGCCCGTGGGACAGGCGACCCTGGAGCTGGTGTTCGACAACGCCGACGGCTCGCTCGGAGGGCAGTACGCCCAATATGCCGAGATCGCCATCAAGCGCACGGTCTCCCGGGACGGCCAGTCCATTTATTACTTGAACGGCAGCCGCTGCCGGCGCCGGGACATCACCGACATCTTCCTCGGCACCGGCCTGGGACCGCGCAGCTACGCCATCATCGAGCAGGGCATGGTCTCACGCCTCATCGAGGCTCGCCCGGAGGAGCTGCGCATCTTCATCGAAGAGGCCGCCGGCATCTCCCGCTACAAGGAGCGGCGCAAGGAGACCGCCACCCGCATCGCCCATACGGTGGAGAACCTCACCCGTCTGGATGATGTGCGGGGCGAGCTGGATAAGCAGCTGGGACGGCTGCAGCGTCAGGCACGCACCGCGGCGCGCTACAAGGAGCTCAAGCAGGAGGAGCGCGGCCTGAAGGCCGAGCTGCTCGCCCTGCACTGGCGCGCCGTGGAGGCCGATCGCCGCCGGGCGGAGGGCGAGCTCCGCGCCGAGGAGACGTCCCTGGCTGCGGTGCTCGCCCGCCAGTCCACAACCGAGGCCGAGATCGGGCAGGGGCGGCTGCGCCATGACCAGGCCAACGACAGTATGAATCAGGTCCAAGGTCGCGCCTATGCCATCGGCGCAGACATCGCCAGGCTGGAGCAGGCCATGGAGCACGCCCGAGACCGCCAGGCACGGCTCGGTATGGAGCTGGAGACCGCCAGCCGCGAGCTAGCGGCGGCCGAGACCCAGCTGGCGGGGGACCAGCGTCGCGTCGAGGAGCTAGGCAACCGCCTGGCGGAGCAGGAGCCGGCGCGCGAGCAGGCCGAAGCCCTGGCGCTGGCATCGGCGTCCGCGCTGCAGGAGGTGGAGCAGCAAGTGCACCAGTGGCAGTCGACCTGGGAGGACTACACCCGCCGCGCCGCAGCGCCGGCCCAGCTGGCCCAGGTCCAGCGCACCCGCCTGGAGCATCTGGATCGCCAGGGAGCCCAGACGCGCAAGCGCGTGGAGCGCCTGGACGAGGAGCTGAGCGGACTCTCGGTGGAGCGCCTTAGCCAGGAAGGTGACGAGCTTGCGCTGGAGCTGACGAGCTGGGAGCGGCGCATCGAGCAGATGGAAGCCACGTTGCAGGCCACCCTGCAGGCCATAGACGACGTGCGGCGCAGGAACCGCGAGCTGAGCGCGACACTGGATGCCGGCCGCCAGAGGCTGCAGGCCGCTCAGGGGCGGCTGGCCTCTCTCCAGGCCTTACAAGAGGCGGCGCTGGGTAAGGACCAGCGCGGCGTCGGTGCCTGGCTGGCGGACCATGGCATCGCCGATGCACCGCGGGTGGCCCAGGAGATCAGGGTGGAGCCTGGCTGGGAGCGGGCAGTGGAGACCGTGCTGGGCCCGTATCTGGAAGCCGTGTGCGTGGATGCGGTGGAGGGTCTGGCGGCTCGGGTCGGCCAGCTGCAGGACGGCAATCTGGCTCTGCTGCAGCGCCACGGCGCGGAGGATGCTCCGCCCCGGGAGCCGCATTCACCGCGCTTGCTCGACAAGCTGCGCTGCACCCTGCCGCTGCATTCCCTGTTGGGTGGGATCTATGCCGTGGAGAGTCTGGATCAGGCACTTGCGCTTAGGAGTCGACTGGCAGCGCAGGAATCCGTGGTCACCCGCGACGGAGTTTGGCTGGGACCCCACTGGCTGCGCGTCATACGCGGGGAGGACACCCGTTCCGGCGTGCTGGCCCGCCACCAAGAGCTCGGCCTGCTCGCCTCGGGGATCGCGACCCTAGGCGCGGAGGTGGAGGCCGGCGCGGCGGCCCTGGAGCAGGGGCGCGCGCAGCTGCGCACCCTGGAGCAGCAGCGTGAACAGCAGCAGGCAGAATCCAACGCCGGGCATCGGCGTGCCGCCGAGGTGCGGGCGGCCCTGGGGGGCAAGCAGGCCCGCCTGGAGCAAATGACCCAGCGCGGCGAGCACATCCGCAGCGAGCTGCAGGACCTGCGGGCACATCTGGCGGAGGACGCCGAGGCCGAGCGCGAGGCTCGCGGTCAGCTCAGTCGGGCGCTGGAGGAGATGGAGACCCTCGCCGAGCAGCGCAGCGGCCTGGAGAGCGAGCGCGACGGGCTGCGGCGCGCCCGCGACGAGGCCCGCGACCAGGCCGGGCGGCAGCGTGACGAAAGCCACCGGCTGGCGCTGGCGATCCAGTCGGCACGCACCGAGCTGGACGGAGCCCTCAGGGGCATACAGCGACTGCAGTCGCAGATACACCAGCTCGCCGAGCGCAGAACCGCGCTGGCGGCCGGGATAGAGGAGGGTCACGAGCCCCTGGCCGCGATGCAGCGCGAGCTGGACGGGCATCTGGACAGGCGTGTGAGCGTGGATCGGGAGCTCGCGGAGGCGCGGGCCGCCGCGCAGGCCATCAGCGAGGAGCTGCGTGCCCTGGAGCGGACCCGCCAGGAGGCGTTTCACGAGGGACAGCGCCTGCATGGAGAGCTGGAGCGGGCGCGCGGCCGGCTGGAAGGGCTCAAGGTGCGCGCTCAGACCATCGAGGAGCGGATGGCCGAGCAGGGCGGTGAGCTGGGCGCGCTGCTGGAGCGGTTGGAGCCGGACGCCGGCGAGTCCGCCTGGGAGCAGCGGCTGGCGGAGCTGGGCCGGCTGATCGAGCGCCTGGGGCCCATCAATCTGGCGGCCATCGAGGAGCTGGAGACCGAATCGGAGCGCAAGCAGTACCTGGACGCCCAGCACGCCGACCTGAGCGAGGCCTTGGCGACCCTGGAAGATGCCATCGGCAAGTTGGACAGGGAGACGCGCGGGCGTTTCCAGGAGACCTTCGACAAGATCAATGGCGGGCTTCAGACGACGTTTCCGCGCCTGTTCGGCGGCGGCAACGCCTACCTGGAGCTCACGGGTGAGGATTTGCTGGAGGCAGGGGTCACCATCATGGCCCGCCCCCCGGGCAAGCGCAACAGCACCATCCACCTGCTCTCGGGGGGAGAGAAGGCGCTGACGGCCGTCGCCCTGGTGTTTGCCATATTCGAGCTCAATCCGGCGCCATTCTGTATGCTGGACGAGGTCGACGCGCCCCTGGACGAGGCCAACGTGGGGCGCTTCTGCGAGCTGGTACAGGAGATGTCTCAGCGGGTGCAGTTCATCTTCATCACCCACAACAAGGCCACCATGGAGCTGGCCGAGCATCTCATCGGAGTGACCATGCACGAGCCGGGGGTCTCACGGCTGGTGGAGGTGGATGTCGATCAGGCCGTGGAGCTGGCGACCGCCTGACTCCGTCCGCCGAGCGGCTGGCTCGCCACGGTGCGCTGCCCAAGGATGCGGGCCGGGATATCATCAATCATCGATCACTGACGGGGTGACCTCGGCATGGAGACAAGCTTGCGCTGGATTCTCGTGATTGTGGGTGTGCTGGTCATCGCCGGCATCCTCTGGGACGGCTTGCGCCGCAACCGTCCTTGGACGTCGGGACGCCTGAGGCGGCGCGAGGAGCCGGGTCTGGGTGAGATGGACAACGTCCGGCTGGATGTCGAGGACGATGACTACGTGGATGGCTCCGAGGGGGCGTCCGAGCCCGATCCACTGTTCGACGACACGCCTCCCCGGCCGGCGCCCAGACCTGCAGCCACGTCCAGGGAGACTCCTTCCCCAGCCGATGTGTCGCCGGTCGGGGCTCAGGCCCGTCCCCAGCCTGCCGCCAAGTCCAAGCCACCAAGGGTCGCGCCCAGGCCGAGTGACGGCGGGCCCGAGGAGCTGCTGATCCTGCATGTGGTGGCTCCACAGGGCGAGCGCTGCTCGGGGCTGCAGGTGCTTGCAGCCCTGACGGAGGCCGGGCTGGAGTGTGGAGACATGGACATCTTTCACTATTACCACGAGGGGCCGGAGGTGGCCGTGCCGGTGTTTAGCGTCGCGAACATGGTCAAGCCTGGCACCTTGCGACCGGATGACATGGACGGCATGACGACGCCCGGGCTGTCCCTGTTCCTGCGCCTACCCGGTCCGCTGGACAGCATGGCCGCCTTCGAGCAGATGCTGAAGACCGCCCGCGCTCTGGCCGCCGAGCTCGGCGGAGAGCTACACGATCAGCAGCGCAGCGTGCTGACCCGTCAGACCATCGAGCACTACCGCGAGCGCATCACAGAGCTCAACCGCAAGCGCCTGGCGGCCGGCCGGAGATAGGCCATGGCAGGGCCGGAGGTGCGGGCGCGGGTGGCGGCT
>CAYQDX010000193.1:0-7665 GCA_964416345.1 uncultured Ectothiorhodospiraceae bacterium
TCGACGGCTTTGGGTGCTAGCACATGCACCGTCGAGGCATTACCGGCACCAGACCCCTGGGCAAGGAGAAAAACTGTCTGGTTTGACGGTTGTTTTCGGGAAGATTAACCCGGCGTGTTTTTCTCCACCCAGCGGCTGCCTTCGGCAAGCTGCTCCTTTTTCCACAACGGTGCCTTCGACTTGAGCTGCTCCATAAGCCATCGGCTGGCTTCAAAAGCCGCCTTGCGATGCGCGGACCAGACTGCCACGAGAACGATCGGGTCGCCGGGCTGCAAATCACCAACACGGTGCACAATCAGGCTGTCAGCGAGATCCCAGCGATCGTGCGCCTGATGACGGATGTCTTCCAGGCAACGCTCGGTCATACCGGGGTAGTGATCGAGAAACATACCGGTCACACTGCTGCCTTCGTTGAAATCGCGCAACGTGCCTACAAACACGGCGGTCGCACCATAGAGCCCGCCCGGCAGCGACTGCCCGGATTCATACTGCCCCAGCCAGGCCCAGGGATCGAAAGGACTGTCGAGCAGAATGGAGGTCACCTCGAGCCCCCTGTCACGGGCGGGAAGAAGGCAACTTCGTCGCCATCGGCCAGGCTACCGGAAAAATCGACATATTCCATGTTTCTGGCGGCCAGGACATTGGCAGGCACCGGTTCCGCCCTGACCGCCTGCTCCCAGGCCTGGCCGACGGTGGCGCCCTCCGGCAGCGACACGTCGAGTTCAGCCACCCCCAGCCGCTCGCGCAGGCCGGCAAAAAAACGTACATGTACGCGCATAGCCCAGACCCATGTTGCATGCTTAACTGCACATCCCTATAGTTAAGCGCCAACGACAAATAATAAGTTTCAGTATTCAGACTGCAAGTGTATCACGCAGAAGTTGCAGTTATTTCCGGACGGGATCTATGAGTGAGTTGACCCATTTCAACTCCACCGGCGAAGCCCACATGGTGGATGTCGGTGACAAGACGACCAGCGTGCGCCGCGCCGTGGCCGAGGGCCGTATTCTGATGCAGGCGGAAACGCTGGCGCTGATTTCCCAAGGCGGGCATCACAAGGGCGATGTACTGGGCGTGGCGCGCATTGCCGGCATCATGGCGGCCAAGAAAACCGCCGACCTGGTACCGCTGTGCCACCCGCTGGCATTAACCCGGGTGGAAATCGAATTCCGGACCGAAACGCAGCCCCCCTCTGTAAGCTGCTGCGCCACAGTAGAAACCCGTGGCCAGACCGGCGTGGAAATGGAAGCGCTGACCGCGGTGCAGATTGCGCTGCTGACGGTGTATGACATGTGCAAGGCCGTGGACCGCGGTATGACGATCGACGGTGTCCGGTTGATGGAAAAGCTCGGCGGAAAATCCGGTCACTGGCGGCGGACTCCTTGATCGTGAGACCAACCGGTACACCTGTCTGGATGGTGGCTTGTGAATAAACCACTGCGCTTCCTCATGGTGGAAGACAGTGACGACGATGCACAGTTGCTGCTGGTCAAACTGCGCCGCGCCGGTTACGAGCCGGACTATGTGCGCGTGGATAACGAAGCCGATTTACGTGCGGCGCTGGAGAAAGGCGGCTGGCAGCTTGTGGTTTCGGACTACGCCATGCCCGGGTTCAGCGGTCTCGCGGCTCTGCAGATCCTGCATGAACACAGTCCGGGCGTACCCTTCATCCTGGTCTCCGGCACGGTGGGCGAGGAAATCGCCGTCGAAGCCATGCGCAAAGGCGCCAACGACTACATCATGAAGGACAATCTGGCCCGCCTGATACCCGCCATAGAACGGGAACTGCGCGAATCCCGCGCACGCGCCGAGCGCCGTCGTACCGAAGAGACCCTGTACCAGGAGCGCGAACGGGCGCTGATCACCCTGCACTCCATCGGTGACGGTGTCATCACGACCGACGCCGAAGGCCTGGTCGACTATATGAACCCGGTGGCGGAAACCGTCACCGGCTGGACGTATGGCGAGGCTCAGGGATCTCCGTTGACCGAAGTCCTGCCACTGATCGACGAAGCCACACGGCTGCCGGTGCAGAGTCCCGCAGACATCACCCTGCGTACCGGCCAGATGATCACCATTGCCGACCAGTGCGTGCTCGTCAACCGTAGCGGCCAGGAATTCAACATCGAGGATTCGGCCGCGCCCATCTTCGATCGCGACAACCGGATCATCGGCGCAGTGCTGGTGTTCCACGACGTGACCCGGGAACGGCGCATGGCCCATCAGATGACCTGGCTGGCCAGCCACGACAACCTGACCGGGCTGGCCAACCGCAACGAATTTGCCGATCGCCTGGCCAACCTGCTGGAAGGCGTAAACCGTGACAAGCAACGCCAGCACGCCCTGCTGTACCTGGACCTCGACCAGTTTAAAGTCGTCAACGACACTTGTGGACATGACGCCGGCGACGAGTTACTCAAGCAGCTCAGCCGGACACTGCGCGTCAACGTACCTCCAGGCGCCGCTCTCGCCAGGCTGGGGGGAGACGAGTTCGGCATCCTGCTGGAAAACGTCAATCTGCAACAGGCCACCGAGGCGGCTAACCGGTTGCTGCAGGCGTTTGCCGATTTCACCTTTGAATGGCAACAGCGCCGCTTCGCGGTCGGCGCCAGTATCGGTATGGTCCCCATCGGAGCCGACACACCCAGCCCGTCCTTTGTGCTCAGTGCCGCCGACGTTGCCTGTTACGTCGCCAAGGAATCCGGCCGCAACCGGGTACACGTTTATCAGGACAGCGACATCAACCTGGGTGAACGCCACAATGAAATGCATTGGGTGTCGCGCATCAAAGAGGCACTGGAAAACAACCGCTTCGTGGTGTTCAAGCAGACCATTGTTTCACTGAACGGCAACGACCCCACGCCGCACTACGAACTCCTGGTGCGCATGCGCGACGAGGATGGCAGTCTGGTCCCACCGGGCGCGTTCATCCCGGCGGCAGAGCGCTACAACCTGATGAACGCCATCGATCGCTGGATGATCGATACCGTGTTCGGGTTTTTACGCACGGCGCAACAAAAAGGCGACGTCGGCATCTACGCCATCAACCTGTCGGGTAATTCACTCAACGACGACGGCCTGCCGAAACACATTCAGGAAAAAATCGGCGAATACCGCATCAATCCCGGACAGTTGTGCTTTGAGGTCACGGAAACAGCCGCCGTCTTCAATCTGGAAAAAGTCAGCCACATGATCAGGCTGCTGAAAAACCTCGGCTGTCGTTTTTCACTGGACGATTTTGGCAGCGGCCTGAGTTCCTTCGGCTATCTCAAGAACCTGCCCGTCGATTTTCTGAAAATCGATGGCAGCTTTGTCAGGGACATGGACACCGACCCGATGAACCACGCCATCGTCGAAGCCATACATCAGGTCGGCCACAGCCTGAGTATCCGCACCATCGCCGAGTTCGTCGAAAATCAGGGGATTGCCAGCCAACTGAAAGCGATCGGCGTGGACTTCGGCCAGGGCTACCACTTCAGTAAACCCGAGCCGTTGTTCGAAGCTGACAGGATTGCGCCCCGGCCCCAATAAACGTAGGCATCAATATAAATCATGGATAACAATGAGTTATAGAGCGCCCGCCGGTGCGTGGCGGAGACGGGTAGCGGCCTCGTGGCCGGATTCCGTATACTATTGATATGCAGTGGTTAACCCTCGTCCCTGAAAACAGCAGCGTGCAACGTCTGACAGCCGACAACCGCCGGCCCGTTGTTGTGCGTGGTGTTGCCGCGCCAGCACCCTGCCCGCCGGCACCCCCGCTGCGTAACGACGAACGTACCGCGCCCGGCGCGCGAGAACACCGCCATGACGAGCGCCGCAAGGGTGACGACCGGCGACGCCAGCAGGTCCCGGTCGTGCTGGACACGCGCTGCAGCGACGAACGCCGCCGCCGGTCAGACGCCGGCAAAGCCGGACAACCGACCGACCGCAGACATCATATCAACCTGTATGCCTGACCGGCCGTTGCCGCACCCGCCGAAAACCGTTTCAACCGTCCCCTCCCCGTGCATACGCCACTGTTGTCTGGACAGCAACGATGTCTGCCTGGGCTGTTTTCGCAGTCTGGCGGAAATCACCGCGTGGGGTGGCGCAACCAATACCCGGCGGCGGCACATTCTGAGTCGTGCCGCACAACGCAAACAACAGGCATCCCGGTAGACTGACAGGACCATGAATACCACCGAACTCAACCAGCAGCTGATCGACTTCATCCAGGCGTCACCGACACCTTTTCATGCCACGGCCCGACTCCGGACAATGCTCGAGGACGCCGGTTTTGTTGTCCTCGATGAAGGCCAGCGCTGGCAACTGGAAAGTGGCGGGCGTTACCTGGTCACTCGCAATGATTCGTCCATTGTCGCCTTCACGCTCGGCGACCAGACACCGGCAGACAGTGGTATCCGTATGCTCGGCGCCCACACGGATAGTCCCTGCCTGCGCGTCAAACCGGAACCGGACCATGTCAGCAACGGCTACTACCAGCTGGGTGTGGAAGTCTACGGCGGCGCCCTGCTCAATCCCTGGTTCGATCGCGACCTGTCGCTGGCCGGACGCATCAGCTACCGCGACGCACGCGGACGACTGGCTTCCACGCTCATCGACTTCCAGGCGCCGGTGGCGGTGATACCCAGCCTCGCCATTCATCTGGATCGCGAGGCCAACGAGTCGCACAGTATCAACGCCCAGCAGCACCTGCCACCGGTACTGATGCAACCCGGTGACGCGACACCCGTGACACTGCGCCACCTGTTGCTGGAACTGGCCCGCGAACAGCACCCGGAACAGGGGATCGCTGCGGTGCTGGAGTTCGAGTTGTCGTTCTACGACTGCCAGCCCGGTCAACTCATCGGCCTGCAGCAGGAATTCATCGCCAGCGCCCGGCTCGACAATCTGCTGAGCTGCTTCGTCGGTGCCCGCGCACTGATCGACGGCAACGGCTCCACCAGCAGGCTGCTGGTGTGTAACGACCACGAGGAAGTCGGCAGCACCTCGGCCTGCGGTGCCGATGGCCCGTTCCTGAAATCCGTGCTCGAGCGCCTGTGTCCCGACCCGCAGGAACTGGCACGCTGCATCAACCGTTCGTGGCTGATTTCCGCTGACAATGCCCACGGTATACACCCGAATTACGCCGACAAACACGATGCCAGACACGGCCCCCTGCTCAACCGGGGACCGGTGATCAAAACCAACGCCAGCCAACGCTACGCCAGTAACAGCGAAACCGCCGGGCTGTTCCGCCTGCTGTGCGAACAGGCCGGTATCCCCGTGCAATCATTCGTCGTACGCAGCGACATGGCCTGCGGCAGCACCATCGGTCCGCTGACCGCCGGCAATATCGGTGTACGCACACTGGACATAGGTGTACCCACCCTTGCCATGCACTCCATCCGCGAACTGGCTGGAGCCCGCGATACCGAATTACTGTATCGCGCCCTTAAACTGTTCCTCGCCTATACCGGTTAAACCATCAAGCATCTCCACCCGCCCGCCGCTACAGCGGGTAACCGCGGGTGAACGGCAAACGCTTGCCGTTCCCGCAGCGCACCAGCCACTAGCTGACGGCAGGGGCGGTTTGGAGTACATTCCGGGAGTAGCGCTCACTGCGGCAGCCTCACAGGAAACGTGATGTCAGAACAGAAACGGGTACTGGTTGTCGATGACTCGAAATCCGCGCGACTGGTATTGCGGCGCATGCTGGAAAAGTATGCACTGCATGTCGACACGGTAGAGTCCGCCAGTCGGGCGCTGGATTTCCTCGCACACAACCGTCCGGACGCCATCTTCATGGATCACATGATGCCCGGCATGGACGGCTTTCAGGCCGTCAAGGCCATCAAGGCCAATCCCCGCACCGCCACCATCCCGGTAATGATGTACACCTCCAAGGGCGGCGATCTGTATATCGGCCAGGCGCGTGCACTCGGTGCTGTGGGCGTGTTGCCCAAAACCGTGGCACCCGCCCAGCTGTTCGAATCGCTGCGCAAAATCGGCGTCATTCAGGAACGCCGCAGCGACGAACGCACGCTCGACGAAGACGGTGCCTCGGAACGCGCCGAGGATATCGAACCCCGGCACGCGCCACCGGAACCGTTCACACCCTTCAGTGAACCGGGCATGGCGCCGGCCGGCGGTGAGCTGCACCCCGAACAGCTCGACCGGCAGCTGCGCAATCTGCTGGAAGAACAGCGTGTCGAGCTCCGCAAAGACATTCTGCTGAGCATGGAAACCGTAGCGCGCCAGACCGGCGCAAAACTGCACAAGGAACTGGAAGACAGAATCGATCTGCTGCAGACCGACAACCACAAACCGGCGCACCCGTCGCTGTTTTCCGTCACCGCACTGGTCGCGCTTCTGGCCGTTTCATTACTGACCAATATCTACCTGTACCGCAACCTGCAACACGCCGGCCGGGCGACAGGCGGTACTGACAACCCGGCACTGGCGAGCCAGCAGGAAGCACAGAGCGCCGCCCTGACCGGGGACGAATCGCTGCAGACCGAAGCGCTCGACAGGCTGCACAACAGCTGGAACACCATCGCCTGGGCCATGAACCAGTCGCTGCAATACAGCTACGACGAAATCGCCCTGGATGACCAGCGGATAGATACCATTGAAGCGCTGCTGACCCGGCTGACCGACAGCGGCTTTGACGGCAAACTGGTCCTGGAAACCCACGCCGGCGAATTCTGCCTGCTCGGTGACCAGGACAAAGGTTTCCACCTGCCGCCACCCGATCTTTCCGTCGACAAGTGTGAATTTATCGGCAATCCGGTACAGGCCATCGACACACCGTCCGCCCACCAGTCCCTGCGCTTCGCCAACTTCGTCGCCAGCACTCCGCTGTTGAGCGACGGCGGCATCGGCCTGGAAGTCACCACCCTGCCGCGCACCAAGCCACTGGTCGCCTACCCGGAGAAATCCGCCGGCACCACCGCACAGGACTGGAACCAGGTGGCGCAGGCCAATAACCAGGTATCGGTATCAGTCGTACTGGAACAGAAACAAACCGACAACGCCGAGTAGTAACAGCACCGTTATATTGAAGACAGTGCGCAACATGCATTCAGCGCACCCACCCCAACAACGACAACGCCCTTACCACCCTAAAAAGAAACACCGCCCTGAAACCCCACGCCATACCCAGAGGTCCGGGGCCGGTAGTCCCTCGATGGTGCATGCGCTCGCGCCCTAAGCCATCGAGGGACTACCGGCCCCGGACCTCGACTTAGTTCACCGGTTTTAACAACACAATGCGAGGGTGTCATCCGGACAAGCTCAGGCCGGGATGTTACCCGCCTTATAGCGTGTTTGTCCGTTGGCTCTGGTGGGAGGCCTTCTCGTGGCGGGAGAGGGTTATCGGCGTAGGGCGCGAGCGCAAGCACCGAAAACCCAAACCCGCCACGAGAAGGCTTTAAGGAAGAGAGATACCGGATACTGCGGCTCACTGATTCTGTGCAGTCGTCCTGTTGCAGACCTGTTCCGCTCACGGGAGCTTGCTCAACTAGGCTTTCTTGTAGATCTCGCTGCCGCCCTCGACGAACTCCACCGCCTTCTCGACCATACCCTGACCCAGCGCATCCTGCTCGGACAAGCCGTGCTCACGAGCGTAATCACGCACGTCCTGGGTGATTTTCATGGAGCAGAAGTGAGGCCCGCACATGGAGC
>CAYQDX010000194.1:0-7665 GCA_964416345.1 uncultured Ectothiorhodospiraceae bacterium
CACGAGGCCGGCGCCGCCGCAGCCGAGGCAGGGTTTATTTCGGACAGTCAAGTCTCTAGACTTGGCGCAGCTTCTTCCGACGGCGGTCGTCGGGACTACCGAATATCCAAGTGAGGTAATGCAATGGATGTCTTAGAGCGAATTCGCGATCAGGTCGAGAACCATCCGGTGGTCATCTACATGAAGGGCACGCCGCAAATGCCGCAGTGCGGTTTCTCCTCCCGCGCCTCCCAGGCCCTGAGCGCCTGTGGCGAGGAATTCGCCCACGTGAACGTGCTGACGGACCCGGAGATATTCGAGAATCTGCCGCGCTATGCCAACTGGCCGACCTTCCCGCAGATCTACATCAACGGGGAGCTCATCGGCGGCTGTGATATCACGCTGGAGCTCTACCAGCGTGGTGAGCTGCAGAAGATGGTGAAGGACGCAGTCACCAAGAGGCCCAAGGCCTCTCAGGCCGAGGCCTAAGCCCAGCGGGCCGGCGCCTATCGAGCCGGCCCCGAATCCCTCCCGCCACAGCCGGTCCGGCGCGTCCCGCGCCCTCCATTCGCCCTTATTTGGCGGCCCTGTGGCTGCGGCTCCTCCGATGGTATTCTACGAGACCCTACCAGACGCGGCGCCGCCGTGGCGCAGGTCTAGAAAGCACGGTCCGGTCGTACCGGCACAGTCGGGCCAGCATGACTTGGTCTGACCACAACAATTACTCGCCGGGCCGGGATGGAGGTGGCGCGATGAATTCATCGAGGTGGGTCATTTACGCTCTGCTGGCGGGCTCGCTATTGGCTGTCGCGGGCTGTGGTGACTCGCAGCGTGAGGTCACTCTGGCACGGGAGAATCGCAGCCTTACCGCGGAGCGCAGCCAGCTCAAGACCGCGCTGGAGGCGACTCAGAAGGAGCTGGAGAGCCAGGCACAGGCACTCGGCAAGGCGCGCCAGCGGGTAGGGGAGCTCGATGGCGAGCTGAAGGCCGCCCGTGTATCCGGCGCTGCCCAGACGTCTAAAGCCAGCAGCGCTATGGCGGATGCTCAGCGGGCACTCGCCGTCGCGCAGAAACAGATTAAGGACCTGCAGACGGAGCGGGACACTCTGCAGGCTCAGCTGGACACCGCAACCGAGCGTGGCAGGAGCCTGGAGGCGGAGCGAAGCAACCTGCAGGCTCAGCTGGACACCGCGACCGAGCGTGCCAAGAGCCTGGAGGCGGAGCGAAGCAACCTGCAGACTCAGCTGGACACCTCGGCCGCGCACGCCAAGACTCTAAAGGCGGAGCTGGCAAGCTCCCACCAGACGGTGACGGCATCCACCGAGACTAGCCGAGATGCCCAAGAGCAGCTCGAGCTTGTGCAACGGCGTGCCCAGACGTTGGAGGCGGCACAGGCCGAGAGCAATCGCCGCCTCGCTCAGCTACAGGGGGAGCTGCAGGCCTCGCGCAGCCGGGGGCAGGATCTCGCCGGCCAGGTCGTGGACGCGGGAGCGCAGGTCCAGGAGCTGGAGCGCCGGCTGCAGGCCATCAAGCCCCAGCTGGCGTCTGCGGACCAGGGCGAGCAGTGCGCCGATGAGCGCAGTCGCCGGACCGCCATGGGTGCTCAGCTAGAGACGGCTCAGGCTCAGATGGGACAGCTGCAGCGGCGCCTGTACGCGATGCGAATGGCCGCCATGGGCGCCAACCGCGAGCGGGCCATGATGGCCGCGCGCCTGCAGGCGCTGAGCGCCAGGCTGAAATCGGCGCTGCAGGAGAACGCCCGCCTCAATGCCGAGCAAAGCACCGGCAAGCAGTAATGTCGTCTCCCCTTGGTCCGGTCCGGTGCTGCCGCGACCGGACTGATGTGCATGTTGTTATCCACGGTCGGGGCTTGCGCACCGCTCCTGCAGCCTCCCAGATAGTCCGATTTGCCCCATCGCTCCCGTTCCATGTCCACATCCGAGCAGTCCCTGGAGGACCTTGCGGCAGCCGTGCCGCGGGTCATGCAGCTGGATCGACGGCCGTTGCAGCGGCGGCTGGCGCACCTGCAGCACCGGGCTCGAGAGGGCAAGCCCGTGGAGCGCGGGCTGCACGCACTGTCACAGGCTGTGGAGGCCTCCTTGGCACGCGCTGCCGCCCGCGCCGCGGCCGTGCCGGCCCACGACTTCCCGGCGGAGCTGCCGGTCAGCCAGCGCCGGCACGAGATTGCCCGGGCGATCATCGACCATCAAGTCGTCGTGGTCTGCGGCGAGACCGGCTCGGGCAAGACCACCCAGCTGCCGAAGATCTGCCTGAGCGTGGGCCGGGGCGTGCGGGGAATGATCGGCCACACCCAGCCCCGGCGCATCGCCGCCCGCAGCGTCTCCGCGCGCATCGCCGCCGAGCTGGGGGTGGAGCTGGGTGCCGCAGTGGGCTACAAGGTGCGCTTCGGCGACCACGTCGGCGCCGACAGTCACATCAAGCTGATGACCGATGGGGTGCTGCGGGCGGAGATCCAGACCGACCCGTGGCTAGAGGTCTATGACACCCTGATCATCGACGAGGCCCACGAGCGCAGTCTCAACATCGACTTCCTGCTGGGATACCTGGGGCGCCTGCTGCCGCGACGGCCCGATCTCAAGCTTCTCATTACCTCGGCCACCATCGACCCGCAGCGTTTCGCCAGTCATTTCGGCGGCGCTCCTGTGGTGGAGGTCTCGGGCCGCGGCTACCCGGTGGAGCTGCGCTATCGGCCGCTGCGCGCGGTGCAGGAGGAAGAGCAGGCGCAGGACCAGCAGCAGGCCATCCTGGCTGCGGTGGACGAGGTCTCCCGCAGCGGGCCGGGGGACGTGCTGGTCTTCCTGGCCGGCGAGCGGGAGATTCGCGAGACCGCCGAGGCCTTGCGCAAGCACCATCCCACGGAGACGGAGATCCTGCCGCTCTATGCCAGACTCAGCGCCGCGGAGCAGGGCCGGGTGTTCGAGCCACATGGCCGGAGGCGCATCGTGCTGGCCACCAACGTGGCGGAGACCTCGCTCACCGTGCCCGGTATCCGCTTCGTGGTGGACCCGGGACTTGCCCGCATCAGTCGCTACAGCCACCGCACCAAGGTGCAGCGGCTGCCGGTGGAGAAGATCTCCCAAGCCAGTGCGGAGCAGCGCAAGGGTCGCTGCGGGCGCGTGGGTCCGGGCATCTGCGTGCGCCTCTACGACGAGCAGGATTTCGCCGATCGCGAGCGCTACACCGAGCCGGAGATCCTTCGCACTAATCTGGCGGCGGTGATCCTGCAGATGAAGTCCCTGGGGCTGGGCGAGGTGACGGAATTTCCCTTCATCGACCCGCCACAGCCCAAGCGGGTCAACGACGGCTACAAGCTGCTGGAGGAGCTGGGTGCGGTGGACGACTCCCGTGCCCTCACACCGCTCGGTCGCCGGCTGGCCCGGCTGCCCGTCGACCCGCGCATCGGCCGCATGGTGCTGGCGGCGGATGGCGAGCGCTGCCTCACGGAAGTGCTGATCATCGCCAGCGCGCTCAGCATCCAGGACCCACGGGATCGCCCACACGACGCCCAGCAAACCGCCGATGAAGCCCACCGGCGCTTCCAGGACCCGCGCTCGGACTTCGTAACGCTGCTGCGGCTATGGGAGCTCTACGAAAGTTCCGCTAAGCACCTCTCGCGTAGCAAGCTCACGCGCCTGTGCCGGGAGCACTTTCTCTCGGCCCTGCGCATGCGGGAGTGGCACGACGTGCACGCCCAGCTCGCCGTGCTGGTGAAGGGCATGGGCTATCGGCCCAACGAGTCGCCGGCAGACTACCCCGAGTTGCACCGCGCCCTGCTGGCAGGCCTGATTGGCAACGTGGGCTTCAAAGGTGAGCAGCAGTCCTACCTAGGCGCCCGCAACGCCCAGTTTCAGATCTTCCCGGGGTCCGCCCTGCACGGACGGGGCCCCAAGTGGCTGATGGCGGCGGAGCTGGTGGAGACCTCCAGGCTTTACGCCCGCATGGTCGCCCGGATCGAGTCGGAATGGATTGAATCCGTGGCGTCCCATCTCATCAAACGCAGCTATTTCGATCCACACTGGGAGCGTAATGCGGCCCAGGTGGCGGCCTACGAGCGCACCAGCGTGTATGGGCTGATCATTACGCCAAAACGCCGAGTCAACTACGGGCCCATCGATTCGGTGGTATCCCGGGAGATCTTCCTGCGGCAGGCCCTGGCCAACGGCGACTACCGCAGCCGCGCACCGTTCTTCGCCCACAACCGTCGGCTCCTGGAATCCGTAGAGGACCTGGAGGCCAGATCCAGGCGGCGGGATATCCTGGTGGACGAGCAGACCCTGTATGCGTTCTATGACGAGCGCATTCCCTCAGGCATCTACAGCGGTCCGCTGTTCGAGCGCTGGCGTGTCCAGGCCGAGCGGACCGATCCGCGGCGGCTGTTCCTCACCCGCGACGACGTCATGCGCCACGGTGCGGCAGGCGTCACGGTCGCCCAGTTCCCCAATCATCTAGAGCTCGAGGACGGGCGTCTGGCGCTCAGCTATTGCTTCGAGCCCGGCGACCCCGCAGACGGAGTCACCGTGACCGTGCCCCTGCGCCTGCTCAACCAGGTGCCCGCCGGGCGCTTCGACTGGCTGGTGCCGGGCCTGCTGGGTGAGAAGCTCACGGCGCTCATCCGGGCGCTTCCCAAGGCCCTGCGCAAGAGCTTCGTGCCGGCCCCGGAATTCGCCCAGGCCTGTCTGGAGGCGCTGGAGCCCTCGGCCATCGCGCTCACCCAGGCTCTGGGAGCGCAGCTGCGCCGGATGACCGGCGTGGAGGTGCCCCCCGGCGCCTGGAGCGAGCAGGAGCTGCCGGAGCATCTGCGCATGCGTATCCGGATAGTGGACGACGCCGGTCGCCAGATCGGGGCCGGGCGCGATCTGGAGGCCCTGCGCCAGGCGCTCGACCGCCAGGTCGTCGAGCAGTTCGAGCGCCTGGACAAACGCGGGCTGGAGCGGGAAGGGATGACTCACTGGGACCTGGAAACGCTGCCGGAGCGGATCACCCTATCCGGCCGGGACCTGCCGCTGCAGGGATATCCGGCCCTGCTGGACCAGGTCGGCTCCGTGGCCCTGCGGATACTGGATACCCCCGAGGACGCCCGGGCCGCGACTCGGGCCGGCGTGCGCCGGCTCTGCATGCTCGAGTCGCCCCAGGAGCTGCGCTATCTGCGCAAGAACCTGGAGCTGAGCCGGGCGACGTGCCTGGAGTACGGTCTGGTGGTCAAGGCGACGGCGGGACCCGGCGCCGCGGCCGGCAGCCTCTGCGAGTCGCTGCGGGAAGCACTGGTCACCTTGGCCGCGGACCGCGCCTTCATCGGCGAGGCAGAGCCGCCCCGATCGCAGCAGGAGTACGCCCGCTGTCTCGCGGCGGGCCGTGGCGACCTGATGCGCATCGCCGCCGAGCTATGCACCCTGGTGCGGGACATCCTGGATCGCCATCGCGAGCTGCGGGCCCAGCTGCGAGAGCCCGTTCCGCGGCCGGCGCGGGACGACGTGGCGGAGCAGCTCGATCGGCTGGTCTACGATGGCTTCGTGACCGACGTCCCCTACGGCTGGCTGCGCCATCTGCCGCGCTATCTGAAGGCCATCCAAATGCGCCTGCAGCGCCTGCGCTTGGCGCCGGAGCGGGACCTGCGCCGCAGCGCCGAGCTGCAGCCCTTGTGGCAGGCATATTGGGAGGCGGACGCCGCCCGGAAAGCGGCGCTGGCGGACTTTCGCTGGATGCTGGAGGAGCTGCGGGTCTCTCTGTACGCCCAGGAGCTCAAGACCGCCTTCCCGGTCTCGGTACAGCGCCTCCAGCGCCGCCTGGAAAGCGTCGCAAGCCAAGCGTGAAGCCGCCTCAGCGCTCCTGATCAGGCACTTCCACGGGCTGTGGTACGTCCGGCACTTCCTCCGGGGGCCCGCCCGGCGGCGCCTCGTCGGGCGGTGGTGGCACTTCCTGCGGCGCCGGGCCCGGCGGGACGTCAGAGGGCGGATTCCATTGGGCTTGGGGTTCCAGCATGGTGAGCCTCTCTCGCGTTGCGCCGGGCGAACGATGTGCATCCGCGTCCGGCATGGGGTAAGTTTAGGCCCACGAGCCTGTCTGGTGATGGGCTATCGGGCAACCGGGCGGTGCCATGTACCTGACAGCAGCCTTCGGCGCTCTCATCTTCGTCTTGCTCATCGTCGCCTTGTGGCTGTATTGGGCGGACCTGAGCGCCCGCCGGGAGCGTGCCAAGCAGGCACTCATCGCCGAGCACCTCGATGCAATCAAGCGCTGTGCCGGCGCCATGGCAGGCGCCCCGGCGCCCGCCGATAAGCTGGCGCAGGCTCAGGAGATGGCCACCCACCTGCGGGCGGTGCGGCAGCTCGACCCCGCCTCCGTGGCCGTTGACCGGGCCTTGCAGCGAGTGGAGGCGCTCGAGAAGCGCTACGGTGCGGATACCGTCGCCGGCAAGGTTGCCGAGCTGGCCGAGCAGGTCGACGATCTCAAGTCCGCGCATGCGGCACTGCAGGACGCCGAGGGCCATCGAATCCTGCATTGACTGCAGGCAGGGCTCAAATTCGGTTCAGCTCCTGGTCGGAGAGGAACCACATGATGGTCTCGATGGCACCGGCGAGCTGGCGGGAGATGATGCTCAGCACCGACACGTCACGCTCGTCGAAGGCCACCGTGCCCCGGCGCTTATTGATCACCTCCAGCGCCCCGACGGGACGACCTTCCACCACCAGAGGGACGGCAAGGATGGATTCGGTCTGATAGCCCGACGCGGCGTCGAGGCTGGGGTAGAAGCGCGTGTCGAAGTTGGTGTTGTTCACGACCGCCGCGCGATTGTGGCTGTATACCCAGCCGGCAATGCCCTTGTCCCAGGGAATGGGCCGCCAGCGCACGTCCTTGCCGTGGGGCCCGGTGGCCACCACGATCACCAGGGCCTGCTCGGGCTCCTGCGCCAGCATGATGGAGCCGGCCTCACATTCCAGCAGCTCGTTGGCCAGCTCCATCACCTGGGTGATGGCGCGCGGTGTGCTGCGTATGCTGCCGAGCAGCATGCCGATGCGCAGCAAGGCGGCCATGCGGGAGGAGTCCAGGTTGGCCAGGAGGCGGTCGGGAATGAGCTGTTTGCCCATGGCCATCCGCAGATCAGCCGGCTGGATCTCGCCCATCTGCAGCAGCACCTCACCCAGCTCGTTGCGTCCGGAGTGGCGGTTGATCCAACGGATGAGTCGATCGTATTCGTAGCGCGGGGTGAATTCTGGGACCGTGTCGTGCTTGAGGCGGCGCTGGCGCATTAGGGCTCGCTCCAGGTTGCCTGGACTCACCAGGCGCATCTCTTCGAGTAGCTCCCCTATCTTGGACCAGGAATGATCGTCCGGAATCACCGGGGCGTAAAGGTTGGCCGAGATGGTCTCCAAATAGGGATTGCGCCGGCCACCGAAGAAGGCCGACAGGTAACGGTCCGCGCGCTCGAGCTTCTCCAACCGGGGAATGATGAAGCGCTCGAAGAACGCGGGCGTGTTGTCGACCATCTCGTGCAGCGAGCCGATGACCTGCACACCCCGCTCGGCGAGGGCTTCCGGGCCTTCGAACTGGTAGGCCTCCTGAAACTCCGCATACAGATCCGGCAGTCTCTCCATGTAATAGACGTCGGCGATCTGCGCCACCAAATCCGCCGTGGCGACGATGTTGGTGACCGTGCGGGCGGGAAAC
>CAYQDX010000195.1:0-7597 GCA_964416345.1 uncultured Ectothiorhodospiraceae bacterium
TCGCCCTGGTGCTGGTGGGCGGGCTGTCCACCTTCGTCATGTCCCTGTCCACCTACGATTCCCTGACCCTGACCCAGCGGAGCTACTACCGCGAGCAGCGCTTCGCCGAGGTGTTCGCCAGTCTCAAGCGCGCGCCGGAGTCCCTGGCCGAGCGCATCCGGGAGATCCCCGGCGTGGACAAGGTGGAGACCCGGGTGGTGGCGGCGGTGAACATCGAGGTCGCGGGCTTTGACGAGCCGGTCACCGGCACCCTGGTCTCCATCCCGGACGGCGGCGAGCCCCTGCTGAACGTGCTGTATCTGCGCAGCGGCCGCCTCATCCAGCCCGGGCGGAACGACGAGGTGCTGGTCAGCGAGACCTTCGCCGAGGCCCATAAGCTCGGCCCGGGCGATGCCCTGACGGTGGTCATCAACGGCCGCCGCAAGCATCTCCACATCGCCGGCGTCGCCCTGTCGCCGGAGTACATCTATCAGCTGCCACCCGGAGGCGTGTTCCCGGACTTCAAGCGCTATGGGGTGCTGTGGATGGGCCATACGCCCCTGGCGGCGGCCTACGACATGGACGGGGCATTCAACGACGTGGTGCTGACCCTGGCCGCCGGCACCGCGCGGGAGGACGTCATCGATCGTCTGGACGCCCTGCTGGAGCCCTACGGCGGGCGCGGCGCCTACGGGCGCGCGCATCAGCTCTCCCACCGCTTCCTGTCCGAGGAGCTGCGCGGTCTGAGGACCATGGCGGTGGTGTTTCCGACCATCTTCCTGGGGGTGGCGGCCTTCCTGCTCAACGTGGTCGTAAACCGGCTCATCAACACCCAGCGCGAGCAGATTGCCATCCTCAAGGCCTTCGGCTACAGCAACCTGGACGTGGGCGTGCACTACACCAAGCTCATGCTGCTCATCGTCGCGCTCGGGCTGGCCGGCGGACTCGCCCTCGGGGTGTGGCTCGGGCGCGGCATGAGTGCGGTGTATACGGAATTCTATCGCTTCCCGTTCCTGCGCTATCGGCTGGAGCCCGCCGTGATCGTCTTGGCCGCCCTGGTCAGCGTCGTGGCCGGTCTTACCGGCACACTGGTCTCGGTGCGCCGGGCCGCCCGCCTGCCCCCCGCCCAGGCCATGCGCCCGGAGACCCCGCCGGTATACCGCGCCACCATCATCGAGCGGCTAGGTCTGCAGCGTTGGCTGGCGCAGCCCAGCCGGATGATCGCCCGCCACATCGAGCGCCGGCCGGTGAAGTCGCTGCTCACCATCGCCGGCATCGCCAGCGCCTGCAGCATCGTCATGGTGTCCAATTTCCAGCAAGGCTCGGTGCAGTACATGATCGACATCCAGTACGGCATGAGCCAGCGCCAGGACCTGGCCGTCACCTTCACCGAGCCCACCTCCTACCACGCCCTCTATTCCCTGCTGGGGCTGCAGGGTGTGCAGCGGGCCGAGGGCTATCGCGCCGTGCCGGCCCAGCTGCGCTTCGAGCACCGCAGCTATCGCACCTCCATCGAGGGCGTGCAGCCGGACGGCCAGCTCTACCGAGTGCTCGACGACCGTCTGCGGCGCATCGACCTACCCTCCGCCGGAGTGGTGCTCACCGACTACCTCGGCGAGCTGCTGGAGGTGCATCCCGGCGACGTGCTCACGGTGGAGGTGCTCGAGGGTGCCAGACCGGTACTGCGGGTGCCGGTAGTGGGGCTCGCCAAGCAGTGGATCGGGGTGAGCGCCTACATGCAGCGCTCGGCGCTGAATCGTTTGATGGGCGAAGGCGATGCCATCAGCGGGGCCTATCTCGCCATCGACAGCCGCTACCGGGACCAGATCTACACCAAGCTCAAGGCGATGCCGCGGGTCGCCGGCACGGTGGTGCGCGAGGCCGCCATACAGAGCTTCTACCAGACCGTGGAGGAGACCATCCTCTACTTCACGCTCATCGCCGCCATGCTCGGTGCCGTGATTGCCTTCGGGGTGGTCTACAACAGCGCCCGGATTGCCCTGTCCGAGCGCAGCCGGGAGCTCGCCAGCCTGCGCGTGCTGGGCTTCAGCCATGCCGAGATCTCCTATATCCTGCTGGGCGAGCTGGCGCTGCTGACTCTGGCGGCACTTCCGCTGGGAGGCCTGTTCGGCTGGAGTCTGTGCGCCTACCTGTCGATTCAGTTCCGCTCCGATCTGTACCGCATCCCGCTGGTGGTATATCCGGACACCTACGCCTTCGCCGCCGCCATCGTGCTGGGCTCGGCCTGCGTCTCCGGCGTGCTGATGTGGCGCAAGCTCAAGCATCTGGATCTCATCGGCGTGCTCAAGACACGGGAATGATCGCGACATGAGATGGCGCAGAACGCTCGGCCTGCTGGCCGTGGTGCTGGTGCTAGCCGGCGGGCTGGCCTGGGGCTTCTGGCCCAGGCCGGTGCCGGTGGACGGTGCCCGGGTCCAGCGCGGCGCGCTCACCGTTACCGTGGAGGAGGAGGGCCGCACCCGGGTCAAGGACCGCTACGTGGTCTCCGCCCCGGTGGCGGGCTTGCTCCGTCGCGTCGAGCTGGAGGTGGGCGATGCGGTAACCGAGGGCCAGGTGCTGGCGCACCTGGATCCCGCGCCCTCGGAGGTATTGGATCCGCGCCGCCGCGCCCAGGCCGAGGCCCAGGTCGCAAGCGCCGAGGCCGCCCTGCGGCAGGCAGAGCAGCAGGTCGCCGCCGCCCGCGCCCAGGCCGATTACGCGCGCGTGGAGTATGCGCGCAAGCGCAAGCTGCACCAGGACAAGAGCATTTCCCAGGACGAAGTGGACCTGGCGGGGAGCCTCGCCCGCCAGAGCGACGCCAACCTGCGCTCGGCGCAGTTTGCCGTGCAGGTCGCGCGCTTCGAGCTGGAAGCCGCCCGCACCGCCCTGGAATACTCCGGGGCCATCGACCAGCACACCCCACACACCTTGGCGTTACACGCGCCGGCGGCCGGCCGCGTGCTCAGGCGCTACCACGAGAGTGAGGGCGTGGTCGCCGCCGGCGAGCCGCTGATCGAGGTAGGCGACCCGGCGGCCTTGGAGGTGGAGGTGGACGTGCTTTCGGCCGATGCGGTGCGCATTCATCCGGGCACCCGGGTCTACTTCGATCGCTGGGGCGGCGAGCACCCGCTGGAGGGCGAGGTGCGCACCGTGGAGCCGGTGGGCTTCACCAAAATCTCGGCCCTCGGCGTGGAGGAGCAACGGGTGTGGGTCATTGCCGACGTCACGACCCCGCGGGAGCGCTGGTCCGACCTGGGCGACGCCTACCGGGTGGAGGCCAGCTTCGTCATCTGGCACGCCGATGAGGTTCTTCAGGTCCCCACCAGCGCCCTGTTCCGCCATGGCGAAGGCTGGGCGGTGTTCGTGGTCGAGCGCGGCACGGCCCACCGCCGGCCGGTGCATACCGGCCAGCGCAGCGGCCTGGTCGCACAGGTAGTCGACGGACTCAAGGCCGGCGAGGTCGTGATCACCCACCCCGACGACCGCATCGCCGACGGGACGCGGGTGGCCCTGCGCGAAGCCGACTGATGTGCATGGAGCCGGTGTGTGTGCCCCAGTGATCGTGCTCTCGCCGAGGCGCCATAACGCGAGAGAATTTCTGCTTCCAGTCTGTCTTCCACTTTGCGTGCTTAGCGCCTCTGCGAGAGTAATTCCTGCTTATGGCGGTCTCCCAAAGAGGAATATTCTCGCCAAGGCGCAAAGGCGCCAAGGTAGCAGGCTGGAGGAAGCTGGTTGATGTGATGCGGGAGTGTTGTATGCGTGATGATGTCTAGCCCCTCCCTCCATGGGCCGGCGCTCGCGGCGACCACCGTCCGCTCTCTGCCGGAGTGGCTCCTAGGGGCGCCACGGGGGATCTCATGAGAGTGACCAGGGGACGGCTGAGGGCTCTGGTACCGCTGCTCTTGATTGGCGGCGGCGCCGCGCTGCTCCTGCGACCGGAGTCCCCCACGAGTCCCCCGGTGCCCACCGGCCGGCCTGCTCCAAAGGCCGTTCCCAAGGCGCTGCTGCGGGATGAACGGAATTGTCTGCAGCCACGGCGGATTGGCGTGTCGACCGGGGCTGTGGAGCTTCCAAATCTGCGCAGCTGGACGGTGGCCGCGGCCAGCGCCGCCCGGCTGCAGGCGGACCACTGCGGAGACATCTGGGCCCTCTGGCTCAATTCCTGGACCGTGCTCCCGCGTGGCGACCCCACCCGCAGCGGCAGTGTGCTCCTGCCGCCGGCGGCCGCCGGCCTGGCCACGGCGGGCGTAGCCGATTTCGTGACTACCGAGGCGGGTGAGCTGTGGGTGCTGGGCCGCAACGGCGCGACGGCACGCTATCACGACGACGCGTGGCAAGGTTTGCCGGCGCTGCCGGACTGCGACAGCGGGGATCTCGTCGTGTACGAGGGGCGAGTCTGGGCGGCCTGTCCCAATGCGGCGGGACCCGGGCTGGCGGTCTGGAACGAGCCGGCCGGCGCCTGGATTCCGGCCTCCACGCTGCACGCGGTGCACCGCCTGGCCGCCACCTCGGATGGCGGGCTGGTCGCCATCGGCCGCGACGGACTGTACGAATACGGTGGCGGCCCCGAAGCAGGCTGGCGCCGGCTGGCCGGGAAAGGGCACGCCGCCAGCGCCCTGGCGGCCGACGCCGAGCGCATCTACGTGGGCACGCCGCACGGCCTGTACCTCTACTCCAGGGCCGGCAAGCCGCTCGGCGAGGCCCTCGCCGGAGAGGACGTGACGGGCATCGCCGCCGGCGCCGGCGTCTGGGTCTCCGTGCGCAACGAGGGCTTGCGGTATTACGGCGGGAAGCGCTGGCACGCCTGGCGCTACGCCCAGGGACTGCCGGACGACGATGGCCGGGACGTGCTGCTGGACGCGCAGGGACGGCTATGGGTGGGAGGCACGCCGGTGGGCGTGATCCAAGCCGCCGTCGCCAGGGAGCACGTTACCCACCTCACTCCGGTGCCGGATCTGCCTGGCCAGATCTACCCGGATGCCTGCGCGGCCGCCGAGGCACTGCTGGGCAAGCGCCCTCAGGACGGCCAGATCGCCCAGGAGACCGTCGGCGGCGTGCGCCACGTGTTCTTCCGCACGCGCCAGGTCTGCCCGGACCCCATGCATCAGCCCGAGGATGCGCACCTCTATTTTCGGCGGGGTGCCGACGGCGCCCTGGCAGAGATTCCCTACAACGGAATCCGCTTCCACCACGGCTGCGGCTCTCCCTGCTCGGAGGCCACGCGCGAAGAGCTGGCGCGCTTCTGGGGCGTCAGGGTGCACAAGCCCACGGGACCGGGCGCGCGGGCGCCCTTGAAGGTCACGGCCTGGCCGCCCCCTCGCCCAACACCGCCGGAGACCCCGAGCGGCGAGCTGGTAATGGGAATTTCGGGGCGTGTGTGGATGGGCACCCGGCGCTCGGGTCTCTATCACCACGATCGCGGGGGGTGGCGCCATTACGGCGCCGAATACGGCTTCGGCCCGGATAACCCGGTGACGGCCATGGTCGAGGACGCCTACGGCCGACTCTGGGTGGCGAGCAGTCCGCGCGGGGGCTCCGGGCCCACCGCCGCCGCGCTGCACCGATTCGATGGAAAGACATGGCGCCATTGGTCCAGCGCCGAGGGACTCGCTGCGGACCACGTAGCGGCGCTTGCCGCCATTCCCGGCGGCGTCGCCGCCGCGACCAACGGCGGACTGTCGCGGGTCCCCGGCTCCAGCATCCAGAGCTTCGGCCCTGAGGAGATGGGAGCACGCAGCTACGTCACCACGGTGACGGCCGACCGCGGCAATTTCCTCTGGCTCACCCACGGCCCGCAGGCCGAGGGCGTCACCCTTGCCCAGGGGGGATGGATCCGTTACCTGAGCTCCCGCGACGGTCTGTTCGCCGATCGCATTCGGCGCGTCGGCCTGGATGATCGCACTCGGGTGTGGCTGTTGGCAGACGATGGCCGGGTCGCCGTGTACTCCCGCTTCGAGCTGATGGAGCGCATGCACAAGCCTTGACTACGCACGGCCGCCCGACCAACATTGCCCCATGCTGCGCGCACTCTCTCTCGCCTGCCTGACCCTGCTCGCCACACTCTTGGGCGCAGTATCCGCCGGCGCTGCCACTTTTCCGGACAAGCCGCCCAAGACCGATTTCTTCGTCGACCAGGGGCGCCTGATCGACCAGCAGCAGCGCCAGGAGATCAACGAGACCGCCCGGGCTCTGCTGAAAGACCAGCGCATCCCCCTGTTCGTGGTGACCATCACTTCGCTCGCTGCCTTCGACGCCAGCGGCCTGGGCATCGAGGGCTATGCCAGAGAGCTGTTCAACACTTGGGGCATTGGGACGCCGCAGCGCAATTACGGCATCCTACTGCTGGTCTCCGCCGGGGATCGCAAGGCCCGCATCGAGCTGGGTGCAGGATTCGGCCACAAGTACGACGGCCAGGCCAACGACATCATGCAGTCGCTGATCATCCCGGCCTTTAAGCGGGAGGACTACTCCACCGGCATCGCCGACGGCGTGCGCGGCCTGGATGCCATGGCGCGCGGCCTACAATTGCCCAAGCCCACCCCGCCCTGGTGGTTCTGGCCCGCGCTCATCGGCGGCGCGATCCTTTTCGCGGCGCTGATCTATAACCTGTTCAAATCCGGCAAGTCCGGCTGGGCCTGGGCGCTCATCGTGGCCTTGGCGGTTGGAATCTTCTTCCTGCTGCGGGCCGCGGCCGCCTCCGGCGGCTCGGGAGGCGGCTTCGGCGGTGGCTCGTCCGGCGGCGGTGGCGCCACGGGCTCCTGGTGAACAACAGTGATTAGGGCGAGCACACTCTTCAGCAGGCAGGAGCACGAGGCCATCGAGGCGGCCGTGACAGAAGCGGAGCGCGAAACCTCCGGCGAGATCGTGCCGGTCGTCGCCACGGTCTCGGGTCGCTACGACCGGGCGGAAGACCTGTTCGGACTTCTGCTGGGGCTGGTCGCGCTGGCGATTGCCTGGCTGGCGTTTCAGGGCAGCGTCGAGACCCCATGGAGTGGCGTGCATGCGCCCAGCCTGGGGCTGCTCGCCAGTGTGCTCATCGTGCTCGCAGGCTTCATCGCCGGCGCGGCCCTGGCGACCCGCTTTCCCGTCCTGCGGCTGCCCTTCATCCCCCGCGCCGAGATGCGCGAGGAGGTCGAGCGCCGTGCCCTGGAGGCCTTCCAGCGCAACCGCATACGCACCACGGCCGGCGGCACCGGCATACTCATCTATGTCTCCCTCTACGAGCGCATGGTGCGGGTCGTGGGCGACGACGCCATCGCCGCGCGGCTCAGCCAGCCGGACTGGCAGGCCGTCTGCGACCTCGTGGTGCACGGCATGAAGAATGGCCGGGCCGCCGAAGGCCTGGCGCAAGCCATTCGCAAGGGCGGCGAGCTGCTGGCAGACCACTTCCCCATTCAGGCGGATGACGTGAACGAGCTGCCCAACGAGCTGGTGCTCCTCGACTGACACGGTGGTCCAGGCGGTACTCGGAGGCGGCAAAGCCGATGGCGCTCGGATGGGCGTCATGGGGCTGGCAGACGAGGGGCATTGACCGGGGGCGGGGGCAGGCAGCGGTGTTGGCGGTCTCGGTGAGCTTGGGCAGTGGATTGACCGACGGAAGCCGATTCTGCCATAGTCG
>CAYQDX010000196.1:0-7591 GCA_964416345.1 uncultured Ectothiorhodospiraceae bacterium
CTTGACCTCCTGGATGAAATGGGCCGGAATCACCTCGCCGGTCTTCTTGTTCTTGATCAGACCCGTGTCCATCGGGTGGCTGATCAATGCCTTGACCGTGGTCACCCCGCCGCTGAGCTTCGCCCGTATCTTGATCGTCTTCGCCATGGTCTGCTCCTCTCGCTTCGCTACCCGTCAACCGCCGCAGCCACCGATGGTGACCTTGACCTCCTTCGCCGCACTGTAGAGCTTGCCTCCCGCCTTGACTACGCCAATGACGTTGGAGGTCTTGCCCATCTTGATGCGCGTGGAGATGAAGCCCTCGGTGGTCTTGCCCAAAATGAAGCTCGAGGTCAACGGCGTGGCGTTCTTCTCGGCCACGATGCTGATGCTCTCCACATCCGGCAGCGTGGTGCTGATGGTCACCGGCACCACCGCCCCGTTCTCGGCGATATCCGGCGCCTTCACCGTGATGGCGTCGCTGGCAGTAGTCTGATCGCTGCCCAACAGATCCTGCAGCGCCTCCCCGACGCTCTTGGCCTGGAAGGCACCCTTCGGCCAGGCCGCCAGCACCAGCCGCGGGCTCAGCAGCCCCGCGCCCACCGCTACCGAGATCATCGCCCCCGTGGCAGCACCCTGCAAAAATGTTCTGCGCTTCATGGTCATTGCTACTCGTCTCCTCCTAATGGACATGATGCATTGCGAGCATCAGACTTTAGCACAGCGCGGGCCAGACGACCCATGGCCGTCTGACCGCGGCCCAGGCGGCGACGGACGCCGCGCCGAGATTGCAAGCTGCAACAATGGCCGTGCACGATGCGGCCCACCGGGAGCACTCCCGCGGCCGTTTGTGTCGGCGAGCCATATGGTGCAACATTCCTCTGTCCCGCGACTGGGCGGGCAGCGCTCGAGGCCACGCACTCCAGCGAGCCGATGAGATCCATGATAAGCCGCCGACTCCAGAGTCTGTTGTCAGCCCTCACGAGGCCACGCCCGCGCTCGGCAGCCACAGGCGATTCCGTTGCACCAGGCTCCGGGTCCGCTCCCGGGGGGACGGAGGTCCTGGAATGGTATCTGGAAGGCGCGCTGGATTACAGTCAGTCACTGGTGATGCCGGTAGACACCGATCCGTTCGTGGTCGGCCGGGACAAGACCTGCGCACTAACGATCGCATCCACCGAAGTCTCCCGCCGGCACGCCAACTTCGGCAGGCGCGGCGAGCGGTTGCTCGTCTCCGACCTGGGAAGCACCAACGGCACCTTCGTCAATCGCAAGCGCATCACCTGCGAGACCGAGGTGCGGGACGGGGACGTCGTGCATCTGGGCAAGGTGGAGCTGCGCGTGAACCGGCGCTCCCGGACGGTATCGATGGACTTCGCCGCCGCGCCGCAGGAAGACGACTCCACGATGATGATCTACATCAAGGACCCCAACAGCGACCTCAGCGGCAAGTTCGTCGCCTGTGAGCGAGCCTTTCTGGCCATGCTGGAGCACGGCGAAATCGACACGGCGTTTCAGCCCATCGTCACCCTGCCCGATCCGAAGGTGATCGCCTACGAGATTCTGGGCCGTGGCGTGCGGGAGGATCTCCCCAAGACGCCCTACCAGCTGTTGGGTATTGCCGAGAAGCTCAAGCGCGAGGTCCAGCTGAGCGAGATGTTTCGCCTCCGCGGCCTGCAGCTGGGGCGCCTGCTGCCAGGTGCGCCATTGTTGTTCGTCAATACCCACCCTAAGGAGCGCTTGGGCGAGGGACTGCGGGCGTCCCTGGAGCAGGTCCGGGAGCTGATGCCGGAGTGGCGAGTGGTACTGGAGATCCACGAGTCGGCTGTGACCGACCTGCCCATGATGCGGGAGCTCAAGAAGGTGCTCAACGAGCTGCACATCCTTCTCGCCTATGATGATTTCGGTGCCGGCCAGGCGCGCCTGAACGAGCTGGTGGAAGTGCCACCGGACTACCTCAAGTTCGACGTGTCGCTGATACGCAATATCGACCAGGCCTCTCCCAACAAGCGCGGGATGGTGCAAAAGCTGGTGGACATCGCGACCGAGTTAGGCGTGCCTACCCTGGCCGAGTGTGTGGAGACCGTCGCCGAGGTGCAGGTCTGCAATGAGATGGGCTTCAGCCACGCCCAAGGCTTCTACTTCGGCCGTCCCGCAACCGTAGAGACTTTTCTCTAGACCAATCATATCCACCTCCCTCGGCGCGATCTTCGCCGCCGCAACAGGCCGGTCGCGCGCTCCGCAGGACCGGCTCAGAGGTGATACGGGGGGCTAAGCTCATGCACCGCGTGGACGAATGCGGCCGCATGCTCCGGCTCGACGTCGGGCTGAATGCCGTGACCCAGATTGAAGACGTGGCCGCTACCGTGGCCGTAGCTTGCGAGCAGGGTCGTCACCTCTTCCCGGATGCGCGCCGAGGAGGCGTAGAGCACTGCCGGGTCCATGTTTCCCTGCAGGGCCACCCGCTCCCCGACGCGGGCCCGCGCGTCGCCCAGGTCCGTGGTCCAATCGATGCCGATGGCATCGCACCCGCTCTCGGCAATGTCCTCCAGCCACTGGCCGCCGGACTTGGTGAACAGAATCACCGGCACCCGCCGTCCCTCGTGCTCCCGCGGCAGCCCCTGCACCACCCGAGCCATGTAGCGCAGGGAGCACTGCCGGTAGTCCCTGGGCGTCAGCACGCCGCCCCAGGTGTCGAACACCATCAGCGCCTGGGCACCGGCCGCCACCTGGGCGTTGAGATAGCTGGTCACCGCGTCGGTGACGGTGCCCAGCAGCCGCTCCAGCAAGGCCGGCCGATCGAACAGCATGCGCTTGATGTGCTTGAAGTCCGTGCTGGACCCGCCCTCCACCATGTAGGTTGCCAGGGTCCAGGGACTGCCGGAGAAGCCGATCAGAGGCACCCTCGCCCCCAGCTCGCGGCGAATGAGACGCACCGCGTCCATGACGTAGCGCAGCTCCTGCTCCGGGTCCGGCACACCGAGTGCCGCTACGTCCTGCTCGCTGCGCACCGGGCGCTCGAACTGGGGCCCTTCGCCTTCCGCGAAATGCAGACCCAGCCCCATGGCGTCGGGCACGGTGAGGATGTCGGAGAACAGGATGGCCGCATCCAGAGGAAACCGCACCAGGGGCTGCAGGGCGACCTCGCAGGCCAGCACCGGATTGGTGCACAGATTGAGGAAGCTTCCCGCCCGACTGCGTGTGCGCCGGTACTCGGGTAGGTACCGTCCGGCCTGGCGCATCATCCACACCGGAGTGACGTTCACCGGCTCCCTGAGCAGGGCGCGCAGCAGGCGATCGTTCTGTAGTGCCGTCACCGGACATCCTCTCGCAGCTGTAAGGCTGAGCAGTCTGGCACCGGCCGGGGCGGCGACAGACGCGCCGAGCCACCCGGTCCGACCCGGCCTCGGCCACGGTGGCTCCAGACCGTGAGGCCCGATGTTAACACGAGCCGCCCCGCGCCGCGCCGTCGAGCGAAAATGGTGCGGCGCGCCGGGAGTCACGCATCATTTGTGGGCACGGCTGCGCCCCGTTCGGGGTCACGGCGGCGGGCTGTCCCGCGTCATTGCCCGGACGGCGGGCGGCTCCCGGCAACGGGCCGCCCCATGGGGCACAGGAACAATACTTGCTGCCAACTCGCGGCTACTCGCGACCAAACGTGCCCCGGCCTCCCCACGGAGATCCGCCATGACCCCCTCTGCAGTCGAGCGCCCGCGGCCAGTGCCCGCGGCGGGCCGACGTGACCCGGGCGCGAGCCTGCGCGCCCTGATCCAGCTCGTCGACAGGCTCATCGGCAAGGTCATCATCGAGCAGGTGGGCTTCGGTGTGTTCAACACCATCGAGACCCTGCGCAAGGGCTATCTGCAGGTTCGACAGGGCGACTCGACCCGGCGCCGCGACGAGCTGCGCGCATTGATAAGCGAGCTCGACCCCGACACCCTGACCCACGTCATCCGGGCGTTCCACCTGTACTTCGGCATCATCAACTTGGCCGAGGAAGAGGTGGCCGCCAGCCAGCGCAATGAGGACAACTGGGCGGGCTCGTTCCGCGACGCCCTGGACACGCTGCGCCACGAGGGGGTGGACCACACGGCGCTGCGCCGGATTTTCGCCCAGCTATCGTACACGCCGGTATTCACCGCCCACCCCACCGAATCGCGTCGGCGCACGGTGCAGGAGGGGCTGCGACGCGTGTTCCTCAGCCTCAAGGCGCTGCAGGGCACCCAGCAGCCCGGCGAGCGAGCGCCTCTGGAGCAGACCCTGGAGCACCAGATCCGTCTGCTGTGGCTCACCGACGAAGTGCGTAGCAGCCGTCTGCGGGTGCAGGATGAGATCCACAACGGGCTGGCGCACTTCGATTACAGTCTGGCCCTGGCCGTGCCGATCTGCTATCGCGCGCTGGAAAGCGAGCTGGCGAGCCACTACCCGCTACACTCGATCGAAGTGCCCCCCTTCCTGCACTTCGGCTCCTGGGTCGGGGGCGATCGCGACGGCAACCCCAACGTCACCACCCAGGCCACCGAGCTGGCCCTCCGGCTGCAGCAGCAGGCGGTGCTGAACGCGTACCTGGAGCGCGTCAACAGCCTGGCGCGCCACCTTAGCCATTGCGCCAGGTTCTGCTCGCCCTGTCCCGAGCTGCAGGAAAGCATCGTCGCCGACCAGCATGACTTCCCCGACTGGTCGGAGGAGCTGGCACATCATCGCGCTGCCGAGCCCTATCGCCACAAGCTGGCCTACGTGCGCCTGCGGCTGGAGCGACGCCTGGAGGTGTTGCGGGCCCTGCTCCAGCACCGGGAGCCGCCGCCGCGGCGCGGCGTCTACGCCGGCGAAGAGCAGCTCCTGGCCGACCTGAAGCTCATCCGGGATTCATTGATGCTTCACGGGGACCATGTCTCCGCTCAGGGAGAGCTGCGGGACCTCATCCGCCTGGTGGAGACTTTCGGCTTCCATCTTGCGGCCCTGGATATACGCCAGGAGGCCAGCGTCCACACGCGCGCGGTGGCCGAGCTGCTGGCGGCGGCAGGCCACGGCGACTACGAGGCGCTCGGCGAGGCCGGCCGCCAGAGACTGCTCGGCCAACTCATCGAGACCGGGCTGCCCCCAGCGGTCGAGAGCCAGATGCTGGGCGCCGAGACGCACCAGACCATTGCCCTGTTCGTTGTCATGCAGCGGCTGCGGGAGGAGATCAGCCGGCAGGCCTTCTCCACCTACATTATCTCCATGGCCCGCCGGCCCAGTCATGTGCTGGAAGTGCTGCTGCTGGCCCGCCAGGCGAACCTGGTGGCGTGCGCGGACGGCCGGTGGCGATGCGATATTACGGTGGCCCCGCTGTTCGAGACCATAGACGATCTCAACCATTGCGATCAGGTGCTCGGCGCGCTGCTCTCGCTACACCAGTACCGGGAGCTGCTGCGCGCCAACGGGGGCTGCCAGGAAGTGATGCTGGGCTACTCCGACTCCGCCAAGGACGGCGGTATCCTGTCGGCCGCCTGGCATCTCTACGAAGCCCAGAAGCGTCTGGCCGCGCTGGCGGCCGCCCATGGCGTGAGTCTGAGGCTGTTCCACGGGCGCGGCGGGACGGTAGGACGCGGTGGGGGTCCGGCGCACCAGGCCATCCTGGCGCAGCCCGCCGGGACGGTGCACGGCCAGCTGCGAGTCACCGAGCAAGGAGAGGTGGTGGCCTTCAAATATGCCCACCCGGAGACTGCCGTCTACGAGCTGACGGTGAGCAGTGCGGCGGTGCTCAAGCGCAGCGTGCACCTCATTCATGCGCCGCCGCCCGAGCGCCGCGACTACCTGGGTGTGATGGACGAGCTCGCCGCCACCGGGGAGCGCGCCTACCGCGAGCTGGTGGATCATACCCCCGGTCTGCTCGACTTTTTCTACGGCGCCACACCGGTCAACGAGCTGGGGCGGCTCAATCTGGGCTCCAGACCCAGCCACCGTCGCAGTGGGGAGCGCAGCAAGGCCTCCATCCGGGCGATACCCTGGGTCTTCGGCTGGGCCCAATCACGCTACAACCTGCCGGGCTGGTACGGCGTCGGAGCGGCGCTGGAGCGCTGGCATCTCGGCGCGCCGGAGCGCCTGGGCCGGCTGCAGCGGATGTATCTGGAATGGCCCTTCTTCAGGAATCTCATCGACAACGTGCAGCTCGCCCTGGCCAAGTCGGACCTGGAGATCGCCGTGAGCTATGCCCGCCTGTGCGGGCACGACCTGCAGGTCCATCGTATCCACGGCGCCATCAAGGAGGAGTACGAGCGCTGTCTGTATCAAGTGCTGATGGTCACCAACCATCATTTCCTGCTCCAGGACGACGTGGCCCTGGCTGGCTCGCTGAACCGCCGCAACCCGTATCTAGAGCCGCTGAACCACATCCAGGTGGAGTTGCTGCGGCGCTTCCGCGAAGCGCCCGAGAGCGAGCAGGAGCAGTGGCTGAATCCGTTGCTGCGCAGCATCAATGCCATCGCGGCGGGCCTGCGGAACACCGGCTGAGCCGAATCGGCCGCGTCGCGCTGGTGCAGCTTGGACTCTCGTGCACCAACACTGGGCCGCGACGGCCGCCGGGAGGCGCTAGGCAGCTTCTTAAGTAGCTGAAATCAAGGATGCTCTAATTGCCTGGTCCGCTACCCGCCGTCATGGCCCGGGGCTTGCTGTCTTCCCCGTCGGTTTTCTCACGGCTGACAGGGGGACAACAGTGATCAATTCTCTCGCCTTCCCGCGGAACGGGGACAAGCGGAATTCCAGCTTCTTCGAAGAGTATTTGGGTCGCCTGCTGGAGGAGCGCGACCGGGTCGGGCTCACCGAGATGGTGCGCGAAGTAGACGCCATCATGCTCACCGTGGAGCCCGGCCGCTCGATTCGCTACATCGGCGAGCTCGCATTGATGACCCCTTACCACTATCTGGTAACCCTTGAGAGCAACTCTCACCTCACCCACATCCTCCGAGTGGATATGCATTCGCCCGATCTGCTGGTGCGGGAGGTCAAGGACCCCAACCAGCGCGGAATCTTCCGCAGCCTGAATGAGGTCTACCCCATCGGCGCGCGCAAGCCCAACAGCCGGTACATGGGTGAGATCCTGCGGGTCAGCGACCTGCACAGCGTGGTGGAGCTGCAGCAGGCGCGGGAGTTCGCGTTCTTCTCCCAGGAGCAGCTGCGTCGCCTGGAGCTGCCCGGCAACCTGGCCGTCTGCAAGCCATCACCCTACACCCACAACATCGTCGGCTACATGGAGCGTCCCGAGTCCGACATCCGAGTCTACAGCCTGGGGCTGAGCTCTATCCGTTCGGACGTGCAGGAGGTGTACCTTGCCGCCAAGGAGCTGCAAGCAAAGTTGCGCATCGACGACCTTCTGCTGCCCATCGATCACCTCGCCACCCGGGTCTACAGCCAGAACCGGGAGGTGGCGATTCTCGAGTGGCTCTCCCAGTCCAGCTACTATTACTGGGGCTCCTACGACATCAAGAACCAGAGCTCCTCGACCAACGTCACCAAGAGCGTGCACTTCGCCGAGGAGCTGCGCAGCCCCGCCAAGGTGTTCACGGCCAACAACACGCCGTATTTCGTCAATCATCTGGAAGGCCTGCCCGCGCCCACCGAGACCTTCGTGCGC
>CAYQDX010000197.1:0-2832 GCA_964416345.1 uncultured Ectothiorhodospiraceae bacterium
GGCGCGCCTAACGCCTACCATCCTGACGACAAAGGGCTCGACTATTTGGCTAACGCCGGGTACCCAAACACGAGCTGGTGGAAGTCTGTGCTTGTGGAAGATCCGGACAAGCCCGGGAACGCGTACCGGCAACCAGACGGCCCGTTTGAAGGGTATTTCGTATCCAAAACGTCATTGCAGGATTTGTCAAAGCACGAAACGGACGCGTCGCGCTACGTTGACGCTACGAGCGTCCCTTACTTGGTATTTCCCGGATCTTTCTATGAAAGAAGAGGAACCGGGAGGCTCGGAGATCTTGGTTACGCGTTTAATTTATCGACCGGAGACGCTTCTCCTTTCGTGGTTGCAGACATTGGGCCCAGGGATGCGAAACTGGGGGAAATCTCCGTTGCCCTTGCAGAAGGTGTTGGCGGAGAGAACGTAAACCCACGAACTGGTGCCGGTGTGCCACGAGGTAAGATTCTCTACATAGTGTTCCCTTACTCATCGAGGAGCAATGCATGGCCGCTAACAAACGACGAGATAAGAAGAGCGTCAGAAGCGCTTCTTCAGGCCGTCGGCGGCCGAGACGCCGTCATGGCGTGTGAAAGCAAGCTCTAACAATCCTGATGAGCTGTTGCTAATGTTCTGCTTTGCTCCTTCTGTGGAAGGAAAGACTCTGAGTTGGAATCTGTCCTGGTCGGTAAGCATGCCAGTATCTGCAGGGGCTGCGCAATTAGTGTTGCAAAGGCATTCAGGGAAGATGCATAGCCTATGGGTCAAGTTCGTTCACTGTCGCTCACTGTGACGCTGCGATACGCTGCCCGCCCTTGTGCAAGTCGGTATCGGGCTTTGGAGCATCGGGGCTTAGGAATCAAAGCAGCTTGCGCGCGCCCCATTTCAGGAGCAGGAACAGGAATACTCCGACGGGCATCAAATAGCGCATGTCACCGAAGAAGCCGATGAAAATCCGAGTCTTGTACAGGGCCAACAGGATCACGAAGGTGGTGGCGATCAGCACGATCAGCCCCGCGAGTCGGCCGAAGCCCGGCAGCTGCTCGAAGGCCACTTTCTTGCCGATCAACACCAGGGTTACGCCCATGGAAAGAATCGGCAGGAAATAGCTCAGGACATTGACTGCCAGGAGGTTCTGGTGGACGAAGAACAGGGAATATCCCACCAGAATGGTGGAGAAGACCCCGGGAATGGTGGTGAGGTACGTGAGTGTCGAGTAGGTGTATCGGAACGGAGGGCGCTCTTGCGTGCCGCCTGCCGGCATCTTGCCGAGGAGCCAGGCGAGGAGTGGCAGGGCCAAGAAGAATCCGATGAGATACTCGGGGTGTCCACCGACCGTTTGGAGCATCGCGTTGAGGGACATCGGAGGCTCGGTCCGCCTCGACTCGCGATCTTGGACTGGGGGCTCGGCGGGCCGGTAAGCATGGGCTGCATCCACGGATGGGACTGGAGCAAGTGCAGGCGCCCGTGGGTCAGTGCCGCGCGGGGCGGCTGGTCGCGGCATGTCTAGCGGGATCTCTACCGCATCCTCACCACAGAGCTCATCACTGTACGTTACCTTTCCATCGGCCGCGGTGCACTTGTATGGCTGGCCAGACGCGGGCCCCGGGGAGGCCAGCGCCAGCAGAATCAGTAGAGGGCTCACGGCCGCGAGAGCAACGACTCTGGTCACGTGCTTGTCCGCCCGCATCCTTCGTTTGAAGGTAGAGGCTCATTGTATCTGATCCTGGCGCAATGGCCAGGTGCCGGCGGCGGGAACATGACGAGGTGGTGCATCTCGTGAGGCTGTCACATAGTCCGTAGAACTGCGTTGGCACATAGTCAGCGGCCTCAACGCGCACCTTGTAGGTCCCCGCCGCCAGGCTGCAGACGTCCATCAGCTGATATCAATCATTGCGAAAGTCCACGCATGGGGTGGAAGCGACCGTCGGCGAGAGGGAGCCCGTCGTTGAGCTTACAGGGACGCACTTGCACCGTGTCGCGGAGGCCCCATGCGAGAACTTTCGGGACGATTAATAGGCGGGGTCCATGCGCCCCGGTGAGAGCCCTGCGGGTCTTGGGGCACGGCAGCATCCGGTGGCTCGCGGTGGTGCGGACTCACCGCCGGCCGGCGCCCGGAGTGGGCGACAGACGACGCATGGGTGGCGCGGCTCGCGCCCTTCCTTCTCGTCGCCGCCATAGCACTGCCCAAGCTCAGCGGGGAGCCGCAAGACGGTGCGCGCCTACGAGCAGCACGCATTGACACCAGCGGATTGCGGTGATCTTGCCGCCTGGCCAGTGCTCCTGTATACGAGTAGGCAAGCATGATCCGCAGGAGATGCGTGGACCCACCACGCCAGGGCGAAAGGGAGTTAATGAATTTTCAACGAGGAGCGTGGGCTCAGGACGCGGACGCACTATCCAGCGAGGAGCGAGCAGAGCCACGATGAACAGCTACATCTATTTGATCGTCGGCGGCGGGATGACGGCGGATGCGGCCGTTCGTGGCATCCGCGAGGGCGATCCCGACGGCAGCATTGCGGTGCTGAGTGCCGAAAAATACCCGCCGTATGACCGTCCGCCGCTGTCGAAGAACCTGTGGACCGGCAAGCCCCTGGAGCTCATCTGGCGCAATACCGAGGAGGCCGGATCCGACCTCTTTCTGGACACCTGGGCGGTGGGCGGCGACCTCGCCGGCAAGACCATTACCGACGGTCGAGGCGAAGTCTATCGCTACGAGAAGCTGCTTATCGCCACGGGAGGGGCTCCGCGCCGGCTGCCGCACGCGGCGGAGGGGGTCATCTACTTCCGTACGCTCGATGACTATCGGAGCCTGCGGGCGCTGGCGGAGCACAATGC
>CAYQDX010000197.1:2932-7586 GCA_964416345.1 uncultured Ectothiorhodospiraceae bacterium
CTACGCCGCCGGTGACGTCGCGAGCTTCTACAGTCCGGCGCTCGGCGTGCGCCGGCGGGTCGAGCACGAGGACAATGCGAATACGATGGGGGCGGTGGCCGGACGCAACATGGCCGGTGCGGCGGAAGAGTACCGGCATCTGCCTTATTTCTATTCCGACCTGTTCGATCTGGGCTACGAGGCCGTCGGAGAATTCGGCGCCGGACTGGATATCGTCGAAGACTGGAAGGAGCCGTTCCGTAAGGGCGTCGTGTATTACCTCAGGGCCGGGCAGGTGCGCGGTGTGCTGTTGTGGAACACCTGGGGCGAGGTCGATACGGCGCGCCGCCTGATCACTGGCGAGGAGACGCTCGACGCTGCTGCACTGGCCGGATTGATCCCCGAGTAGATGGCGTGCGACGCAGCGGCACCGGTGCCGCCAGGCCGCCGATTGCCGCGACGACCGGCAGCACCGCCGCGCCCCGGCTGGCCAACTGTGAATTCGCGCTTGATCTCCAGCCCGACGATGAGCAAGAGCACGGTCAGGAGCGCATCGTTCACCCAGTGCAGCAACGGCATCCGGAAGCCCGATGCGCCGAGAGCGTTAGGCCCGAACCATTAGCCTGGCGAGCGACTAGCTTGTAGAAGGCACCGCAGTATTGAGCAAGGCGGCGACCTGGACGAGCAAGACCAGGACCGCCATCAATTCCAATGATGGAGTAAGCTTGCTGAGAGCACTGCGGGGTCTAATAGAGCATGTAGGAGGGATTGGCTATGTCGAACAAACCTGTCGCCGTCGTTACCGGCGCCTATCGTGGTCTGGGTCTGGAGACCTGTCGCCAGCTCGCGACCGCGGGCTACACCGTCGTCCTCACCGCCAGACAGGCGCAGAAGGGTCAGGCCGCCGCCGAGGCGCTCCAGGCGGTCGGGCTGGACGTGCGCTTCCACCCGCTGGACGTCACCGACGAGACCTCCATCCAGCGCGTGGCGGACTTCATCAAGAGCAGCTTCGGGCGGCTCGCCTGCCTGGTGAACAATGCGGGGATCTATCCGGACAGATCCTCGGCATCGGGCAGCAACAGTGTCTTCGATGCCGCGCTCGATGGCGTGCGCCGCGGGCTGGAGACCAACACTCTGGGCGCACTGCGGCTATGTCAGGTGCTCATCCCGCTCATGGGCGGCGAGGGCCGGGTGGTGAATGTCTCCTCCGGTATGGGTCAGCTCAGCGACATGAACGGATGCTGTCCCGGATACCGGCTGTCCAAGACGGCTCTCAATGCGATCACCCGCATCTTCGCCGATGAGCTCAAGGGCACGGGCATCAAGATCAACTCGGTGTGTCCCGGCTGGGTTCGCACCGACATGGGCGGCGCCAATGCCCCATTGTCCGTCGAGGAAGGGGCGCGGGGTATCGTGTGGGCCGCAACGCTGCCGGAGGATGGTCCCAGCGGCGGATTCTTCCGCCACGGGGAGGCGATCCCCTGGTGAACCGAGTCCAGGTGGGAGACGGCGCGGAGCTCGATGGCGTCGCGGCACCACGGCAATTCCAGCCAGAACGGCCGTGGATGCCAGCGGCAGGCGCAGGGTGGGCTCTTCAGACAGGAGTAGGATGCCACCGACGCCAGCGATCACCGGGACCGAGAGCTGTACCGTGGCCGCGACCGAGCAGCGAGTACACGCCCCATGCCGGCCAATGCCATCGCGGCCGCTGCCGGGGACGGCGGCGCCTCGATGCCAGGGAGCATGAGCAGGGAATTGGCCGCGAATGCGAGCATGGCCAGGGCGGTGAGCCTGGCACGGTCGGCCTTGCGCGGCGGTGGTGCCGAATCGTGCAGCCGCACCTATGCGCGCCAAGGCTACCGATTCTGCGACGACGATCTCTTGGCGCGAACTGGCTCAGAGGCCGTAGACGGCACGGCGGCGGACAATGCCCGCCTTCATTTCAAGCGCGGCGAATGGACCCTGGCGGCGGACGCTTTTCAAGCGGCGGCTGCCCCGCTGATGGGTCGGTGTGCCAAGCTGCGGGCAACGCTGGGCTCGGCCGGACTCATGCCCAATTGAGGCCAACCAAAGGCCGGACACCGGAACTGACGCCCCCGACCGATCGCTCGATCCGTGTGATGCACCGGGTCTTGCGGAAGAGGTGCTCTACCATCGTAGAGGTTCGGCTCACCGCGCGCGCTATGGGACACCGACCACGGCGCTGCTGTTGCGTCTCGCCCAATGCTACAATGCGACCCCGGCGTGCCCCGCAGCTATGATTCGAGACCTGCCCCATGATCCTCACGCATTTGATGGTTCTGCGTCGTCCTCTATTGGTATCAGCCGGCGGATAGCCAGGGTCTCGGTGTTCAACTCATACACGCCGGCATTGCTACCGTAAGGGTCCACTACGAATCTGACAGCATCATCCTCCACCTGATATAGCGCCTCAATAAACCATAGATTCGGCTCCGTTCGGTGCGCTTCCCACCACTGTTCAGTCTCGCGATTGTATTCATAAGGCAGGAAGGGTTCTCGAAGACGGTAGAGTATGAGACCGGCGCCCGCGACCGCACACCACCGGTTCTTCCAATCGATGATTGCCGCTTCTGGGTTTCCGTAGAAGTCACCAATGATGGTAGTTGCGCCGTCAGGGCGGTCTAAGAAGACGGTCTCGTACTCGTGGCTTACGCTGTACCGGCTGTTGCGAGCGAGTATATGCCTTTGTTTCATTCATCGTATCCAGGTTGCACAAGATGGAGAGTCGCGACAGTCGCTACGAATAACATCACACCGACCAAGATTGCGGCGGCCGCCCACACCTGCGGTGCGGTACTCAAGAATGTCTCCTCGCAATGCTGTCCATTGGCTTGTTGCGCAGCAGTCCCGCTCTTGAGGGGGAAGCGTTCAGGATGTTCGCGGGAAAGACGATAGTTTCGTGCAGATTCCAACTGTGGTTCCAGCCAAAACGTCGCCTCCCCATCCGGGCAGCCGACCTGAACATGCATTCTGGTCTCTTCCCGCGAAAGGAAGAAGAACCGGTAACCTCGCTCTCTAAGGATCGTGGGCGCCATCTACTTCACAGCTGCATAACGATTGCACTCACAGCCGGCGGGACGCCGTGCCGTGCAGTGCCTGGCTCAATGCCTTTGCTGTATCTTCCCTCTTGTCTAAACGCGCATGCTGGAACCAAACGCAAGAGGTCTCATACGAAAGTATTAAAACTATCGCAGGAGCGCATAGATGACGCCAAGGACGCCAATACCAACAAGAAGCGCTATCGCCACGCTAAAGAATCTACTCTCCTTGCGGATCCTGGCCAACACCTCTTGCGGGCTGCCCCTGTACACGATCAGGTTATGCCCCCATCGACGCCTTCTGGCGGTCAGTCCGTCTCGCTCCGCGTCGTAGGTGCCGATGATGCACAGGATCTGGTTAACAGGGAGCACCTCTTCCTGGTAGTACAGGTTGGCACCCGTTCCAAGATCGGCTTCCATGCAGTAGTCTCTGTGCACCTCCTCCACCGTCGCGTGACGGGCTACGAGGAGGGCGCCCTGCCGTTCCCGCTGGCCGGCTGACGTCGCCGTCGCGGCGCGTTGCGTAATCATCTCACGCGCCTCCGCCAGCCACTCGTCGCCGTGCGCCTCCTGCCTGAGATCGTCCTCAAAACCCGGCAAGTTGCAGAGAGGAAGGCTCCTATCCGCGTTCTCTACCTCGCACCTGGCCATATGGAAGCCTTCGGCGAGGACCACGATCGAGCGCCCGCGGTGCGAACCCGGTCCCCTCGAAGTAGAAATCCTGTACGTATACGCGGCGCAAGGTTGCGCGGTGAACGGGGATTGGAGAGGCTCTCCGTGCACGCGCACCATGCCGTCAAAGGCGATGACATCTCCATCACAAAACTCCGACTTGCCGCGCCTGGCACGAATCACTCGAAGATTCAGGAGATCCGCAGTGTGCCAGTAGAGTAGGACGAGGCCGAGCACGAAGCAAGTTCCGGCGATCAAACCTATGGCAGTCCCTGCGCGGGATATAACAAAGGAAACAAGTGCGAGCCAGACGAAGAGAAGCACCGCCGGCGCAATCAGCGAGCGATAAAAGCGCACATTGCGAGAGGGTCTCTCATTGATTCCTGCCATGACGCAATCTTCTCCTCATTGAACGCCCCCGTTCAGGCGCGCCGCCTTTCAGCTTGCCGAGAAGCGTCGCCAAGGTTTCCAGCGTCGCCGGGAACGGGTTGCTCGGATGACCTGCGGCCCGCTACCTTCCTGTAGGTCGCCTCCAGGGCCAGCCCCAGTCGCTGAGCCGCTTGGTCGACATCCAACCCAGAAATGTCGACCTGCAAGTCGGCACGCTCATAGCCGTTGCGGAAGTAAGGGACGTCTTTCTTGATCTCTCGCTGGTAGGGGAGTTTCTCTGCGGCCGTTAGGCTCTTTTCGATCGGCCGGGAATCCGCATTGTAGAACACGAGCCGCTCCAGCAATCGCTCCGGCAAATCCCGGAGCACCACGCCTATTCGAGGGCTTTTCTAGAGGACCCGAAGGTACCCGCCCATCAAGCCACTCGGCGGTAGAGCGATCAGTGATGACTAAGGATCAAAACAAGCAGAAGAAGAGGGCTATTCGCCCCCCCTTTTGCTAAGCCTCGTCAGCAAAATCTGTGGGCCATTGGTGGCGTAGGCAGTTTCCCAAGT
>CAYQDX010000198.1:0-7583 GCA_964416345.1 uncultured Ectothiorhodospiraceae bacterium
TCAACGTCCCAAGGCGCTCAAAGGGGGCGGTCGGGCGGAGGATCGATTCGCCGGCACGTTATGAGCGTACGACTTTGAGGATCAGCTGCTTAATGGTGGTCTTGGCCTCATCGTTGTCGGGAGTGTCGTTGCCGTTGGAGTCGATGAAGCCATTACCGACGGCGTCGTAATAGTATCGCACCAGTGAAAGCTGGGTCGGTGCGTTCAGCATCCATCCCGGGGGCGGATGGGGGTTGAAGCCTTGGTAGGTGAGCTCGGGCTGAGCTTTCTGGTTGCCGCTGGCCAGAACTGAGAAGTAGTTTGCCGGCAGATCAGAGGCGGCGATGTCCCCCGTCTTGTCCGGCCTCTCCTCGTCGTACTTCGGCGTCTGGTATCCGAGATAAGGGATTGCCATCTGCGCCGCCCCGTTTGCCATGGAGAAGGCGTGGTGGTACCGGGTGACCGCCGCCGAGGTCCGCACCTCTAGGTGCGCTTGGCGCATGGTGGAGACACCGATCAGGGTCATGGTGGTGAGCAGGAAGAGCACGATCGCCAGAGAGAAACCGCGCTGCCCGTGCAGCTTGATCTGGGTAGCCATGGCTATGTTCCGTCCAATGTTTCGATGTAATCCCGCGGTCAGTTCACGATGCGGTTGATGTTCTTGCCTTGCACAGTGAGCTCGAAGACACGGAATTCTCTTTGCTCAGGGGCGGCTCCCTCGTCTCGATTGTAGAGGGCCGGCCGCGTTTCCGGCGGCCCCAGCTCGTCCTCACGACTTTCAGATGACTCGAAAACGACGCCGATGCGGATGAGGTCGATGTCTTGTGGGTCGAAGGGTGACATGGCGCAGGGGCTAGAGCATCCGCTGTCGCCGTACCAATTGCCGTCGACATCGCGGTACATCACCTGGAAGTCTACGACGTTGGTGGCCAGCGCCTGACGCCCCCCACTGTGCGCGTCGCTGTAGCGCAACGCCGAGACCGCAGGGGATCCGGCAGTGGCTATGCCAAACCAGGCGGCGGGCGTCACGTAGCTGCCGGTCAAGTTGGCGTCCGTGGTGAGCTGTCCAGTGCCGGTATTGCCTCCGGTGAGATGGGCGACCTTGTTGTTGGTGCCGTCGGTGATGACGTATTGATAGTAGGAGCCGCCCCAAACGAAATCTGCGGTTCCGTCGTCGTTCAGGTCAAGGTCCGTCTTGTTGCCCGCGCCGTCCTTGACGTTCAGGGTCGTCCCACCGGAGCCGCTCGTGATATAGGCCAGTCCGTACTGGTCCTGGCGCATCTGGTCGAGCGTGATCATGGAAGCGGCGCTCAGAAACAGCTCGTCCGGCCCACTATCGCCACCGTCCTTCACGTACAAAGCCATATTGGGCACCACGCCCCAGCCTGCCATCCGCACTCGCTGCTCCACGAGGGCCAGCAGTGCGCCGCCCTGGCGCTGCACCTTCGCCGAGTCGCGGAACGAGCGACTGCTCTTGTATTGGCTGGCGAATAGCGAGTAGGCCGCCGCCGTGGCGATGGACACCAGCAGCAGCGTCACCATGATCTCGATGAGACTCACGCCTCGATGGTGCTTGTGGCCCATGCTGTCACTCTCCCGGCTTCTTGGCGACGTAGCTGACGTAGGTCTGCAGGTTGGCACAGGTGGTCACCTGTGCTGGGTCCAAACAGGATGCGGGATCGTCCGTCGGCCAACCGACCTGCATCACGATCTGTTTGGTATCGGGACCCGGCGTCTTGTCCGTCACGGTCCACACGACATTGTACTTGCTGCCGCGGTGGGTGACCCTCTTCGAGTCAGACGCCAGACTCGCGTAGCTGCTGGCGTTCAACATGTCCAGCTCCTCGAGGGCGACACGGGAAACGAACTCCAGGTCTCGGCTGAGGGCATCGCCGCGCAGCGAGCTGACATAGAGGCCGGCGATACCCAGCAATCCGATGGCCAGGATAAGCAAGGCAATCAACGCCTCGATGAGGGTATAACCACATGCGCGTCGGTAGGTGCTCATTATGGAAACTCTATGCTGATATTGCCCAGGTTGGAGACGACCACATAGCGCGTGTCGGCCCACTCCGGAGTGGCGTTGTCGTCCAGTTTGGTGTGAGTGAACGTTACTGTTCCCGCGCCAAAGGCATTGCCGATGGGTGTGTCGCAGGCGCCGCTCGTCACCCGTGGAAACCCGTCTATGGTCCAGCGCATCGCGGGGTGACCATCGCCGTTGTTGGCGAAGTTCGCTGAGACGCTGATGTTGGACTTCACCGGCGCCAGGTAGACCTCCTCATTCTCCTCAGGATGGAGAGGATCGGCGTCATAGCACCCATCGCGATCATCGTCGCGGATGATCACATATGCATAGGTCACGCCGTTGACCGGCTGATCGAAGATTACCGCATGTCCCACGTGCTTCTCGATGGACTGGGCGCGCGCCCAAACGAGGTGCGCATAGAACTCGTTGGCCGTGTCGCGCAGATCGGCCCGATACGAGCCCTCGCGCAGCGAGGGCACGCCCCATACCATGATGATGGCCATGAGCGTTAGGGCGATCATCAGCTCGATGAGCGTGAAGCCCTGGACGCGTGAGGTCCGCACCGGCAGCGAGTGCCTCATGACGACTAGTCTCCTTCCTGGCTTTCCGACCAGCCCTGCAGCTGTATCGGGCCTAGCGGCAGCTTCACCGGCGTGCGAATTATCTTGCCCTCACTGGTCTGCACAATCACGTTCTCTCCCTTGGCATCCACCGTTGGACGGGTCGGCAAGCCGCCGCCGCCGAGCTCGACCCGAAAAGCCACCGTGTCGCCTCCCTCGGTGATGGCATCCACGGCGCCGCTGGGCAGCGGGAACGGATTCTCCGCTATGGGTCCACCGCACTGATAATCCATGGCATAGAGATAGCCTTGGCCGCCGGCGGAGCACACATCATCGTTCGGAATGAAGGTGGTGAAGAACAACAGCCCCCCTGCATAGAGGGATTGCGCCACGATACGCTCGCCGGATCTCGGCAAGTCGAACTTGTTGCACCACCAATCGGTCGTGCTCGGCACCAGCTGCACTTTGAGGTCGAACTGCGCCGCGGAGATGGTGCTGCCCGACTTGTCGCAGTAGGCTGCCGGAGTTTCTGGGACACCAGGCTCCTTGATGAAGTACACGGTGCCTGGGGCGGTGTCCGTCTGATCGTCCTTGACGCCATCCACCTTGTCGAACTTACCGGTGGTGACGGAGATACCGATCGGGAACATCCGGTCGATGAGGCGCTCCCGCGGGAGGAAGGTGACCGCCACGGGACTGCCGATGGGCTCGTAGGACCCGCGGTAGGCGTTGGTATCGAGATCGGCCGAGGCAATGGCCTCGGTGCGCTCGAGCTTGAGGCACATGTCGTCTGTGAACGGTGTGCCGTCCGCGTCCATCATGGGTGTCTTGCCGTAGATGGACAACAGCCAGCCGTCGAGGCCGACCGCGTAGATGCGTTCTCCTCGGCCGTCGGTGTCACCGTCGATGAGCGCGACGGTGTCGAACTGATGTGGCACCAGATTGCCTTCGCTATTGGTCTCGACCGCGGGACTCATCGCGGTGTCCCAGTACGCCCGCAGGAATTGTGGCCACATGGCCTGGAACAGGTCGACGCCCGTCTCCACGTCCAGCGCCAGCAGCTGCGGCCGGAACAGGTACTGCCATTGCGCATCCGTGAGATCGTCGGCGACCGGCAACACGCCTCGCGTGGGCGGTGTGGGCGAATAGTCGCGCAAGCCACCCCCTATGAACGCGATGTGGCGCATGTTCAGATTCGTGATGGTCTTCGAGGCGGTGCTTGCGGAAAGCGGGTTCGGAGCCCATGTGCTGGTGCTCACGCTCTTGCCGTCTGCGAAGTCGAACAGCCCCACCTGCGGCGCGCTCCAAGACATCGGCAGGTCTTGTAGGAAGTTGTAGACCAAATCCGACCGGAAGGGGTAGGTATACGTCGTGGCATCCGACGCTATGGCGAGATTGCGGAACACGGAGTGCTCCCAAAGGACCACTGGATTGCTCGGGTCGGTCACGTCGACCGCAAAATAGAGGTCGCCGCCACCACGCAGGCCACCGAGCAGCACGGTGCGCCACTCGCGGGTGCCGTCGCCGTCTACGTCGATCTTGACATCATAGGCCGCAGAGCTCAAATCGACCATCGTGCGATGGGCGCATCCGCCATCGGTGCCGTAGGTGGCACGCGCGCAATCCTTGATCTCCGACAGACGAGTGCTGGGAATATAGAACCACCGCTCCTTGCCGATCTCGGCGCTCTCGGTGCTCTTCAGCAGGAACACCTCGCTCGAGCTGTCCCACACACCCACCGTGAAGGCGTGCAGCATCCCGTCGTTGGCCCCCACATACAGCACGCGGTCGCGGGTCAGATTCGCCGCGCGGTAGCAGAAGAAGCAGGTATTGTTGAACGAGCTGTTGCTGCTGCAGGTCTGTGCACCGGTCGGGCAGCTGCCGTCGGTGAGCTCACCCAGGATGTCGACCTGTGCCGCCGTCGCCAGGCTCGGGGCGGAGACGACCACCGGCGAGGAGTAGACCACGTCACCCATCTTGAACTGCTTGCTGGCGTCGGCGCCGCGCTTGCGGAAAACGTCCTCCCAGGCGTCGGTCCAGGAGCCCAGGGTCCAGCTGATCAGTGCCGAGTTGTCGTCGGTATCGGTCAGTATGGTGCCGTCGCCGTCCACGTCGATGTTGTTCTCGAGCAGCGGCCCGATCGTAGCGACATCGGCCGTGTCGAAGGAGGTCATCACCGGCCGCTTGCTGGTGGCGTTGACGCCCGTGACCGTGTATCCCACACGGGTTGACGGGTCACGGTTCTGTAGGGTGACGGCGGCATCCCAGCAGTGCGGTGTCGGGTCCTTGACACAGGATTCGAAGCCATCTTCCTCGAAGTCATATTTCTGGACCGTTTCTCCGCTTTGCGTCACATCGTAGGGCCAGAAGCCCTCCAGATGACCTTCCCAGGCGAAGGCATCCGGGTTGGCGGGATTGAGGGTCTTGAAGTAGGCCCGAAGCACGATGTCGCCGTCCCGACTCTCCTGGGAGATGGTGCTCACCGCCGCGGCAGTCCCCTGACGATCGACGATGTGAGTGAAGGCCTCCTCCAGCTTCGGCCCCAGGGTCAGTGCATTGGTGACCAGGAAGTAGTTGTCCGGGGTGCCATCGTTGTCGCTATCCCACTCGCCTTGCACGTCCGGCAGCTGATTGCCGTTGCTGTCGGCAAAGCTGCCCCACTTGGCCGCGTACCACAGCGGGTCCTTGAGCAGTGTGGCGCCCGAGGCCTCGCCGGGAGTGAAGGTCCGGGTGGCCGTCGTGGGCTGGGCGGTGTTGTCGTTCCACGCTCCTCCGGGGGCGACGCCCGGAGGCGTATCGAGGAAGTAGTCGGGATCGTCTGCGGCGGCGGTATCCAGGTCGCGCACTTCCAGGTAGATACCGTCCTGGGTGGTGCCCGAGATGACATAGCCCATGTGCTGGATGACGCACCCGGCCGCATAGGTGGAGTCCAGAGTCACCGTGACGGTGTTGTCTGAATTGACCGTGTAGAAGTAGCGTACGATGGCATCCATGTCGTGGTCCGCACCCTGCTCGACGTCTTCATAGTTGATGCGGAATACGCCGGTCGTCGGCGTGATGCTCTCGACGAAGAAGTCCACGATCTGATCGGTCGGCTGGAATCCGCCCTGGGTGCCGGTCACACCGAGGCATCCGCCCACAGACTTGGCGAAGGGCACCAGCGTGACCTTGGAATCGGCTACCGGAATCTCGATGCGGGGCAGGGGTGAGGCGAGGGCCACCGCATAGGTGCTGACACTCTGGTCGCCGTCCGCGTCTGCGTTGATGTCGGTGCGCAGCCCGTAGTAGGCCACGCTCGCGGAGTAGTAGCTGCCCTGCTTGGTGGGCTCCTCCGGGCTTAGGCCGCGAATGTTGGCAAAGCTATTGACCGCCTTCGGCGTGGGCGCGCCATCGTAATTGGTGGCCGACTGACCGACGAAGTGGGTCTGAACCGCACCGGTGCCCATCTCGTTGTCCCAGATGGTCTGGGCCTCGTCCTGCACGTTGAGGGCCACCGTGCTCCCTGTGGCAAGGTCCTTCGCCGACAGGTCTCCGGTGAAGCTGCCGAAATAGCTTCCTGGCAGCTGATCGCTGTCATAGGACGTGCCGATATCGCTCAGCACCAGGATGTTGGGCTCGGAGCAGGAGGGATAGGTGTCGTAGGGATCGGTCCAGGTCTTCAGCACGGGAAGGCCGAGCGTCGAATCGTCGTCGTTGCCGTCGTTGTTGCCCACGTAGGTGGAATATGCCCCCGTGGAAGCAGTCTTGCCCGCAAGGTAGCGCAGGCCCTCGTATATCATTTCTCCCACGGGATTGCCCCACATGCGGCACTCTGCCTCGTTGATGGGCCGGGTGGTGATCCAGCCACAGTTCTGATCGTATTCATAGTTGCTGCTGTAGTCGAAGCCGGTCACGCGAATCTTGTTCAACGTGGCGATGATGCCGGTCGTCGAGGTGACGATGCCGGTGTCGCTGTCGATCTCCGTGCTCAAGGACTCCATGGCATCACGCAACACGCCCCCCGAGGTATTCTGGCGGTAGGAGCCGGTGAGCAGGCCGAAGTACATCAGGTGGTGCTCGCCATACTTCTGCAGCAGGCCTGTAGGCTTGTAGTTGCCGTTCGTATATTGCGTGCAGCTGCTGCCCATGTTGAGGCTGGCGTCGCTGCAGACCTCGACGCGAATCGTGTAGTCGACGATGTTGCTGCCGGGACTCAAGAACGTATAGACGGTCTGCGTGAGGTCCTCGAAGCCGCTGGTGGGCACGATGTCCCAGTTGTTGCTGCTGTCCGGGCCATTCCAGCGGAGGTAGTAGTTGTCGGCGCCCGTATTCTCCTCTTGGCGGAACTCGACGGTGTGATCTCCCGAGCCAAGCGTGATGCTACCGGAGTGGCTCGTGCAGCTGCAGCTGCCATGTCCGCCGTACCAGCCAGCGACTTCCGTGCCATCGATTATTACCTCCACGGCGTCGTCCCCGTCCACTGCAAACTGATAGGTGCCGCCTGTGTTGATCTTCAGCGTTCCGGTGAAGATCGTCAGGTAGTGATCTTGCTGGGTGGAATATGGATTGCCGCTGCCATCGATGCGGCCGTTGTTGGCGAATTGCGACCCCACGAGATACTGTGCCTGAGCGAACTGGGAAACCAGTGTGTCGTAATCGGCGTGGTTGCCGGGGTGACTGCTGTACAGCAGGCCGCCGCCGGCACTGGCGACTGAGTTGTCGACGACCGGACGCTCCTTGGCGACCCACTCCCAGATGCGATGGGTGTTGTTGGTCGCAACGCGCAGCAGCGGCGGACCATTTTGAGAGGTGGCGGTGGTGCCGAAGAGGTGTCGCGTTCCGGTGAAGGGCTGTGTGAAGGGCGCGTACTGGGAGATGTCGTAGCCGTCTACCGCCGTGCTGGTGTACTCCTTGCCCCAGGAGTGGGCGTCTTGGGGGACGTAGGCGCGCTCCAATACCGTCAGCGTGGACGTGTCGACGATTCGCTGCCCGCCGTAGAGCACCTTGCGCAAGGCGTCCATGCGGGAGGTGGTCAGGTA
>CAYQDX010000199.1:0-7575 GCA_964416345.1 uncultured Ectothiorhodospiraceae bacterium
CGTAGAATAGGTTCCCATATTCCGTCACGGCAGCAGGAAATCGGGCCTTTGGCTTGTAGTGGTCTACTCCGAAACTATCTTGTGACTGAAGGCAGTCCGGCATCGTACAGTAGACGCATGTTCTGTGGAATTCCTTACGTAAGTGGGGTTTGAATGACCGATAGTTGCTGAACGTAGGGGGCGTCTGCGTTCTGCGGTGCTTAGCGGTCGGATAGTGAAAGAGTTCCATTTCCACAAAGCCTGCCGTTCTAAACCTCTTTTTCTTCAGACAGGAGAGCGTCGGCAGACTCCTGCAGGGTCCTAAGCCTCTCGATAGTATTCTCAAGCGCTCTTATGTCACCCTCCCCAACCCGTGGAAAGAGCCTCCTTAATCGCTCAGACAAGATTTCAAGGCGAGCAAACTCCTCGCTAGTAAGGTCATGGTTGGCATACTTTCTCGCAAGCAGGGTGATTCTGTCCGACACTTGTTGTTCTGCTGCGCTAGAACTGGCGGACACAATTTCTGAAATGTGCACGACCCCTGGGTATTGAGCGTGTTGCCGTACCAGGGGGGTGCAGTCGAAACATTGATAATCTAGGTTTGAACTCAGGAAGCGACTGCCAATATTCTGCTCTTGTTCGTCGGAAATTGGGGTCCTTCTGGATAGTTCCTCTTCAGGAATCAGTTCACCATCCGGTTCATCATCGGCATAACTCGTGAGGTCCCATGAATCGCCCCAACCCCAGGGGTCGCGTTCGCGTTCAATGATTGTCGTATCGGCATATGGCATGGACTATTCCCCGTGTCTTGAGAGGCCGGGTCCAAGTAATTCCTTGGCCTTCTTTCCGAGTGCCCATCGAAAAAAAGAAAAATTGGTGTCGTGAAAATCGCACACGAGCGGCATGACTTGGTTGAAGTCAACGTTTTCCATATAGTAGTCAAAGTCCAAAATATACTGACTAGAGCTGCCTTCAGTATCTTCGGCGCGGTCAAAGCCATGGCGAACGCTGTATTTTCCGTTTTGTAGAAGCCCGTGCAACTCTGATCGGTACTTTGATAGTGTGCCGAGAACGCCAGTGAGAATTGGTTGAATTAGTGCGGAATTAACCCAGTCCTCCAGGTCCTTGTCTTGTATCGGAATGGAATTAATATACCTAAAACCAAGGCGTGTAAAAAAATCTGTATCGAGCAAAGCCCTGGTATCTTTCAATAAGTTTTCTAGGCGATCCCGGAAATCTTTGAACTCGGTATAATGACTCGTTTCGAGCGAAATCGAACTGGGTCGCAGCAATACGGTCCAGTCTTTTTTTCTTGACTCGAAGGAATACTTGGGACTTATCGGTGATGCGCCGGCGTCGCTGAGGGCAATTTGATTCATCTTTTTGTAATATGGATATTGCTTTCTCAAGATCTTCTGAAACTTCGTCGGGGGTTGCTGTTCCAGTTCCAGTAGAGTGGGAAAACGCAGTTCGCACACGGCGGTCCGTATGAAGTTCTCTTCATATCGGACAGATCGCTCGACGGGTAGGGTAAGATGATCAGGACTCATGGATGTGTATAGCTCCAAGGCTCCATCTTTCGCCATCCCGAACAGATAGCGGCACTACTAAACCTTATGATGTGCCTTGGTAGGCTTGGTGGCAAGAGGGAGCGGGGTCTGGTGGCAAGAGGGAACGGGGTCTGGTCTCGCACCATTGGCAAGAGGGAACGGGGTCTGGTCTCGCACCATAGCATTGCCGGATACCCTATGGACGGCCGGCGGGACCCGGTCCCATATGCCGGATATTGCTCGAGCGCAGGCAGCGCTAAGGTGCCCAATGAGACCCCCGGGGCCTGACGTAACACCCTGCGCCGCGAATCCTTGTTGTGTGGGCGAGGGCGGAGAGATGGGGCGCCTGAGAGTCCATTGCACCCCTGGGATCCGGCAGGGGTGCAGGCTGTTGATCTGCACCCCCATTGCATCCCTGAGACTTGACCTGCCCCGGTCATAGGCCCCTAAGTGTTTGTTTAATTGGTGGAGCCGAGGGGGATCGAACCCCTGACCTTCGCATTGCGAACGCGACGCTCTCCCAGCTGAGCTACGGCCCCGAATAGACGGGCAAGTATTCTATCACCATCCTCTGAGGACGCACCAGGCGGCCCATGGGGTAGCTTGATTCGTGGGGGCGGGGTAGCCATGATGACGGCCATACCCCCAAACGCGAGAGGAATCCCGATGCTGGATACCCGCCCGCTGTTGTTGGACACGGATTTCCCGGCCCTGCGCCGGGGCCCCCTGGAGACCTTGCAGGTCAATCTGGGCTACCGCTGCAATCAGCAGTGCCTGCATTGCCACGTCAACGCCGGCCCCAACCGCAGCGAGATAATGGAGCCGGAGACCGCCGAGCTAGTGCTGGAGCTCCTGGAGGCCTCGGAGGCGGCCACCCTGGATCTGACGGGCGGGGCCCCGGAGCTCAATCCACAGTTCCGCAGGCTGGTGCAGCGCGCCCGAGCCATGGGCAAGCGGGTCATCGACCGCTGCAATCTCACGATCCTGAGCGAGTCCGGCCAGGAGAATCTGGCAGAGTTTCTGGCGGCGCAGCGCGTCGGGGTGGTGGCGTCCATGCCCTGCTATCTGGAGCGGAACGTGGATGCCCAGCGCGGCAACGGTGTGTTCCAGGGCAGCATCCGTGGCCTGCGGCGGTTGAACGCGGTGGGCTACGGGGACCCGGCAACCGGGCTGGCGCTGAATCTGGTCTACAATCCGGTAGGCCCCTACCTGCCGCCGCCCCAGGCTCCGCTGGAGGCGGACTACAAGGAGCACCTGCGGGCCTACGGCATAGAGTTCAATCACCTCCTGACGCTGACCAACATGCCCATCAAGCGCTTCGGCAGCACGCTGCTGTCTAAGGGCCAGTATCGCGAGTACATGACGCTCCTGCGCGGTGCTCACCAGGACTGCAATCTCCCCGGCGTGATGTGCCGCTCGCTCATCAGCGTGGACTGGCGGGGACAGGTCTACGACTGCGACTTCAATCAGATGCTGGATCTGCCGCTGCAGGTCAATGGCGCCGCGCGCACCCATCTCCGTGAGCTGCTGCGGCGCTCCGTGGAGGGCCTGCCCATCCGGGTGGGGGAGCACTGCTACGGCTGCACCGCGGGTCAGGGCAGCAGCTGCGGTGGGGCGCTGAGCGGCTGATTCCTTTCCGGCGCCATGCCGGCGTGCTTGTCCGTGATCGTGCCCGCGCTGAACGAGGCGGCGGGCATCGAGGCGACGCTGCGCCCACTACAAGGGCTACGCGCCGCCGGCCACGAGGTGATCCTGGTGGACGGCGGCAGTGAGGACGCCACCCAGTCTGTCGCGGCACCGCTGGCGGACCGGGTGCTGGTCTCGGCTTCCGGGCGGGCACGCCAGATGAATGCTGGGGCGGCCCAGGCCCGCGGCGATGTGCTGCTGTTCCTGCATGCAGACACCATCGCCCCCGGGTCGCTAGCGGAGCTGGCGCTCTCTGCGCTGGCGGCGCGATGGCGCTGGGGACGCTTCGATGTGCGCATCCAGGGGAGTCATCCGCTGCTGCGGGTGGTCGGCTGGCTGATGAGCCGGCGCTCCTGCCTCACCGGCGTCGCCACCGGGGATCAGGGCATCTTCGTGCGGCGCACGCTGTACGAGGCGGTAGGCGGTTATCCCGACATCCCGCTGATGGAGGACATCGCCCTCAGCCGCAGGCTCAAGCGCCATGGCCGGCCCGCCTGCGTGCGCGTGCCGCTGCTCACTTCCGGCAGGCGCTGGGAGCAGCACGGCGTGCTGCGCACGATCCTGCTGATGTGGAGGCTGCGCCTGGCCTATGCCCTGGGTGCCGATCCGGCGCGTCTGGCTCGGCATTATCGCCGGTGAGCTGCGCGATCCTAGTGTTCGCCCGGGCGCCGGTGCCGGGAGAGGTCAAGACCCGTCTGGCGGCCATGCTGGGAGCCGAGGCCGCCGCCGCCCTGCATGGGCGCATGGTCCGGGCGGCGCTGCAGAATGCGCTCACCGTCGGCCAATGCCGCACCGAGCTCTGGTGCGCGCCGGGCGCGAGTCATCCCTTCTTTCGCGCCTGCGCCATGGACTACGGCATCGCCCTGCGGGAGCAGGTGGGCAACAATTTGGGAGCGCGTATGGCCGCCGCCGCCGCCGAGGTGCTGGGCCGGGTCGAGCGGGCGCTCATCGTCGGCACCGATTGTCCAAGCCTCAGGCCTGCGGACCTGGAATCGGCCGCAGCCCTGTTGGAGCAGGGCTGCGACGCGGTGCTGGGGCCGGCAGAGGACGGCGGCTATGTGCTGCTGGGTCTGCGACGTACCGCGCCGGCATTGTTTCAGGACATCCCTTGGGGCGGCTCCACGGTGCTGGAGGAGACACGCCATCGGCTCGCGGCGCTCGGCTGGCGCTGGGAAGAGCTGGCACCGCGCTGGGACGTGGACCGCCCGGAAGACCTGGCTCGCCTCGCAGCCTGTCCCGGCTGGGAGGATCTCGGCCTCAGCCGAAGGACTCGGTCGTGTAGCGCTCCACCCGCAGGTGGTCGGACCAGTGGCTCGGAGACAGGCCGGCCTTCATCTTGAGGTGGCGCAGAAACTCCTTGGGCTCGGGCAGCTGCTCCCAGACGCTGGGCAGGAAGGTGCCGCGATGGCGGCCGTCTTGCAGGATCAGTCCATCCACTCCGGGGCGCAGCTGGCGCAGCAGCTCGGCCTCCGAGCCGAAGTGCAGCGGCTCGTGGGGACCGAGGATGGAGATGTGGATGTCCAGGCGCTCCAGCTCCTGGTGGCCCACCGGCGAGAATCTGGGATCGGAGACGGCCGCCGCGTAGGCATTGTGGATCACGTCCTCTGCCAGCGGCCGCACCGGCTCCAAGGCGCCGATGCAGCCCCGTAGTGCCCCGTCGATCTGCAGGGTAACGAAGCAGGCGCCGTGCGCCCGCAGGCTCTCCGGGTAATCCTCGAGGCGTATGGCAGGCGCCCGTCCGTGGTCCAGCCCGTAGCGGATGGACGCTCGGGCGAGGCTCAGCAAGGTGCTGCGATTGGCTGCAGAGACCATGACGGGCTGCCTCGGCTACTCGAACACGTAGGCCCCGTAGCCCACGACCCGGTCGCGAGAGCCGGCGGTGTCCCCGGAGTTGCGCAGATCGACGGTGCGTGCGCTGAGCCCATGGTGGCGCGCGGTGCGCAGCAGACCGCTCACCGGGATCCGCCCGCAGGCCTGCTCGTAATCGATGTCCTGGGGCCGCAGGTCTTCGATGGCACGGGAGGTGGCACCGTCCATGCGCCGGGCAGTAGCGTAGTCGTGGTAGTGGCTCAAGTCGGAGCTGACCACGATGAGCGTCTCGGGCCCGCCCCAAAGCAGCTCGAGCACTTCACCCACTTCGGCGGCAGTGGCGTCGCCCACCACCAGGGGAACCAGCTTGAAGTCCGCCAGGACCTCCTGCAGGAACGGCAGGTGCACCTCGAGGCTGTGCTCCAGCTGATGGGCCTCGTCGAGCAAGTGCACCTGCGGCAGCTCCAGCGCCCGGCGCACGGCATCCACGTCCACTTGCACCTCACCGAGCGGGGTGGCATAGCGTGCGGCGCTGCAGGCCGCCAGTCCGCGGAAGGGCACGCGGTGGGAGGGTCCCAGCAGCACCACGCTGGTAATGACATCCCGGGCCGCCGCCACCCGCCGGTAGGCCGACGCGGCAATGGGGCCGGAATAGATGTATCCCGCGTGGGGGGCGATGACGGCCTTCGGCGGCCGTTCTTCCGGTGCCTCGGCCGCCAGATACTCCGCCAGCATGGCGTGCAGGGCGACCGGCTCACCGGGGTAGAAGACCCCCGCCACCGCGGGGTGACGAACCGTGCTCATTTGTGCTCCTCCTGTGTGCATTCTTCGTCGGAAATGGCTTCCTGTGCACAATTATAGTCCCTGCCGGTCCCATGCCCCTGTGCCATACTTTGATCGAGAGGTGGGAGCCGAGCCGCCGTGGGCCTCGCCCCACGAAGAACGGAGGCCGTGATAGTGAGCGCAAGCAACCCGAGCAGTGTATTGCCGGTCGACTACTGGCATCGACTGGACGACGGGCGCATCCAGTGCGATATGTGTCCGCGCTTCTGCAAGCTGCGCGACGGCCAGCAGGGCTTGTGCTTCGTGCGCGCCAGGCAGGGGGACAGGATGGTCCTCACCACCTACGGGCGCTCCAGCGGCTACTGCGTGGATCCCATCGAAAAGAAGCCGCTGAATCACTTCCTGCCGGGCACGGCCGTGCTGTCCTTCGGCACGGCGGGCTGTAATCTGGCCTGCAAGTTCTGCCAGAATTGGGACATGAGCAAGGCCCGCCAGATGGACGTGCTGGCCGACGAGGCCTCCCCCGAGACCATCGCCAGGGCGGCCAAGGCGCTGGGCTGCCACAGCGTCGCCTATACCTACAACGATCCCGTGATCTTCATGGAGTATGCGGTAGACGTGGCCGACGCCTGTCACGAAGTGGGCGTGCGCTCGGTCGCTGTCACGGCGGGCTACATCACCGAGCAGCCGCGGGAGGTGCTTTACGCCCACATGGACGCGGCCAACGTTGATCTAAAGGGCTTCACGGAGGAATTCTACTATCGGCTCACCGGCGGCCACCTGCAGCCGGTGCTCGATACGTTGATCTACCTCAAGCACCACACCCAGGTATGGGTGGAGCTGACCACTCTGCTGATTCCGGGCCACAACGACTCCGAGCAGGAGCTCGACCAGATGACCCGTTGGGTGGTCGAGCGTCTGGGGCCGGACGTGCCCATGCACTTCACGGCCTTCCATCCGGATTGGAAGATGACGGACACCCCACCCACGCCGCCGGCGACCCTGAGCCGGGCGCGGCGCATCGCCATCGACAACGGGGTGCGCTACGCCTACACCGGCAACGTCCACGACTCGCGCGGCGGCAGCACCTACTGTCACCACTGCGGTGCGCTGCTCATCGAGCGCGACTGGTATGTGCTGGGCCAGTGGAATCTCACCGCCGAGGGCCGCTGCAAGGCCTGCGGCACGCCCTGCGCGGGCGTCTTCGAGGCCCGGCCGGGGCACTGGGGTGCCCGCCGCCAGCCTGTGAGGCTGGCCGACTTCGCCGCCTGATCCTCCAGCCTAGCTATCGCCTGGCGCCGTAGCCGGGCCGCGCCTTGGTCCGCTCGTTGCTCTTCCGCTACCATTGCGCCCCGTGAGCGCGGGCAGACCCGCAGGGGAACGGTGATGCTGCAGATCTACAACAGTCTGACCAACCGCAAGGAGCCATTCGTGCCCATCGATTCGGGGCGGGTGCGCATGTACGTCTGCGGCATGACGGTCTACGACTACTGCCACGTGGGTCACGCCCGGGTGCTGGTCGTGTTCGACACGGTGGTGCGCTACCTGCGCGCCCGCGGCCTGGATGTCAACTACGTGCGCAACATCACGGACATTGACGACAAGATCATCCGCCGGGCGGCGGAGCAGGGAATCCCGGTGGGCCCGGGACGCGGCTCGGCCGCGGGGAGCCTCGTCTCCTACGCCCTCGGCATCACCGACATCGACCCGCTTCCCTACAATCTGCTGTTCGAGCGCTTCTTGAACCCCGAGCGCGTGACCATGCCCG
>CAYQDX010000200.1:0-7547 GCA_964416345.1 uncultured Ectothiorhodospiraceae bacterium
GGCGCAGAACCACCGCTGGGCAGCACCCTCCGTCTCCTACCTCCTACCTCCTAACTCCTGCCCCTTCTCCCTCAGGGAGAAGGTTGGGATGAGGGGAACATTACGGCCTCAAACATCGTGCCGGCAGCCACAGGCTCACCGCATGAGACAGCAGGTGTGGTAAACAAGCGTAGGTCGGCAAACCCTTGCCGACGTTCAGGGGCGCCCGTCAAGCCGCCGCGTTGAAACAGAAACCTCCCAGCCCTGCGAACCAACGTGAATTCAAAGTAGGGCGGGCTGTGCCCGCCAAGAGCAAATGAGAAAGCAGGACTTCACCATCGGCTCGCAGTTCCTGTGCGGCGGAAGACGCTGGCTATTCACCGACGTCGGTACCCGGGTGATCGTCGCCGTGAGAGTGGACGTGGTAGAGGAAGCGCATATGAGGCATGGGAGGCAATCGGTGGTGACCCGAAACGTAACGCCGGAGGACCTGAAGGGTCCGCCTTACTACCTGGCAGAGACTGTGTTCGATGAGGACGATATGGAAGGGTGTGTGCCATGGGAGAAGAAGTGACCACATGCGATGAATACCGAGCGTTATTCGAGCATGCCACGCGTGGCCTATCGCCATATCCCTACCAAATCCGCCTCGCGACTGAATCCTGGCCCAACTTTTTGGACATTCCAACCGGTCTGGGCAAGACCGCTGCCGTTACGCTCTCCTGGCTCTTCAAGCGCGGCTGGCGCCCGGGCGGCCAGCACCTGACACCTGATCCCGATACGCCACGACGCCTCGTCTGGTGCCTACCCATGCGGGTACTTGTGGAGCAAACCGACGAGAACATCCGCGGGTGGGCGGACAACCTGCGCATTCTCGGTGACGCCGGTCAGGGACGGATCTCGATCCATATGCTCATGGGCGGAGAGCCTGACCTGAAGACTTGGGCAGAGCACCCCGAGGAAGACATGATCATCATCGGCACTCAGGATATGCTGCTCTCCCGTGCCCTCATGCGCGGCTACGGGATGAGCCGCTACCTATGGCCGGTACACTTTGCCCTGCTCCACAACGACAGCCTATGGGCCTTCGACGAGGTGCAGCTACTGGGCGCGGGGCTGACCACATCGGCCCAGCTAGAGGCCTTCCGCCGCCGCTTTCCACTCAGCAAGGCCAGCCGCTCACTGTGGCTCTCAGCCACTTTGCGGCGCGACTGGCTCGCCACCGTGGACCTCGCCCCGCACTTGCCCGACTTCACCACTTTGGAGTTGAGCGCAGCCGACCATGAGCAGGCTGGCGAACGCCTGAATGCTCGCAAGACCATGCTTTGCACCGAGGTTGCCGTCACGGCCGAGACCGGCAAGAAGGCCGGGTTGGCGGCCTATACCGAGACCCTTGCTCAGGCCGTCCTGGATGAGCACGAGGCCGGCGGCCAGACCTTGGTCATCCTCAACCGGGTGGAGCGTGCACAGGAACTCTTCAGACGTATCCACAGCACGCGAGCCGACCGCGACGACCTACTTGTTCACGCCCGCTTCCGCCCGGCCGAACGCGCGGCACAGAATCAGCGCCTAGGCACACCGGCTACCGACCGCATCATCGTCGCCACCCAGGCCATCGAGGCCGGCGTCGATATCTCGTCCCAAGTCCTGCTCACCGAGCTGGCGCCGTGGGCCTCGCTGGTGCAGCGTTTTGGCCGCTGCAACCGCTACGGCGAGCACAACGACACCGGCGGAGCACGTGTCCTTTGGATCGACATTGCCGACGACGCCGACCCGCTGCCCTACACGGCCGACTCACTAGAGCTGGCCCGCGACAAGCTGCTCGGCCTCGAAGAGGTAAGTCCCACCGCTCTGCCCACCGCCGACGAGGCCCGACCGCTGACAGCCGTGCTGCGGCGCAAGGACCTGCTCGACCTCTTCAACACCGACCCGGACCTTTCCGGCTTTGACGTCGACGTCTCGGACTATATCCGCGACAGCGGCAACCCCGGCCTGCACGTGTTCTGGCGCGATTTTGTCGACCCGAACGACCCACTGCCGCAGCCATCGGCCCTCCGCCAGGAACTCTGTCCTGTCGGTCTTAGCCAGGCCAGGGAGCTGCACAAGCGCAAGTCCGGCGCATGGCGCTGGGACAGCCTGGCCGGCCAGTGGCAGCGCCTGCAAGCACCGCCGCGCCCTGGCACGACGCTGCTGCTGGCGTCCAACGACGGCGGTTACGACCCGGTCTTGGGCTTCGACGCCGATGCCAAGTCTGCGGTGAAGGTTGTCGGTGGAGAGGCAAGCGACCAGCATGAGGAATTCGGCGACGACTGGCGATCACGCACCCGAATTCCAGTCCCATTAAGTGACCACCTCGCCCATGCGGCGACCGCGGCCCAGTCGCTGTGCGCCTCCGTAGGAGAGACCGGCCACGGCGCTGACGTCATCCGTGCGGACCGGTGGCACGATCTTGGAAAGGCGCACGAGGTCTTTGATCAGACCATGCACCGCTGTCCCGCGGCCCCCAGCGGACTGCTGGCGAAGTCAAACTGCCCGGGGCCGGTGCGTCATTCCCGCCGACACTTCCGCCACGAGCTGGCCTCGGCCCTCGCCTGGCTTGCGCAGCACGACGATCCCGGGGGGCGGGACCCGAGGGTCGATCTCATCGCCTACCTGATCGCCTCCCACCATGGCAAGGTCCGCATGAGCCTGCGCGCCATGCCCACGGAACAACCCGCGCCGGACAACGCCCGTTTCGCCCGCGGCATTTGGGAGGGAGACCGTCTTCCGGGACTGCAATTTGACGGCGAAATCAGCCAGGCGGTCGATCTCAAGCTCGCCCTGATGGAGCTCGGCGAGGGAGAGCAGGGCCGCTCATGGGCCGCTCGCGTTCTTGCCCTGCTGAACGAACACGGCCCCTTCCGCCTTGCCTGGCTGGAGACCCTCGTGCGCCTCGCTGACTGGCGTGCCTCGGCCGCCGAACAGCTTGCCACCTCCAGTTCCCTGGACCAGAATGCGCATCATGGACTGGAAAACCAACATCCGCCGCTGGCGACAGCTCGATCCCCAGCAGCAACGCCGGATCCGTCTGGCGAAGCTGCCGCGCAAGGTGGCGCGCAGCATGGCCTTCGAAGGCGAGCCGGTGGATCAGACACTGCTGGAACGCGAGCTGCAACGCCTGACCACGCCACCCGGCAGCTAGAGACCAGCCTTGGCGTCCTCAGCTACGCCGCGCTGGCTCCCCACCTAGCCCTACGAGTCGAGCGAACCGCCGTCGCCATCGCGAACGGCGAGCTCGACGAACACCCGCTTGACGACCACCTTATCTGCGAGCTGCACCGCCGCATCTGTGGCGACCTTACACCGCAGTTTGCTGGCCGGTGGCGACGCATCAATGTCTTGGTCGGCACCCACGAGCCACCCGTGGCCGCCGTCGTGCCGATGACGATGCGGGACTACGCAGCCGACCTAGATGCCCGCATCCGACACCTGGCAACAGAGCCGGACGACGGCTGGCTGGAAACCCTCGCCTTTGCTGAAGGCCGCCTACTCAGCATCCATCCATTCGAAGACTTCAACGGCCGCACCGCCCGCCTATTCATAGACCTTCTGCTCCAGCGCCTGAACCTACCGGCGATCGATCCCATTCCCACCTACGGCCAGCCCACCGAGGACTATCTTGCCGCCCTACGCGCCGCCGACCGGCACAATTGGCAACCATTGAAAGACATCTGGTCCGAGCGTCTGGAGGAACAAGGCAATGACTGAAGACCACAAGATCGTCCTCGCCGGCTGCACCCCAACTCCACTGGGCTCATACCTCAAAGCTTTGGGAGTGATTCGAATACTCAGCGAACAATTCCGTGCACTGGCTCCGATTCATGCATATTGGAGATACGACCATCTCGTACTTCGGAGCCCGGCATTAACCGGCGATCTGACTAATGACCAAGGGATAGTCTCTGACTTCTTTGCGAACAAGTACGAACCAAGCCCTCTCGTGACACCATGGAATGGCCGTGGAGGTTTCCTTGAGGGCGACGACGACGGCGATGATGGCGGTTCAACCAGAGTTGGCCCAGCTATGGTTACGGATTTTTCATCAAACCAAAACCATCGTAGGTTTTCCACAATTGCCGGAACATTGACCTTTCTCACGGAGGTCGATGTCCTCAAGCAATTGAATTCCGCCAGAACAATTCTGAAAACCCTTCGAGCCGAAGAAAAACGCCGTGGAAAGAATAACTTAACAGCAGTGGAACAGCAGGAAATAAAGCGTCAAGATTTCCTCGTTAGGCGATTGAAAAATGGGTTATTACAGGAACTGAGAGGCAACCTCCCAGATGGTCTGCTGGACTGGTTTGATACCTGTCAACTGCTTGTCCCCGATATGACCAAATCTGGAGGTAATACTCTGGTCTCGCTTCCCAGTCCGATCCTAGGGGCAGGGGGACTCGATGGAAGCATGGACTTCGGCGTTAATTTTCTGAGGCGAGTCAAAGAACTGTTTGATCTCACATCTGGAAGACCAAGGAATGGCATGGAAGAGCTTCTACGCAACTCTTTATTCGGAACGGCGACGAATAGACTGTATTCAACATCACCCCAAGACAAGAGGCCCGTGTCAGCAGGGCAATTCAACCCGGGACAAGCTGGCGGAAAAAATGCCTCAACCGGCTACTCCGGCGACGCATTGATCAACCCATGGGATGCTGTTCTACAGCTTGAAGGCGCAGTTGTATATTCAGGCACAACAACGAGGAAGAATACGGATGCGTTCAGCATCTACGGCAGTCTTCCTTTCACTGTTGCCCCATCTGCTGTCGGGCATTCCACTGACTTAGCCGACGAGTCGCCAAAGCGTGTAAAACGCAAGACAGCTGAGGTATGGCTACCTATCTGGGAACGGCCTACGTCATATTCCGAGCTAAAGCAGCTGTTCAAGGAAGGCCGCGTCACTCTCCAAGGAAGGGCTGTACGCGACGGCTTTGGGTTCGCGAGAGCGGTAACAACGCTGGGCGTCAACAGAGGCATCACGGGCTTCCAACGAATAGCTTTTCTCAAGCGCTCAGGCGATGCTTTTTTTGCAGTTCCTCTGGGACGCCATTCAACTCAATACAATCCGGCATCTGAATGGCTGGCTGATCTCGACAATAACCAGTTTCTAGATAGATTTAGGAAATACGTTCGAAGAAAGTCTCCCGGCGGAGATTGGGTCGCCCCAGTTGCACTTCGTTCATCGGCGAAATTGCTTGATACCGAAATACTTCGATGGTGCGCCGCCACTTCGCCGAATGGTGCACAGCGAATCATCGTGCTCCTCGGCCAAATCAACGCCCAATTGGCGCGTCGCCTACAAAAATCAAGCAAGAAGGATCTTCAGATATCTCCCCCGCCTGTTCCACGGCTACGTGAGCAATGGGTTCGGGTTGCGGACGATGACGGTCCCGCATTCCGCATCGCCCGCGCCCTGGCCGGGCTACGTGGCGTCGGAGATCAGGCGCTACCCCTGCGAGCGCAGCTGTTCCCCGTGCATCCTCGCTATAATAATTGGATTGAGTCGGCCTGCAAGGGCGATGACCCGTCCTGCCGCGAGCGTCTGCATCGTTCAGGCAAGGGCGAGCTGATAAGTACCCTGATCTCCTTACTACACGATCGCCTGTCAATTGCTCAGCGCCTTGAATTCAAAGACAAACCATTACAAAGTCCCTCCGGCATCAGCCTCACCGACCTGGCTACTTTCCTAGAGGGCGACCACCTCGACGCTAAGATCGCCGTCCTGCTGCCTGGTCTCGCGCTATGCGACATCCCAAGAGATCACGAACATGTCGTAGGCGAGGGCGCACCACCTGCCGCCTTTGCTCTTTGCAAGCTGGTGCTTACGCCAGACACCACCTTGCACAGCCTCGGCGTCCTGCCCAGCAACCAACGCCTCCCGATGCCACTGCAACTGGTGCCCAAGCTCGCCACTGGCAATCGTGCGCAGGCAGATCAGGCGATCCAGATCTCCTGGCGGCGGCTACGCGCCTCCAGCCTCACGCCCGCTATGCCGCTAGACGACCGGCCGGACCTCGCGGGAATCTATCCACGTCGCCTCGCCGCCGGGCTGCTCATACCCCTAAGCTACGGCGCGACCGGCGCCCTGGCCCGTGCTGTATTGAAGTCATCCACCTCCTCGGAAGACGCTGCCTGATTCCGCACCTCCACGTATTACTACGTCTACTGTATTTCGAGAAAGGGAGAACGCCATGAGCCTTGACCTGACCGCCCTTAACAATGCCCCCCGCCTGCTGCTCAAGGCCCGGCTTATACCTGTGCAGGGCACTCGCTTCCAGCCCACGGGCTTCCCCGAGATCGGCGCCGCCCAGTACGAAGGCCCGGACGGCACCCAGATGCTGCTGGTGGAATCCGCCCAGAGCATGGCCAATCACATGGAGGAGGTTTGCTGGGATGCTAACAAAAACGACTGGATCCCCGGACTGCAGGGTCTATCGGTCATCAAGGTATTTAAACAGGCCGGGGAACCACTTACCAATTCAGTTCTTGAGGCCCATCGCATTAATTCTGAGTACATCGCCCGTGCAAGCGAGTTCAAAAAGATTGCCGATGAGATCGGCTTCAAAAAGGATCAGCATTTTTCTGTTCGGAAACAACTTGCCCCTGCGCTTTTGAAGTACGACGTCAATTCTCTGATTCACGGGGTCTTCCTGGAAGAGATTGGTGGCGTCATACGATTACCCCGGGCTCTGAGCGGGTTCATTGAGGCATCAAAAGTCAAGGTCGCCTCCAGTGGGGGGGTAAAACGGGGCATAGAGCCAGGGAAAAAGGGTGGCGAGGGAAATGTGGTCTACTCCCGCGACGAGTTTGTGTCGCCAGACATCGTTGCCTACTTCAATCTCGACCTGGCCCAGTTGCGTGGCTATGGATTCGCCGAGCCGATCTACAACCTTCTGGTCGCCCTAGCCCTGTTCAAGATCCGCCGTTTCCTCACCGTTGACCTGCGGCTCCGCACCGCCTGCGACCTGGACTGCCTCGGCATCGAGGTGCAGCGCCCGGAGGGCTTCGAGCTTCCAGCCTTGGACGACTTTGCCAAGGCCATGCCCGAGCTGATCGACGCAAGCGATGTCGGCTTCGAGGTCACCACCATCACCTATCGGCAGTGACACCATGCTTGCCCTGGAATTACGCTTCCCGGCCGGCCGCTATCACGCTACCCCCTGGGGCCACCATGTCAACGAAGGAGATGTGGCCTGGCCACCCGACCCCTGGCGGCTGCTGCGCGGACTGATCGCGACTTGGCACCACAAGGTTAAGCATTCAGATGAACACAGCGAGGCCGTTTTGGACGCCCTGATTATCTCGCTCGCTGCGTCGCCGCCAGAGTATTGCCTGACCGCCGCCAACCACAGCCACACCCGTCACTATCTGCCGCAATGGAAGGCTGGTGACACATCGCTGGTGTTTGACGCCTTCGCCGCTGTCGACCGCGAGAAGCCGCTGTACCTGCGCTGGCCGCACCTCGAATTGCCCGACGATCAAGCGGCGCTACTCGACGACCTGCTGGCCGTGATGGGCTACCTCGGTCGGGC
>CAYQDX010000201.1:0-1074 GCA_964416345.1 uncultured Ectothiorhodospiraceae bacterium
AGACCTACAGTGCCAAGCCGGAAACGGTCAAGCGCGATTGGTACGTGGTCGACGCCACCGGCAAGACTCTAGGCAGGCTGGCCAGCGAGATCGCGAGGCGTCTGCGCGGGAAGCACAAGGCGGAGTATACCCCTCACGTGGATACGGGTGACTACGTCGTGGTGGTCAACGCAGAGAAGGTTCGCGTGACGGGGCGCAAGGACACCCAAAAGACTTATTTCCACCACAGCGGGTATCCCGGTGGTATGAAGTCGGTGACCTTTGATAAGCTGATCGTCAAGGCGCCCGAGCGGGTGCTGGAGCTGGCTATCAAAGGTATGTTGCCCAAGAATGCCCTGGGTCGTGCGATGCTCCGCAAGCTCAAGGTCTATGCGGGACCTCAGCATCAGCACGCGGCGCAGCAGCCCAGAACCCTCGAAATCTAACACCGGGCAGAGATTCAATGGCAGAACAGTACTCCAGCACAGGCCGGCGCAAGACCTCTAGCGCCCGCGTGCTCCTCAAGCCGGGGAGCGGCCAGATTGTCATCAATCGGCGTCCGCTGGATACGTATTTCGGCCGCGAGACCGCGTGCATGGTCGTGCGTCAGCCCCTGCAGTGGGTCGAGGTCGAGGGCAAGTTCGACATTGCCGTCACCGTCGCCGGCGGTGGCATCACCGGTCAGGCCGGTGCCATTCGGCACGGCATCACGCGGGCGCTGATTGCCTACGACGAGACGCTGCGTGCGCCTCTGCGTAAGGCCGGCTTCGTCACCCGGGACGCCCGCGAAGTCGAGCGCAAGAAGGTCGGTCTACACAAGGCCCGCAAGCGGCCCCAGTACTCGAAGCGCTAGGCCGCGCGGGTCTATAGTCGTCCGCGAAGCTTCTGTTAGTCGGCCGTGCTCGCGAGCCGAAGCGTGGGGATGCCTCAGCCCCGAGGCATTCGACGGCGAGGAGCTCGGCAGAGCCTCCTGCCGCGTGGTCATCAGCAGCCCACATCACGCGGAGTCGTGGGCGGCGGCTCCGAGGTGCCAGGTTCCTGGGGGATCGTCTAGTGGTAGGACAGCGGACTCTGACTCCGTCAACCTAGGTTCGA
>CAYQDX010000201.1:1084-7472 GCA_964416345.1 uncultured Ectothiorhodospiraceae bacterium
AATCCTAGTCCCCCAGCCAATCTCTGCCCGGCCCTGGCGTGCTGGTGCCACCCCGTGTCGCAGTCTGGCGTGCTCCGCCTGTCGTTGTGGGTCTACGACATGCTTGATCGTTCGACTGCCAGGTCTCCCTTGTTGGACGCTCTGCCAGACGAATTCTCCGCCGTCGAGCATCCTGTTGTGGCATTCGTACAACGCAATCGCCAGGGGGAGATAAAATTTTGTAGCTTTTGTGAGCCCATGTGTTGCACTTCGGCACACAGATGACCTAAAATACAACTCGTCGGATTCACCAACAATCATGCTCAGGAGTGACACATGAACAAGAAGCTTTTGACCATCGCAATCGGTGCCGCGCTGGCCGCCGCCCCCATGTTTGCCGCTCAGGCCGACGTGAAGCTCTACGGCCGGGTGCAGGCTGAGCTCAACAACGAGGACATCGACAACGCGGACACCGATACCAGCGTCGATGACGACGGTGGTATGTCCCGCTGGGGCATCAAGGCCACCGAGAAGCTGGGCAATGGCCTGACCGGCGTCGCCGTGCTGGAGTTCATGGTCGACCCGACCGAGGGCAGCGGCCAGTCGGATCGCCAGCAATTCGTCGGCCTGACCGGCGGCTGGGGCACCTTCGCCATGGGTAGCTTCAACTCGCCGTACAAGACCAGCGGTGGCGTCAGCTACGATCCGTTCACCAACACCCACCTCCAGGCCCGCCGTGCCGGTGGCATGAGCGGCGCCGCCGGCTTCGGCACCAACGGCCAGCTGCGTAGCACCGTGGTCTATGCTTCCCCCAACTGGAGCGGCTTCAGCTTCGCTCTGGGCATCATCCCGGACCTCAGTCGACAGGACGTGTTCGGCGGCTCTGGCGGCGACACTGGTGACGCCTACTCCTTGGCCCTGAAGTACGAGAATGGTCCTTTCGAGGTGTTCTACGCCCGCAACCAGGCCAACTACGACACTTCCGGCTTGGACGACGAGAGTCTGGACAAGATCGGCGGCCAGGTGGTGTTCGGCAACCACACCATCAATGGGCAGTACGAGTGGATCAACAACTCTGTCGCATCCGCCACTGGCGCCAGTTTCGGCGGTAATGAGTATTCCGGCATCGTCGCTTTCGACGCTGTGTCCGGGGCACCAGTGCTTGGCCTCGACGGCGACATCTGGTACCTGGGCTATCAGTTCAAGGCGGGCAACAACGTCTTTGCCGTCAACGTTGGCCAGACCAACACTGACTCCCCTACCGGCACCATAGGCAACGACACCGACTACTATGCCCTTGGCGTAATCCACCACTTCAGCAAGTTGACTCGGATCTTCGGTGGCTATGCCAACAGCGACTCGGATGCCTTTGGCGATCGTGACGCGTGGACCGTGGGTCTGCGTAAGGACTTCTAATCGCCCGTCGATTGGTTGAGCCGACTGGAACGGGGCCTTCAGGCCCCGTTCTCTTTTTTGGGACGGGATCTAGAGCCTATGGGCATCGCAGAACTGGACTCCATCTCCTCCAAGGGGGCAAGGGCCACGAGCTCGTTCATGGGCCCCGTGGAAGCCGGCCTCCGCGGAGCTCAGTCGCCTCCCCGTCGCGCCTGCTCCCGGTAGGCCTGATAGCGGCCTCGCGTGTGCCGCTCGGCCAGGTATGCCGGCACCACGGCGCGGATTCCGCGTGGGGTGATGCCGAAGACCTTGGGGAACTCGCCGCTGCAGACGCTGTCTTGCTGCAGCGACAGATAGTTGTCGTAGGTGAAGGGCTTGCCGGGAGCCAGGCCGAGGATCCGCGCCTGCAGCCGGGATAGGCCGTCGCCGAGCGCGATGACTCGCCGTCGCAGGCCCAACACCTCGGCCGTGTACTGGACCAGCTCCTGCAATGTATAGGTCTCGGGGCCGCATAGATCGTAGCGCTGGCCGAAGGTGGCTCTATCTGCCAGGCTGCGTGCCATTGCCTCCACCACATCGCCGACGTAGACCGGTGCAAAGCGGCTGCCGGCACAGGCCAGGGGCATGACGCCCGGTGTGAGCTCCAGCAGCGTCGCAAAGCGATTGAAGAAGCTGTCCCCGGGGCCGAAGACGACCGACGGGCGGAAGCTGGTGGCGTCCAGTCCCGATGCGGCATGCACCAGGTCCTCTGCTTCGCCCTTGGTATGTAGGTAGCGGCTCGGGCCGCGGTTGGCGTCGGCATGCAGGGCGCTCATGTGCAGCAGTCGCCGGACCCCGGCCTGGGCACAGGCGTTGACCAGGCGCCGGGTCAGATCCACGTGTACGGCCTGGAATCCGCCCGCTCGGCCGCCGCTCTCGTTGAGGATTCCGATCAGATTCACCGCGGCGTCCGTGCCCTGGAGCTGCTCGGCGATGCGCTCGGCGGAGTCGAGGCGCATCTCCACCAGCTCCACGGTGGGCAGCGTCAGCAGCTGACGGTGGCGCTCGCGGCGCCGCGTGAGCACGCGCACGCGGCGTCCCTCGGCGACCAGTCGGGTCGCCAGGTGGCCTCCGATGAAGCCGGTGCCGCCCAGGATGCAGACTGACTCGTGGCTCATTTCGGCGCTTCCTGTCTGGGTCTTAAGCTTGTCCACCATTCGCCCCCGAGTGCGGTGCCGGGGGACTGACGCCGAGCATTCTGGTGCGAGTCTCCGCCCGGGTCAACCTTGCCCTCGTGGGGCACCTCGGGCAGGCGCTGGCGCAGCCGGTTGGGCTTGCGCCCCAGCCGGTCCTCGAATATTGCAGTGTAGGCCAGCACGTGACGCACGTAGCGTCGGGTCTCGGCGATTGGGATGGTCTCTATCCAGATATCTGCCTCCATATCGCCCCGAGTGGGTCGCCAGCGCTTCACCCGCGCGGGCCCGGCGTTGTAGGCGGCGGTCGCCAGCGCGAGATGGCCGTCGTTGAGGTCGAGGACTCGGCGCAAATAGGCCGTGCCCAGAAGGATGCTCTTGTCGGCGTCCAGCAGCTCGGCGACGCCGTGCAACGACGTGCGCAGGCGCCGGGCAGTCTCCCTACCCGTGCGAGGCATGAGCTGCATGAGTCCCAGCGCGCCCGAGCGGGAGCGCGCATCGCTCATGAATGCGCTCTCTTGACGCATGATGCCGAGGACCCAAGCCGGATCCAAGCCCTGGGCGTGGGATCTGGCCAGCACGGACTTGCGGTGGAGTACGGGAAAGCGCAGCTCCAGATCGTCATGGCGGGAGCTTTTCGCAGCGGTCAAGATGGCGCGGTCATGCCAGCCCCAGCGTTGAGCGAGCTTGGCGGCGAGCTGCAGGCCGCGATCGTCCAGGTCCCGCAAGGCGTAGTGCCACTCCCGCCGTGCCTCGGCGCTGCGTCCCAGTGCCAGGAGCTCCCGTGCCCGCCTGAGCGCGGGAATGGATTCAGTCCGTCGCATCTCCGAGAGAGAGTAGCGGATCGGGACGCTCCGCAGGTCGTATGGCAGAGACATGCGATCCGCCGCGAGAAGGTTGTGATACCCCCTGCCTTCTGCCAAACGAGCGTAGATCTTCCGGGCCTCCTCTACCTCCCCTAGCCGCTCCAGGCTGCGCGCCTGCCAGTATTGCCAGTGGTCAGTCGCCCGCTCTGCCGCGCCGAGGGCTGCAATCCCGCCACGGACCTGTGTCCAGTCGGCGCGCTGCAGTGCCGAGCGGACTCCCCAGGCCTGGAGGGTGTCGTCCACCGCTGCCGCAGGCACCGTGCCTAGCAGCTTTGGGGCGTCCGGCGAGCGCTGGATGGCCGCGTGCAGAGCGATGGCACGTAGGATCTCACCCCGATCGCGCTCGGAGAAGGCGTGTCGGGCCCGCAGCTCGGACCACTGGGTCCAGGCCGTCTCGGCCGTATCGCGCGCCAGGCGTTTGAGGCCGTGCACCAAGATCTGACGGGACTTCGCCGAATCTGCGAGCGGACGCTTCAGCTCGCGGGCAGGATTGCGATGCATCCTGCGCCAGGCTTCCGCCAGGGACCGGTCCGCTGGATCGAGGAACCGTGACAGGTAGCGCACCAGGCGCAGCTCGCCGCGCGCCATGGCCAGAGCAATGCGCTGCCACACCAGGTCTGTGGATTGGCGGCCGGCCGAGCGCCAGCGCCTGAGCACGCCGTCGCAGGCCTCCGGCTGAGAGCGGCCGACCAGCCACAGCGCTTGCACCTCATCCCAAGGCGCGTGCTCCGCATCGATATGGAGCCTGGCCTCGAGGTAGCGACAGCGGCTGACCACATCCCCGTCGTCTTTGTAGTCATCCAGCAACGTCTTCCAGCGTCCCTCCTTGGCCAGTCGCTCCAGCCACGCCCGGCGCAAATCCGGTGCCAGGGGCGTGTCGGCAAACGCTTGGAAAAAGTCCCTTACCTGCACGGTGGTCGCGTCGTCCAGACGCCGGCGCAGGGCCTCGTATTCGAGATACGGATAGAGGGGGTAGTCGCCCAGCTGCTCCTTCAGTCGATGGAGCACTGCCTGGTCGCCGTCCCGCAGCGCGCTCTCGGCGCGCAGAAACTGGGCCCGCTGGCGGGCAATGGACTGCTCGTCCGCCCTGGCGAGCGGTCCGAGCAACAGGACGACGAGCGCGAGTAGGAATGTGAGCCGCATGGCGCAGAGAAGTTCAGCCGGGAATAGGGGGTTATACTAAAGCAAGTCAGCCTCAAGGTCTGTGCCGGGAGCCCAGTCATGCCTTTCCAAAGCATCAATCCGGCGTAGACCTTCTATCCGCCGCCGACGCGGCCCTCTACCAGGCAAAGGCGGCCGGACGTAATTGTGTCGTGCTCAGCGCCCGGGATCGCTAAATCTGCTTGACCTAGTGGATGAGCTCGGAGGCGACCTGCTGTCCATCGCAGTACAGCATGCGCGTGTTGTCGCCTATAGAACAGGACATTTTCGATGCCACGTCCACCGCGTCGATGGCCTTCATCGTGCCAGTCGCGGTGCCTCCGGCGGCGTCCTAGACACCGAAGCGCTTCAACAGCACGCTGGCCAGGGACCGGTTCATGGCCTTCGCCATGAGCTGGGTCAGCAGGGTGCCCGCGGCGCCGCCGCCCATGCCGTTGTACAGGGCTATCATCTGCGGCATGGCTCCCGGATTTCCTCGGCAAGCGTCGGGGATAATAAGGGTTCTTTATATCCCGCCAAGAGAAAACTGTTTGGACTTGCCGAGGAGAAGTAACTAAGTTATTGCGTCCATTGCGCCGGCCCCGGCACAGAGAGACTCACTGGGCGGCCGACGGAAGGCCTCGCCCACGGCTCTCTTGCCAGGGCTCCGGCAAGCGCGGGGATGTTCCCTCGGGGCTTACGGGGTTCCCGCGGGACCGCGGGCGGGCCTCGGCGACACGGGACCATTGTCGCACCTTGCCCACTTAAAGGACCCCAACCGGGGGGAGGACCCGCCGGAGCAATGGCTCGCCGACGCCCAATCAGGGGCAGCTCTAAAGGTGGCCCGGTCGACGGCCGCACTCCGGAGGCGGCAGAAGCAGGGGGCGGATACTGGCCCGACGGCTCTAGAGACCGCTGCATGCGCTGCATGCTGCGGATTTGTTAACTGCAGTAGCGACGACAACGGAGAGACATATGCCAACGTTCGTACGTACCGACAAGTGTGATGGCTGTAAGGGCCAGGACAAGACGGCCTGCATGTACATCTGCCCCCACGACCTGATGAAGCTGGACAAGGACGGCTCCGAGACCGGGCACGCCATGAAGGCGTGGAATCAGGAGCCGGAGCAGTGCTGGGAGTGCTACTCCTGCGTGAAGATCTGCCCGCAGCAGGCCATCGAGTGTCGCCACTATGCGGACGTAGTACCTCTTGGTGCCTCCGTGCAGCCCCTGCGCGGCACGGACTCCATCATGTGGACCATCAAGTTCCGCAACGGCAACATGAAGCGCTTCAAGTTCCCGATTCGGACCACTCCCGAGGGCTCCGTGCAGCCCTACGCGGGCAAGCCCGAGGCCGACGTTGCCGATATCAGTGATCACTCCACCCTGTTCACCAAGGGCACGCACTCCTGCGACATGAGCCAGTTCGTGTCCGGCTGAGCAGGCCAGGCTGAGCAGCGTGACCTTGCCGGCGGACCGCTGGCGGGTTGCGGGCAGTCTTTTGACCATCTAGAGGTAAATGACGAATGGCTGAATACGGTTTTGGAAATCCCGAGATCATCGAAGAAGAGGTTGACATCCTCCTCATTGGTGGCGGCATGGCGTGCTGCGGCGCTGGCTTCGAGATCATGCGCTGGAAGGAGGCTGCGGCCAAGTCGGGCGTGGACTTGAAGGTCAAGCTGGTCGACAAGGCCGCCATGGACCGCTCCGGCGCCGTCGCCCAGGGTCTCTCGGCGATCAACACCTACATCGGAACCGAGCAGGACCCGGCGGACTACACTCGCATGGTCTCCAACGACCTGATGGGCATCACCCGCGACGACCTGGCCTACGACC
>CAYQDX010000202.1:0-7410 GCA_964416345.1 uncultured Ectothiorhodospiraceae bacterium
GCAAGACACCATCCATTTCAAACACGCCGACTTTTACGTGGCTGAGTCCCCGCACCACGACAAACTGTCGGGTCTGTTGGATATTTTTAACGTCTCTCGATTCCATTGTGCCCGCCTATGAATGACGCTCTGCAGGTAAGTCTATTCTTAACGGCGTCGATGGCAAAAGAATAAATAAAAGCTGACTTCGATTTTCTTTCGTGAATACAGCGATTACTACAAAAGGGTCGCTCACCTGCCCCACATCCTGCCCATGGCAAGCAGCCCAAGCAGTGGCCCAGGCAACAGCGCCCACGTCACATAGGTCTGTAACGATCCCCACAACAGTGTCGTCAACTCGATGGAGACAATCGTAATGGCGAATCCAATACTATTCATCAAGGCCAGCGCGCCGCCTACCCTGTCGGGCGGGCAAGCATTTGTGGCCAAGGCGGAAAACTGGGGCGAATCGGCCACGACGAACAGTCCCCAAGCCACCAACAGGGATAGCGCCACGCCAAAGGTCGATCCCGACACCCACGGATAGACCAGGCAGCTCATCGCTGAACCGGCCAAGGCAAGTATCGCCACCCTGCCGCTGCCCCCAGCGGTGGCTGAAAAAACCGCCGCCGATACAGCCGATGCCCCCGGCCAGAAATATGCCGGCCGCCGCCAGATAGATCTGAGCGGCGTCCGCACTATTATCGAGTTGTGCGACCAACAACGGCGTGATTGCCCAGAAGGCATAGAGCTCCCACATGTGCCCGAAGTAGCCGAGCGCCGCGGCACGGAAATCAGCGATGGCAAACACCTTAAAGGCCGCGCCCCACTGCATGCTGCGGCGACTGCCGTGATGGGGGCCGTCGCCCAGTCGCCACACCATGACGGCGGCGACCACTGCCAGGGCGGATGCGGCATAGATCACGCCCTGCCAGGTGGGCGTTACGCCAATGCCTCGCACAAAATGGGGTAGGCCGGTACCCAACACCAGCATGCCCACGAGCCAGCCCAACACCGTGCCCGCCTTGCGCGGCTCCCAACTGACAACGAGTTTCATGCCGATGGGATAGACTCCGGCCAGCGCCAGGCCCGTTACAAAGCGAAGTGTCATGGCGTAGACAAGCCCGCCGGCAGCCGAGGCAAACGCAGCATTGACCAGCGCCCCCAGCAGCGCGCAGGAGGCAAAGATACGGCTGGCGGAGAATCGGTCAGCGAAGCCGAACAATGCAAGCAGCAGCGTTCCGCAAATGAAGCCGAGCTGCACTGAACTGGTCAAATAGCCAAGCTCAACATTGGTCATTCCCCAAACACGATGCAGCGCATCCGCAACGGCATTGGCGCTGAACCACAGTGACGCGCCGAATAATTCCGCAATGACGATGATTGGGATGGCGTGGCGCGTCTGCATAGTTCGGGGAAAATCAGAGATGGGGGGTTTTTATATTATTTCATAACGATAATGGGGACGGGGGTATTATAATGATAAAAGGGGGTAGGCTTGAATTTCAGAGAACCCAAAGGGGCCAGATTTGCACTAATTGGGATCAGATAGAGATACACCTGACTTTCCGGACACCCAGATAAGGGGATAACGAACCAAAGGGTAAGACTCGATTAAAACGCCTAAGACGGACCAAAGGGGTAGGTGGCAACTGATAATTATTTCCGGTTAAACGCGCAAAATCATCATCCAGTAAATCGAAGATCAGTATCACCTTTTGCCAACCCACCCTCTCCCAGTTTCCGGACACTGCCAGATCACCTCAGTGAAGAATTTATATTGCAGATGTATTTAGCATTCGACGCCCCCAAAACCCCGGGGCAGATACGTGAATATTTTTCGGCAATATTCGAGCTTGCTAATGCGAAGCCGACTCACTAGATTTATATTACGCACCCCATCCTTATAAGGAGGTACAACACGCCCGTAGACTGCTCTTTACTCATCACGATTTTCAACGTTCCGGTATACCGGAGGCCGGAGAACAACCAGGGAGGTTCTTATGCTTAAGTGGCTAACATTGTGTGGAGGTGTGCTATACACTTCTATGGCAGCTCATTTGACATATGGTCTGCCCCAGGAGCAGGGACCGCCGCCGGCACGGAAGATCCCCGGCATCACCAGCGAGGACCGCTATCCCCACGCTTGTGTCGACTGCCATATCAATTACGTCGATATGAAGCTGGATACCAGAATCAGCACGATGTTGAAGCAGTGGCAACAGAAAGTACCTGCGCCCCTGCTCGCGAAGGCACAAGCCTCTGCTCCGGCAGGCGTCGCACTGCTCGGCAGGCATCCACTAATTTCCAACGCCCTTGACAGCATCCCGGCGACCTGCCTCACCTGCCATAGTAAAGCTTCGAAAACAGCCCCACCATTTGCCAGCATAATGCACAAGATTCATTTAACTGGAGGTGAAAAGAATCATTTTTTAACAATGTTTCAGGGCGAGTGCACCTATTGCCATAAGCTGGACTTGTCGTCCGGGCGGTTGACCATTCCCAGTGCACCGGAACGGTGAATAAGTAAAAAATAGGGCTCAGATCGCAATTTCCTCCAGGATTGGCAAAACTGAGCTACGCCCCCGATTTTCTTGAAGCAGCGGAGCAAGAAGAAAACCCGGAATAAGCTGTCAGCAATAAAGAACCCAAAATAAGTTGAATCCTCACTTTCAACGATAAAAGGGGTCGCCCATAAGTCGTCCCCTGTCAACAGGGGACGACTTATGGGTGACCCCAAACGATTAATCCCCAAACGATTCTTATTTTCTTCTCAACTCATACGATTGCCCTCAGGTAAGTCAGAACCATTACGCACCGACCCGGGTTTCGCGGGTTTCCGGCTTTCTATCCGGGCTTGGGGCATATTGACGAGCCGGCCAACCAAGAGTAAATATGTGTATGTGTAAATAATAAAGAATCATAAAGGCTCATCATTCAATAATGATAAATAGGGTCAGAAAATGATTTACAAATATAAGATCCATCTCCTTCCAGCTGTAAGCCCTCGCAAACACTTTGCAATTTTCCTTAAACGCATCGTCCGCGTGCTTTGTCTGACCGCGATGACGGCAGTGGCCTTGACCGCGTGCGGGGGCGGAGGCGGGTCCAATAGCCAGGATGCCAGCGGCGCCAACACCACGACCGACACGACGGCGACCCCAACAACCGCCGCGGCGGAAACGCCGACAGCCACCGCGGTAGGTGCCCCCATCGGGGCCCTGGTCAAAAAGACCATCGGCGCGGCTGGCGGCGACGTGACGTCCGACGACGGCAAGTTCAAGGTCACCATCCCCGCCGGGGCCCTGGCGGCCGATACCGACATCGGTATCCAGCCAATCGAGAACAAGGCCTTCGGCGGCGTGGGTGCGAGCTACGAACTCACGCCGGACGGTCAGCAGTTCGCGCAACCGGTGACCCTGTCATTCACGTACACCGACGCGGATCTGGCAGGCTCGGCGCCGGAAGCCCTGGCGGTCGCCTTCCAGACCTTAGAGGGTTACTGGCAGCTGGTCGACGACATCAGCGTGGACGCGGTCGCCAAGACCGTCAGCGCGACCACCCCGCATTTCACCCGCTTTGCCAGCGTGGAGCGGTTCCGCCTCGACCCGCCGGATAAGATCGTCAAGGTCAATACCGCGGCGCTTTTCTCCGTACTCGAATGCTACCAACCCGATGCGCAGGGGCAGGGTCCCTCGATGGGTACGGACTGTTATCCCATCGGGGCTACCCGATGGAGCGAGATATTGAGTGATTGGAAGGTGAACGGCATTCCCGGGGGTGATAGCAACTATGGCACCGTCGTCCCCCAGGCCAGCCAGGATACCATCACCACTTCACAGGGGACCACCTCTGCCATACCCCACGCCGACTACCTGGCACCCTCGCACGTCCCCGACCCGCGTGACGTGGCCCTGAGCGTGAATCTGAAGGACCCCGATAACGCCAGCAGCACGGTGATGCTGGTGGCCAACATCACCGTGGTTGTGGACGCCATATCCGGTACCGTGAACTTCAAGGGCACGCGCCACGAGTACGGCGTGACCACCAACTACACCGGTCAGGCAAACTTGACCTACCTGACCGCCGAGGTTTCCGATTCGATCACCCGCTATGATCTCCCCTTCAATCCGACCCTGGCCAAGATCAGCTTCGACCAATGGGACGTCGATGACGGGTCGCGGGTCTGCCACCTGGTAGGTAAAGCCGACACTTTGATCATTCCCCCAACCGCCCCCGCCACCCCCGCCCGCCCGCTGTTCACTTATCCCGGCCTGGCGTCCTACACCATTGGCGCCCGGCTCTCGGCGAAGGGTACCTTGCAGTGCGTCAACCCCGACGACTCGGTGGATACCGAGCCGGTCGAGGCGTCCGTGTTGCTGACTACCGCGGCGACCGACATGGACCCAGGCTTCCAGCCCCTGGGCGACGGCTTCCCCCTCGTCGGATCCGTCAACTCGACATTTAATATCAACGAAGACGGTGACACCGTGACCCAGGCCATGGACTGGAGCCTGAGGCCCGTGGATACCTCTCAGGATCTTCCGCAGTAAGCGTTCGGCGCGATGGACGGAGGGCGCAATCCAAGTCCGCGATAACGACAAGCAACAACGACCTGATCGCGATTCCAGCCCATGGGCGAGGAAAGCTCTTCCAGGGCAGATCGACTTTGGCAATGCAAGTGGACACAGAGGATGCGGGGAAGGTGAAGCACCGAACAGAGTGGACGGCCAGTTATCATGAATGGGTAATGATAGCTCTCGTATTTGCGTAGAACATGCCCGCGTAACATACGCCAAGATCGAGGAAACCAATGCGTGCAACACGTATTGCCTCTTCGATCGGGAAGAGCAATACCAGGAGGACAAGGAGATGAAAATCATGAAGATGCACCTTGTGCCAGCACTCGCTGCAGCACTGCTGTTTGCTTATGGCACGGCCTGGTCTGCAGATTCACCGAAACTGGCGGCCCCTATCTACAAGGGTGCGGTTCCGGCGATACCAGCCGACGGCTTGAAAGTCGATCCTGCGTACATTGGAAGCTTCGGCGGCATGAAGGCCCTGGATTGCCAGGCGACGGCAGAGTCGCGCAATATTGCAGGTCGTGTGATTTCCACTAAGGAAGCGCAAAAGACCGGCAATTTTCTCCTCGGTCCCTGGTGTTTTCTATCCCGTGATCCTGTCGACAAGGTGAAGGCCTACTATGACAAGGCCGTCGGCCCCATGCATGCCATCCAGGGCACCTGGGGTAACCGTGCCAGTGTACCGGTGCAAGGTTACGAGGTTCTAGCGGAGCGCGCCTGGTTTTCCGGAGGGGATTCGGCTCCTGGTTATGGTTATTCCGCTGTGTCCCTGCACGCGCTGCCACCTCCTGGTGAACCCGGCAAGGAAGCGAAAAACACCACGGACAGCTGGGAAGGACAGGAAGCCTACAAGTTCTTTGCCGGCACACGGTTCGGTTGCTTCATCGATGCCGTTGACTGGTTTGGCGAACCCGGCAAGCGCAAGCCGGCAGAACTGAAGGCCTATTATGAAAAACACAAGCAGATTGAATCCGCCTTGTTCCAACGCAAGGGCCCCAAGCTGGCAGCAGTGGATGACGCCCTGGGCGCGCGCTATGCCGAAAAGCGAAAGCAGGCCGAACAAAAGGCCGGCATGATGCCGGGCCAGCAGATGTCGCAGGCGCAAATGATGCAGATGGCGCAGATGGGCCGGACACCGTCACCTCCACCGAGTAACGCGCAAGGGACACCGGAGGATGCGGAATTCAATGCCTTCATGAAGAAGAATCCCAAGGTCGCCAATCGCTACGTGGAACTGACCAAGAAACTAAATACCCTCATGCAGCAAGGCAAATTCGATGAAGCGGATACCGTGGACGAGGAACTGCAAGATCTCGTTGATGCCAATCCCGAACTGGCCGCTATCGAGCAACGCGCCGATGAACGTTCCGCCACAGCCAGTGCGGCAGGCCAAGCACAGGAAAATCAGGCCATGGCGAATTACCAAAAAGGCATGGATCAGGCGGTGTGGGGCACCTGCCAGGAATATATCGAAGCGATAGAGAAGGAGTCCTATTACACTCTTATCGTGATTGATAGTGCATTGAAGGATTATGAAAAGGGCTACTCTCGTGATCAGACGGTGATAGCCAAGGATACTGGTGGCTGGGTATCCCATCAACAGGTGTGGGGCTTCAGCTATGCAGCGAATCAAAGTACCCAGACGAACATACCGACTGTTTCTGAGCCGAAGACTGAGACTCCCCCCAAGTCGAAATCCGACACAAAGGATCAAGTGGAAGATGCGGTGAAAAAGGGCTTGAAAAGCCTGAAGAGTTTGTTCTAATTAATGGGGAAACCTCAGGGTCAGACTCGATTGAAACACAAAAATTAGTTACTCTAGCCAAGAGCAAGTGCTGAACAAGGATTGTTCAACAGATATAACATCAACACAGGGAGGTGATTGATGCCCCGTTTACCCCGTTACGTCCTGCCTCGACACTCTCACCACGTTATTCAAGGATTAAAGGGGCCAGGCTCCAATTTCTGAATATTTGAGCTAGACTGAATCGTATGCCCCGCCGCCCACGCATACATATCGCCGGCATGCCGTTGCACATCGTTCAGCGCGGTCATAATCGCGACGCCTGTTTTTTCTGTGAGGAGGACTATTTGTCATACCGGCATTGGCTGGGAGAGGCATTGAGGGAAACCGGCTGCTCCCTGCACGCTTATGTGCTCATGACCAACCACATTCATCTGTTGCTCACGCCACCCCATCCTCAGGATGTGCCGCGGCTCATCATCTCACTGGGGAGGCGCTATGTTCAGTACATCAATAAAACCTATCGCCGCACAGGCACCCTGTGGGACAGCCGCTATAAGTCGTCGCCGGTCCACGCCGACAGCTACCTACTTCTATGCCAGCGCTATATTGAACTCAACCCCGTGCGAGCCAACATGGCGGATGATCCCGCACACTACCGCTGGAGCAGTTACCGGGCAAACGCCTTGGGTGTGGATGATGTGCTTATCACTCCGCACTTCTTATATATGGATCTTGCTGCGGATGCCATCAGCCGGCAGGCGCATTATCGTTCGTTGTTCCGCCATGAGCTGGACAACGAAGCCATTTCGGACATCCGCTTGGCGGTGAGTCAAAACCAACCATTGGGTAATGATCGATTTATTGCGATGATCGAAAAGATGACGGGGCGACGGCGCGAGGCCAAGCCTCGCGGCAGGCCTCGGGCAAAGAGAAATGGAAACAACATGAACGTGCAACACCAGACAGAGCTAGTTGAAAATTAAATTGAGCCTGGCCCCTTTGACTGAGCCCTTTTTGATTTTTGACCCTTTGGTTTGGCGATTTACAGCCACCAGATTTCCGGTCTGATTTTCTTCTCAATTCATACGATTGCCCTCAGGT
>CAYQDX010000203.1:0-7356 GCA_964416345.1 uncultured Ectothiorhodospiraceae bacterium
AGTACGCTTCGGCGATCCCGTCGTAATCCCGGGCGGTCTCCCCGTTGCCGTGGAAGAAGAGTATCGCGGGCGCATCCGAGGGTCCCTCGAACACGCGCAGCCTAAGGCTCACCCCCGGCTCCACCTCGAACATATGGTCCGTGGCGTTCGGCGCGACCGGGCCGAACGGCGAGTCCGGTCGGGGAAAGAAGATTGCCGTGCCCAGGCGATCGTCGGCGAGCGGTCCCAAATCATTCATCTTTTTCTAGCTTTCCTTGTTGCCAGCTTCTTTGCTACTGCCGGCGAGACCAATCAGTGTGCTGTGCAGGCTATCAATGAACTGCTGCATCTGCTGTGACATGGCGGTTTGAACCTCCGCGGCGAGCCGGATCTGATCCTCCATTGTGCTTCGCATAATCGAGAAGAACTCCTCCAGGCGCTGCGGAGTGGGGTTCGGCGTATTCGCCGCGAATATTTGCATTTGCTCGCTCATTATCCGCTGCACGCTGGCCGAAAACTCGTTAACCGAGCTGGACATGGGATTTCTCATGCCCGTGGAGATCATCTTCATCTGTTCAAGAAAGATGTTTTGCATACTTGACGTGATGCTCTGAACCCTTTCCTCAACCGGATTATGGACCGCCTTAAGCATTTCGACCTGCAGATTCAATGTTTTCTGCATGTGCTCAGCCATTGCCTTTTGCAGGCTCAAGGCGAGCTCCTGCATCTGATCTGCTACACTGGGAATCATTTCCATTCCTCTAACATTGAACGATTCGCGTCTTCATCGCGAAAGGCCTAATCATACAGATGCTCGGCCCAACGCCCGTCGAAATAAATCCCCCGCTTCCTGCGCATCCATGCATCGTTGGAACCGGCGATGTGGGAGAGCGCCGTGTCCAGGGCCTCCGACGACTTCCTCAGCCCGGCCACGTAGACATAGGTCTTCGGATCCTGCATCAACGCCCACACCTCGGCGGCGTTCTCCTCGAGCTTATTGCCCAGCGCGGAGGGGTCGTCAAAGGCGGGGCGTGAGCTCAATGCCTCAAACGCCTTGAAGGTCGCCTCGTCATAGTAGTGGCTGATGTCATTATTCATATCGTTCATGTAAAGCAGGTCAAGTCCGCTTTGGGCGCCATAGAACAACCGGACCTTTCCCTTCCATTCGGCTTCCTCTTCGAAGATGTGCTTCAAGAAGGCCCTGAACGGGGCGATGCCAGTACCGGTACCCACCATTAGCAGGTTGGCGGTGCTATCGCGGGGCACGACGAAGTGCCGGCCGTAGGGCCCCGTGATCTGGACCTCGTCCCCGACCTTGGCATCGCAGAGGTAGTTGGAGCACTTGCCGGGATAGCGCTCCCCGCTGACCTCATCGATGTAAAAACAGCGGCGCACGCAGATGGCGATCTCGGTACCGCCTCCCTTTTCGCCCTTGCGCGTGCTAGCGATCGAGTACAGCCGCATATGGTGGTCGTTGCCGAATTCGTAAGGCGCTGGGGCCAGGACCCCGATACTCTGACCCTCCACGTAGACGAAGGAAGCGGAGGGGACGTTTAGGACGATTTGGCGCACCTCGGCATGGGCGCCTTCGGGCGTGATTCGATCAGTAGACGCAACGGTCGCCTCGAAGGGGGTACTAATGTCGTATGTCTTCGGTTGGATAAAGAACTCGTCGTTCATAAGTCTCTTACCTCACTCTACGGCAACCGCGAGCCAAGACCTGAAAAGGCATGAGTGCGGCGGGACCCTGCGCGGTATTGCCTATGGCCGCGCGGTCTCGTCTTCGTCTCTGCGGCAGCCGGTAGCACCGCACCCACAGCCGTCGCAGCCCCCGAAAGCTTCACGATAAGCGCCGAGCTCCGGATGCCTGGCAGCAAAGTCGCGCGTCATATGCTGGACCATGACCCAACCCAACATAACCAATAGGATGACACCGATTGCCAGGAGATAGGTACCCATCGTCAATGACCTCCGAGTCCGGCGAAGCCCATGAAGGTGAGGGACAGCAGGCCGGCCAACATGAAGGTCAGGGCGGCCCCCCGGCTGATGGCAGGCACATCAGCCAGATCCATCCTCGTCCGCAGGCCGGCCATGAGCATGAGGGCCAAGGTGAAGCCTGCACCCGCACCAATACTATAGGCGATGCTCTGGAGAAAGCTGTACTCCTTGAAGGTCTGAAACAGGGCCAGCCCCAAGATGGCACAGTTGGTGGTAATCAAAGGCAGGAAGATCCCAAGGGCTCGGAAAAGGGTCGGACTGAGCTTCTTCACTGCCATTTCCACCAGCTGGACCGCCGAGGCAATGACGGCGATGTAACAGATAAGCCGCAGAAACTCCAAGTCGTATGCGACGAGCAGGGTGTTGATTCCGTAAGCGCACACGGAGCTGACAAACATGACGAACGTGGTGGCCAATCCCATGTTCCAGGCGGTGTCCAGCCTTCCGGAGACACCGAGAAACGGACACAGGCCAAGAAAGTACGCGAGCACGAAGTTGTTGATAATGAAGGCGTTTAGGAAGATGAAGCCGAGATTATCCGGTTGCATGGACGGCCTCCTCTTGTTCTACGGCCTTGCGCTGTTTGCGCTCTTTCAACCAAGCGAACAGCAACAGCCAGGCGCCTGTAACGAAAAATCCTCCGGGAGGCAGGATCATGACTACCCAAGGCTGGAAGCCTTCGCCGAATAGTGGAAACCCCAGTAGGGTTCCACTGCCCAGTATTTCCCGCACCGTGCCCAGGCACAGCAGAGCGAAGGTAAAACCGGCACCTACGCCCAGGGCATTGGCCAGGGACTTGCTGAGCCGGTGCTTGGATGCAAAGCTCTCTGCACGGCCTAGAATGACGCAGTTGACCACGATAAGCTGGATGAACGCGCCCAACGCATTGTAAAGCTCCAGACTGAGGGCGTGAATCGCATAGTCTACGATGGTGACGAACGTGGCGATGATGACGATGTAGGAGGCGATGCGAACCTGTTTGGGGATGTGGTTACGCAACAAGGACACAAGGGCGCTTGAGCCGAGGAGAACGAATGTGGTTGCCAAGCCCATAGCGATGGCATTGACGGTGCTGTTGGTGACGGCCAGAGTCGGACACAATCCCAGCAACATAACGAATACCGGATTCTCCTCCCACAACCCGCGCAGAAAGGTATCCGTGGTAATGGGCTTCTGCTCGCTAGGTAGGCTGACCATCATTTGATTACCTCTGACTCCGGATTCGGCTCTGTCTCACCGGCTGCATTCAGCTCAGGCAGATGCTGTGCGATGAGGGGCAGCAGCTTACCAGTACTTTCGCGAAGTCCCTTACCTATGGCCCTCGAGCTAATGGTCGCGCCGGATATGGCGTCCACTTGCCAGGGCTGAGTCTTTGTCCCATGCTTCACCGTCTCAATGGGATGGGCCACGCTGCCTTTGTCGGCCGTCAGCTTGGCGGACAAGCCATCAAAGTTGGCCATGAACTTCGCGTTGCCCTCGACAGTGTTCTTGTCGCCCATCCCAGGGGTATCTGTGCTCTTCATGATGGTGAGACCGATGATGCATTCGCAGCCGGGATCGTATCCGTACAGGGTGTGCACGACGTCCTGGTAACCGCGAGCGGAGCCCTGCAAGGCAATCCCGGCCAGCTCGCCGGCGCCATCATAGACCGCAAAAAGATTGGCATCGCCGGCCGTTGTCTTATCCAATCGCACCAGACCTTTGGCATCCAGCGCGAAGCTAACGCGCCTTGCCTTCCCCTGCTCGACCCCCGGTATGACCTGAAACACCGCCTGTTCCAGGGCCAGGTGCTCTTTCTCCCTGATGATGGGGTCAGTGAACCGGAATGCGAGCACCACCAAGAGGCCAGCAATCATGGCGATAAGGCCCAGTGTGCGGATCATCGCCACACTGGAGGGCATGGGTGGAGCTTGTGCCTCCGGGGTCATCACTCAGCCTTCCTTTTTCTGCGGGTGCCGTAGACTCTGGGTTGGGTCACCGCACTGATGAGGGGCGATGCGGCATTGCCAAACAGGATGGCGTACATGACGCCTTCCGGCAGGCCTCCGAATAGGCGGATGATCACGGTCAGAAAGCCAATGAGGATGCCGTAGACCCATACCCCGGCCGGTGTTACTGGCGATGCCGTCATATCCGAGGCCATAAAGGTTGCGCCCAGCATGAAACCACCGGCCAACAGCATGAATAGTGGGGTGGGATAGGTATTGGGATCGACCATGAAAAATATCCCAGCAGTGACGAAAGTTCCGACGATCATGGCTGCTGGAATGCGCCAATCCATCATGCGGCGCACCGCCAGGTAGGCGCCACAGATGAGGATCAGCAGGGCGGAGGTCTCCCCGGCCGAGCCCGCAGTCATCCCCATGAAAAGGTCCGCCGTATTTGTGGTGACGTGGGCAACTTGACCGTCGCCGAATTTCCGCAGGGCCAGCGGTGTGGCTCCGGTAAAGCCATCCACCGCGAGATCTTTGACCCACTGTCCGACTGCAATGGGCTCGGCAAAGGGAAACGTCCAGGTGGAGGGGATAAACTCGGTGAACCGTCCGGGGGCGAAGGCCGGCGTCCATGTGGTGATGGCGACCGGAAAGGCCGCTTGAACGAAGGCCCTGCCCACCAAGGCGGGATTGAAGACGTTGAGGCCGATGCCGCCGAACATGACCTTGGCCAGGGCGATGCCCACAAACCCGGCCACAGCCGCCATCCACAGGGGGAAACCGGGTGGAAGGGTGAGCGCAAGGAGCATGCCGGTGATGACCGCGCTGAAGTCACCCACCGTCGTGGGCTTGTTGGACAGCCGGCAGAAGAGCTGCTCCGTCCCGGCACAGACTGCGACCGTTACCAGGATCAGCGCCAGGGCGCTGATGCCGAACGAATAGATCGCATACGCACACACCGGAAGCAACGCGTAGACCACGTTGCGCATGATCTGATCCACGCTCGGGGCGCGGCGGACATGGGGCGCAGTGCGCAGCTCGATGATGGGTGCTTTATCTGCCATGGGTCCGGTCTACGCCGCTCTTTCCCTGTTCTCTCGGTTGATGGCCTTCGCAATGCGGAAATACTGCACCAGCGGGATGCCGGAAGGACACACGTAGCTACAGCACCCGCACTCGAAGCAATCGTTCAAATGAAACTCATACTCCATCGTCTCGTATTGGCGTTTCCCGGCCAGCATACCCAGCTCTGCCGGGTTGAGGTGAATAGGACAGACCTGCACACATCTCGCGCATTTGATGCAGGGCCAGACCTTCTTCGGTATCTGAGCCGACTTCTCTTCCTCGGTCAGTACAAGGATCCCTGACACGCCCTTGGTGACAGGGACATCCAGAGAGGACACCGAAACCCCCATCATCGGGCCACCCAGGATCAGCTGCCTGGCATCGCCATGGAATCCAAGCTGCTCCAAGACGAAACGCAGGGGCGTGCCCAGGGCCACCAGGTAGTTGCCCGGCTGCTTGATACCGGGTCCGGCAATCGTTACCACGCGCTCGATCAAGCCCTGACTGTGAGGCAGCAATACCCCCAGCTGGGCAAGGGTGGCCACGTTGTAGACACTCACTCCGACGGCCGAAGGATACCCGCCGCTGGGCACCTCCCGGTGCAGCAGGGCCTTGATCATCATCTTCTCCGCGCCCTGGGGGTATTTGGTCTTCATCACCGCGACGGTCACGGTGCCGTCCTTGGGACACGCCTGCCGAAGTGCCGCGATGGCATCCGGTTTGTTGTCCTCGAGGCCGATGATGGCCCTTTCGGCGCCCACCGCCTTCATGGCGATTCGGATCCCCGCGAAGAGATCCATGGAGTACTCCATCATGACCCGGTGATCGGTGGTGAGATAAGGCTCGCACTCACAGCCGTTGACCATCACCGTGTCCACCTCTTGCCCCCTGGGTACGGTCATCTTCACGTGAGTGGGGAAGCTGGCGCCGCCCAGACCCACCATGCCGGTGTCCTGCACGGCCTTGACGATCTCCTCCGGCGCCATGTTGTCAACATCCTGCGGCGCGCCGTACAACACCTCCTGACTGGCCCCCGCATGCAGCTTGAGCACGATCGCGTCCGCCTTGGGGCCCCGGGCCGTGGCCATCAGCCCGATCTTCTTGACTACGCCAGTGGCCGGCGCATGCAGGGGCACCGACATGAAGCCGTCCGCCCTGGCGATCGGCTCGCCCCGTACCACCTCTTGACCCGTATGAACGATAGGGACCGAGGGTTTGCCGAAGTGCTGCCCCAGGGGAAGCACCATCTCCGGGGCGAAGGACAGCCGGCGGATCTTCTCCGAATCCGTGGTCTCCTTGTACTCCGGCGGATGAATGCCGTGGGAGAACGTCGCCTTCCCAAAGGCAAAAAGCTGCATCAAACCCATGGAGCCTTACCTCACTCCTCTTCGAGCCACAGTCTTGTTGCGGCCTACTGGTACTTCTGCGCCCGTTTAATGAGCTTGTCGAGTCCCTTCTCGTTCGGGTCCCAAGGTGTTCCTGGATGGATGCAATCCGCCGGACACTTCTCCGCCGAGCGAACGATATCCTTGTAGGGTCCGCCCTTTGGATTGATCACAGTGGCCTTCCTGTCATCGTTATAGGCGAAGATCTTCGGATTGATGTCGGTGCACTCGTCGCAGGTGGTGCACAGCGGCGTCTCGATCCACGCCCGCTCGAAGCTCCCCGCCTCTGCGGCTGCCGGCGTCGCACCGCCCGCCGCAACGGGAGCCGCGCCCAGCGCCGCGGCGAGGTCCGGCCCGCCGCCACCGCCTATCATGGAATAGAGGCCCGTGGCGAGCTTCTGTGCTGTCTCGGCACGCACCTGGTTGGCGATCGCCTCCGGATCCACTTTGTCCAGCAACCCCGCAAGACCCTTTAACATCCGCCAGTTACCGCGTCGTTCTTCTGTTGAGGCCACCAGTTCGGCGGAGCAGATGACACGCATCAGGTGGTTTCTCTTGTCCACTCCCCACACGAAGGGGTACATGCCCTCCCGCTCCTCCGCTCCCATATCCAGGAGCTCGGCGATAGGAACCATGTTCTCGTTCCAGGTATCTCTTGGCGCCACGCGGAAGTTCTTGCGGAACCGGCCCTCGGTGAGCGCGAAATCGGCAAAGGTCATGGGCAATTCCATGGATTCCTGGTTGCCTTCCTCGTCCTCATATTCGAGCCTATAGCTGGGCCAGTCCTCATCCAGAGCCGGGTTGCCGTCCAGCGATAGGCACTGCTCCCAGGTCTCGCCGGCATCCGGGTCAAACACTATCAGCGGATAGGCGCGGGATTCCACGGCCAGCTTGCTCTGCATCTCAGAGGCATCGTCAGGAATCCCATGCTCCGGCTGACAGGGCGCATAGAGGTTCCACAGGGCCGGACGCCGGGAGTTGAGTCCATCGATAAA
>CAYQDX010000204.1:0-7307 GCA_964416345.1 uncultured Ectothiorhodospiraceae bacterium
CCTGAGAAATTGAGCTTATGTCAACTACGCTCCCTTGAACGAATTGACCGAATGCGATCCAATACTCCCCGCTTGGTGATATCGAAACCGTAGTTCCGGGTTGCGCATCTATCATGATGGCCGGAGAGTCGTAGATCGCCATGCCGGTCAGGGCGTAGCCGGCCGGGATTGAGGAGCTTATCTTGATGAGCATTTGTCCCTGCGGGGGACCCTGTTCTTGATTAGTGAAATAGAAACTGCGCTGCTCTTGACTGAAGGCTAGCGTTACTTGGTTGTTAGTCGCCAGGTCCGTCGGCAGCACTTGTGAGGCCGAGCCACTTGACGTCTTCGCGGTCCATGCGAAGCCGTACTCTTCCTTCCAGTCGATCGTGACTTTTCCGCTCGGATAAGTGGGCTTCGTCAGCCATGCCATGGATTGATAGTCAGGCTTCCGAGCGTAGACAAGGACGTCGCCGGACTCGCCGCTGTTGTTGACGAAGATGACCTCGTAGGTTGGTTTGCTCATTGGACTGACATCACCTCATAGGTTGGTTCGGGCGGAGCTGGGGTCACGGTGTTGCGCGGGGAAGAACGGGGCAAGGTCATCCAAACACGCTCGCGTGATCGCAAGACCCAATGGTCCTCCGCTGGCCCCTCAAGCAGCTCATATCGTCGACTTCGAGAACAACGACGAACCGAGCGTGCAGTCAACAATGCATATACGCCTACGCATTGTCCGTGATCCCGTAAGCCAATGCCCCTTGGTCCATAGGGGGACATTAGGCTACGTCACGTCGCACGAACATATTGCATTTGGCTTATAGGACGCGGATAGAGCACGGCAGCACCTATACGAAAGTGATATACGTCTATGCCTTTCGTTATAGTCCCCCTTTCACTCTAGCGTCTTCTTCGTCTAACGCTTCATGCTTCTGCTTGTATTTTCGGGAAACCAATCGTCGCGTCATGCCCCTGGCCTCGCAGGCAGCACCATTCGCCTGAGCCATTACGACCCGGCCCAGCGCAGCACACCCGCCCCATACCGCATCATCTCGATCAGAATCGTGTATCTTTGGAAAACATCGGCACCCGCCGACGACGCTTTTCAGGATTAACAAGAGGAAGGAGACCGCGCATGAGACAGCCCCCCGACCCAGCTTCAGCCGGCGCAACTCGTCTGGACTGCGAGTGCACCGATCCCATTCGAGGCCTGAGCTGCATGTTCGTCGACGACGTGCAGCGGGGACGTATCGAACAGGGCCAGTCGCCGGCGCGGCGGCCGGTCTTTCTGCGACTGCACGGTGTCGCCCACGGGCGCCTGGAGGTTCGCCCCGACCTGCCCGAGGCACTCTGAGTGTGGGCCTCTTCGGCCAGGGCCGCAGCTACGCCGCCTGGGTGCGCTTCTCCAGCGACCTGCCCGATGGCCGTCCCGACTACAAGAGCACCTGCGGCATCGGCATCAAGCTGTTCGACGTGGCGGGGACCAAGCAGTTGCCACCCGAGACCGACGCAACGACCGCCGACCTGATCCTCCAGAACCACGATGTCTTCTTCGTGGACGATGCCCAGCAGATGTGCGATTTCACCAGAGCGTCGCTGAGCGGACAGGGGGAGGAGTGGCTCAAGGATCATCCGCGAACCGCCGAGGTGCCGCAGGAGATGGCCAAGGAAGTGCCGACGGTGCTGGGAGCCCCCTACTGGAGCGTCATCCCGTTCCACTTCGGCGCCAACCGCTACTGCAAATACAAGCTGGAGCCGGAGTGCTTTGCGGATAGTCCCGCGTTGCACGACGATCAACCCGACCACGGGGATCCCGACTACATGGCGGTGGACCTGCGGGCACGCCTGGGCAGCGGCGAGGCGCGGTTTCGCCTGCTGGTGCAGCTGCAGACCGACCCCATCTCCATGCCGCTGGATCAGGCCACTGTGCCCTGGAGCGAGCAAGCCTCGCCGCCCCAGCACGTGGCCACGCTGATACTGCCGCATCAGGACATCACCAACCGGGGTCAGGCCGACTACGGCGAGGAGCTGGCTTTCAACGTCTGGCGGGTGCCGGCGGAGCATCAGCCGGTCGGCAGCATTGCCGAGGTGCGCAGGGTGGTCTACCAGACCTCTGCCGACCTGCGCCGCAATATGAACGGCCAGTTCCTGGGCGAGCCGCGCCTTCCGCGCCCAACCGATACCTACCCGCCGGGGCGCGATACCCGCATCGTTCGCGCGGCAATTCATCCCGGCATCGGTGTCGCCCGGATCGGAGACAGCCCGCATGAATTCTTCATCGGCCCCGAGGTCACCGATCCGCCGCCCACACCGGCCGGTGGCCATCGTGACGCCACGGGTGCCATCAAGCGCCAGGCGGCCCGGTTCCGCATCTACGGGTACAACTGCGCGGGCGAGGTCGTGGCCGAGCTGACGGCGAGCAATGCCGAGATCTGCTGGCAGGCGCATCTCGCCAATCGCAAGGCCGCCTGGTACCGCTTCATCCAGGCGCTGGATATTCCCGAGTCGGTCGGGCTGACCAGCTCCATCCGCCGCAACAAGGCGGTGCCTCAGGCCGAGCGCGATCGCCTGGTGATCGACGCCGGGCCGCGTGAGATCAGCGGCAGCAATCAGAGCGGTGCGGCCTACCGCTTCGATACCGGGAAGTTCCTGGACAGCACGGTCTACCTGGGCGAGCTGCAGACCGACGCGGCAGGCCGCCTGCTGGTGCTGGGTGGCCGCGGCGTCTCGGCGACCCCCACTGGGGCGCCCATCTTCAGCCCGGACGATCCGGACAGCTTCAACAATGCCAACGACTGGCACGATGACACCTCCGACGGGCCGGTGAGTGCGAGCGTGCGCATCGACGGTCGCGAGATACCGGTCGAGCCGGCCTGGGTCATGGTCGCGCCGCCGAACTATGCGCCCGACGCCATCGCCTGGCGCACCCTCTATGACTTGCTCGACGAGAGCTACATCGAGGCGGGCTGGCTGCCCTACCCCACGCAAATCTTGTTCACGCGGGATATCCTGCCGATGCTGCAGCGCCTGTCCGGGCTGCAATGGGTCAATGCCGGCTTCGCCGCCATGTACGGCCCCGGCCGCCCCTTCGACATGAACGACCCCAACCTGATGGTGAAGCTGGCCAGCAACAGCGACGCCTACCGGGAGCGGCGTCGCACCGTGGTCAATAGCTTCCGGTCGCCGGAGGCACTGGCCAATGATCGCGGCACCTGGCCGTGGATCTACGGCGATGCCTTCGGCAGCGCGAATGCCAAATCGGTGCGCAACAACCTGACCGTGCCGCCGGTGCGCTTCCGCATGCTGCAGCAATGGGTCGCGGGGGACTTCGAGGCAGACTGGGACCCGAGCGCGCAACCGGCCCGTGAGCTCGCCGATGTGCCGCTGGCGGAGCAGCCGGCGGTGCTGGACAAGGCCGCGCTGCACTTCTGCCTGGCGGACGCCTTCCATCCCGGGTGCGAAGTCACCTGGCCGATGCGCCACACCAGTCTGTACTCGGCGCCGTTCCGGATTCGCGCCCGTCCGGCGGGCGAATCGGAGCCGGATTACGGCAGCACTCTGACTCCGACCATCGCCCTGCGGCCGGACGGACCGCTTTATGCCCGGGGACCGGGCGACCTGACGCGCTGGATGGCGCTGCCCTGGCGGGCCGATACGGCCTTCTGCCGCTCCGGCTACGATCCAAGCTACGACCCCTATCTGCCAACCTTCTGGCCGGCGCGGGTCCCCAATCAGGTGTTGAGCGAGCGCAACTACGCCGTCGTAGTCAATACCGCCCTGCCACGGGAGGTGCGCCTCGCGGCCTTCAACCAGCGCTCCGATTGGGAGCGCTTCCTCAAGGGCAGCACCACGCAGCAGATGCTCCAGATGGTCGCCAACTTCGCCAAGCAGGGCATCGTCGAGATGCGTCCCGGCATCCCCGACGACCCGGACTTCCCCCCGGTCATATGGGTCGAGTCGTTGCCCCAGGATGCCAAGCGCGCCGAGATGCACGCCAGGCTGCTCAGCGCGGAGCCGGCCAGGCTCGAGGAGCTGGTGGGTGCCGACGCCTTTCGGGTGCCGGCGGATCCGGTCGAGGCGGCGGGCTGGGAGAGCGAGGCGCAGCTCGAGGAATTCCGGCGTGTGAGACGGTGGTGATATTGATCGTCCAGCGACTCGCTGAGTATGACAATACTTGCTGGACGATTAGTAACAGGCTGCGACGTGCTGGTCGCCGGTCGCGGACCGGCGGGCTCGGTTGCCGCGCTGACTTTGGCGCGGCGCGGTCTCGACGTGATCCTGGCGGCGCCGGAGCAGACGCCTGCCCGGCGCATCGGGGAGACCTTGCCGGGAGGCGCACGGCCGCTGCTGCGCGATCTCGGACTGATGGACTTGTTGACCGCCGGGGGCCATCTGAGCTCCCCGGGCAACCGCTTCGCCTGGGCCGAGCTGCAGCCGGAGCACACTGATGCCATCCGTCATCCACACGGGGCGGGCTGGCATCTGGACCGAGCCCGATTCGATCGCGATATTCGCGCCTCTGCCGCCAGCACGGGCGCCCGGATCGCCACGGCCAGCGTGGAGAGCGTAGCCCCTGTTGCGAACGACTGGAGCGTGCGCCTGCGGGCACCGGGCAGTATCGAGGCGGTACGGGCTCGCGCCGTGATCGATGCCACCGGCCGCCGCGCCAGGCTGGCCCGAAGCCTGGGAGCGCGGCGCAGCCGCGACGACGATCTGGTGGCGCTCTATGCCTACTACGCGGGTGGCGAAGGGAGCCCCGACCGGCGCACCCTGATCGAGGCCACCGCCGACGGCTGGTGGTACAACGGGGCGCTGCCTGACGGGCCACGGGTGGTCGCCTTGCAGACCGCTGCCGCGACCGCTGCCCGGATCCGCGCCGGTCGTGAGGGCTGGATGCGGCGGCTCGCCGCCACCTGCTACATCGCGGCCGCGGTCGAGGGGCAGCGGCAAGATGGGGCGCTGCGCGGCTGCGAGGCCTGCGGCGCCCAGACCTTGCCGGCCATCGGGCGGCGCTGGATTGCCGTCGGTGATGCGGCACTGAGCTTCGACCCCCTGTCTTCGCAGGGCCTGTTGACTGCGCTCTACACCGGTTGGAAGGGCGCCGAGGCCACCGCCGCCGCCCTGGCGGGTGACATGGGTCCACTAGAGGAATACGCCAGACGCCTGGACGCGATCCGTAGCCGTTATCTCCAGCAGCGCGCCTTGGCCTATGCCGAGGTCACGCGCTATGCGACACACCCGTTCTGGTCCACGCGACGCCGCCACCCGGCGTACCCGACGGCGGCAGAGTGAGCCGCTGCAACCAACGGCAGGCGGGAAATGACAGAGCCGGCGGTCGGAGAGAGGTCTTCAGTGAGAGAGCTGCCGGTGTGCGAAGGCGAATACGCCTGAGGGCCGCGGTGCGAGCTGGGGCCAGCAAACCTTTCGCCGCCAGTCTCTTCAGCTTGCAAATCGCTCCCTGCGCGCACTCTGACCTGGCGCCTGCATTGCGGCTGCATGGCTAGCAATGTCTTCTTGCGCTCAACCACTTATCGCTCGCCTTCGCCGCCTTTCAAAGCAATGGCACGATCGATGCTGCATATACGTCAAACGCACCGCACAGGAGCCAGCGAGGCGACCACCATGAACAAGCTGCTAACCAAGGAGACGCTCAGGAGACAGAATCTTGCATTCGCCTGCACCGGCGGCATCAGCCAGGAGAATTGTGCCAGCGGATTCAGACCAGCTTTCTACGACCCGACCACTGGACATGCCGAGCTGGCACGCTTCGCCGATGGCCGCCCGGCACCGATGCATGTGCTGGATGGCGTACCGGACGCCTGGGTTGCGCGGCGCGATGCATTCGGCCACATCATCGCCATCAAGAACACGATCATTGCGGGGTTCATCCGCTACGGTCTCTTCTATACGCGGGAGCAGGCGGCTGCCGCGATGCATTGAGCTGGGTGGACCGCCCAACGCTCGCCTTAGATCTGGGCCGCCACAGAGCGTACGCCAGAAGAACTCCATGGACTCGTTGCGATCATCGATGCCTGCACCAAGGCCCGCCAGTCAGCTCCCCGCCAAGGCGCCGACGAATTAAGCCGTCAATCCGTGGCGTTAGAATCCTCACCCGCCGGCGGCTGGCGTATCCAGTCCTCCAGCAGCAGCCCCTCGAAGCGCTGGTAGTGCCGGGTATTATTGCCGGTGACCAGGGTTGCTCCCTGCGCAAGAGCTATCGCTGCTATCAGCAGATCCGCATCCGCAACGGAGGCTCCTGCGCGACGCAAACGTGCCTTGTGTTGCCCGTACAGCAGTGCACTTGGGATACTGAAATCGAGGATCGGCAGCGTGAATAGGAATTCCGTCACCAAGTTCTGATTGTGATCGGGATAACGGGAATTGGCCGCGCCGTAGGCAAGCTCACAGGCCGTGATCCATGTCGTCGCGACCCGGTCGGGACAGGCATGACGCCGCTCCAGAACTTGTGCATTGCCCCTCAGGATCTCGATACAGACATCCATATCCAGTAGCTTCAAAGCACGATCTCTCGTCCCGGTGTGCGGGATTGGTAAATGTCCTCAAGTAGCTCGTCGGTTTCCTCCACGGTCCCTTGCCAGCGTCCCGCCAGCGCCTGCCAAGCCGCGAGCTGGGCGTCGCGATCTTGTCGCGCATGCAGGACGTCATTCGCGGAAGGCTCCACGGCCTGTTCCAGTAGCCAAATTGCTTCCCGATTCAGGCTCCTCCTATCCTGGGCGGCGCGGACACGCAACCGCTCCATCAGTTGTATAGGAATGTCCTTCTTTAGGCGGCTACGGCGGTCGGATCAGACGAACTGCTCTGCCACCACCGCCTCGGTTCGGCTGCGAGCACCCAGGGCGCGCATGATGGCGCTGACGTGCAGCTTCACGGTACCTTCGGCGAGGTCCAAGTGGCTGGCAATGATCTTGTTGGAGAGACCCTGGCTGAGCAGGAGCAGGACTTCCTTTTGCCGCTCGGTGAGCAGACCGACGTTGACTGGACGCGAGGAGACGTGCGGGTCTTCCTCAGGCGCCATGACAGCAAGGAGAGAAGGCGGCAGGTAGGATTCACCGTTGAGCACCATTTTCAGGGCAAGAAGAAGCTCCTGGGTGCTGGCCGTCTTCGGGACCTAGCTTGCGGCGCCTGCTTCCAGGGCTCGACGCACGTCGTGGGCACGTCCCGATCCGGTAACGACCACCACGGGTGTGCCACCGGTTGACTGGCGCAATTGCGGGAGTATGGAGATCCCGTCGACGCCCGCGAGCGATGGGTTCAGCAGGATCAGATCCAAATCACGGTAGTAGGACACGGCGCCGATGGCTTCAGAG
>CAYQDX010000205.1:0-7295 GCA_964416345.1 uncultured Ectothiorhodospiraceae bacterium
TTTTCCCACTTCGACGATACCCGCTCCTTGAGGAGGCGGCTAGATGATTATCAGGTCTCGAATGATAGCACGCATTTGTCCCTGCGGGTTTTTCGCCAACCGCTACCGAGCGGCAAAGCACCTGCAGATCGGAGAAGCCATCGGCGAGGCGGGCTTCCCTCACCCGGCTCTCCGGGCGGGACGTACACCCTTGCGCGAGCGCCGCTCCCGACCCCGAACCCAACCTCCCCCACAGGCCCATCGGTCGCCGGGTCGGCGGATTTTTTCCCGCCTTGCGCCCCCGAAAACACCCTTGATTGAGCGCTGCTTCGATGGCGGCGTTTCCCTCATTCCAGCCACAGGACGGTTGGACTTCCTATCCATCTCGAACCCGAGGGACGTGCTTACGCCGAGCTCTCGTGATGGACCAGGCGAAACATTTGTGGTCGAGGAATGCGGCGGCGGCCGCGGCTGTGCCAGAAGCGGGCGCCCTCGCGGCTGAAGGCGAACCGGCCCCAGTTGGCGATGCGATTGGGGCTGGTGACTCGCTTGAGAATCAGGTAGCGCACCTCGGCGTTAGGACCGAGCATGACGGTGGCGCCTCCATAGAGCTCGAAGCGGCTGTTGCCGCGGCGCGCAATGCGCCGTTGAGTCACCTCGGCCACCAGGTCGAAGACCACCTGGCCGTCCGGTCCCACACGGCTAAGGGCGCGCACCGACTGGACGCACGGCGGCTCCACCGGGTCGCCGGCGAGGCGCGGGTCGTCGGGCATGGCCAGCGCGAACACGTCTCGATGCTCCGGGCGTGCCACGAACTGGCCCAAGGCGTGGGCCTGGCGCTTCAGCTCTTCGGCACTGGCCGGGTGACCGGGGTCTCCCGCAAAGCGCAGCTCGGCGAAGCTCAACCCCGGAACAGGCGGCAGCGGACGCTCGGGTGCTCGCCAGCGCAGGGCCTCGATGGAAAGATTCTCCACCCTGCGTGGGTAGATTCCGTGCCGGCGGAAGGCGTCCAGCCAGGCGTCACGGTAGCCCCAGGGGTCGTCGGGGACGAGGTCGCTGTCGGCGGTGATCGCCGCGCGCAGGAAGTCCCCGAGCTCGATATCGACCGGCGGGCAATAGTCGATGGCGCGGATGCACACGTTGAGGAACTGCGCGGCGAGGCTGCGCGCCTTGGCGGCCAGCGCGTCGCGCAGATCGGCCGAGATCTCCCCGGGCGGAAGTACGCCGCTGCCCCCCGTAGCAAGCCGTACCAGGCGGGCGGTCTTACGCCGGTAGACGGTGAGAAACGCCTCGAAGACCGCGGCCACGAGAACGGCACCCATGGCGTGGCTTTCCGCGTCGGGATCGAATAGCGTGGGCGCGGCGCCGCTTCCCAGGTTGTCGAATGCCCTGCGCAGCGGCCCGTTGCGCCCCGTGGTCTCACCGAACTGGCGCCCCAGCTCGGCCAGGCGCGAGGTCTCGCCCAGCTTGCCGCGGGTGCCGCGCACCGCCTCGTCCACCAGGCGGTCGCAGGAGAAGTGCTGGAACAGAGCCACCAGATCGGCGAACCCTTCGTGGAACCCCAGCACCTGGGAGCTGCTGGGCACACAGAAGTGGGCGCGCAGGCCGTCCAGCAAGGCGTGGGTCATCTCATGGGCGATGATGTCGTGGGACAGGCAGGTGAATACGAATCCCCCCGGCAGATTGCGGCCCACCACCTGGCTCTCGGGGGCCGGGTAGTAACCAAAGGCGATTTCCCCATTTTCGTTGTCGTAGAAGGCGTTGGCTTCGCGGAAGGCATGAGGGCGCAGGCGCAGCCTGGCGGGCGACCCCGGTGCCCGGTCGAACCCCCAGCTCACCTCTCGCCCCAGGGCGTGGCGAAAACTGTCGTAGACCTTGCTGCATACCGCGTAGTCCATCTGCTGGTGGAATCGCGGGTCCGCTGGCGAGGGGTCGTAGCCGTCGCGAAGCAGCACCATGGGGTCATCGCGGTCGGCGCGCCGGTAGGCTACCTCCTGCTCGCCGTCACGGTTGTCACCCTCCAGTAACGCGCCGACGGGGCCAGGGAGCAGCGGCTCGTAGGGGATGCGCAGCTCCGAGATGCAGCCCTCCAGGCGCTGCAAGGTGGGGTCGAGCGCGTACACGCGCAGCGGCCGCTCCAGTGGCTGGCCGTGGGCGCGCTGGTAGCGGCGGATGGCTGCGGGGCGAGTGACCCCCGGGCCTATCTGGAAGTCCGTCTCCACCCGGGGGTGGGGCTGACAGCCGTCCATGTCAGCGCCAGCTCTGGAGGAGGGCCATGAGATGCTGGATCGCCTGCTCCAGGTCGGACTGCGACGCGGCCGGGGTCATGACCGGCGCAGCCGAAGCACCGGTCGTTGCAACCAGGGGACCCAGGAAGACACGAGCCTGGGACACGCCAGCACAGTCCAGGCGCGGGTGCTGAGAGGGACGCAGGCCGAAGGCGCTGGCAACCCGCTCCTGGAACGCCCGGTTGGTGAGTCCGGCCAGCCCCTGGGCCAGCACCGCCACGGCGTGGCGGGTGAAGTCCCCCTGACCGCTGTGCTCGTAGGCCACCTCGGCGTCCTGGCAGGCGGCGAAGACCACTTGGCGCATATCCTCCGTGCCACGCCGGGGCACGGCCCGGGTCAGGCCGCGTGCCTCGCGAAACTTACGGTGGCGTTCCTCGATCTCGGGTCGCACGACCATGAAGCGAGCCCGGACATCCCCGCCGGGAGCCGGCGAGGCGCCGACCGCGAAGCGGGTGTTGGTGCCGGAGTGGCAGCAGTCGAAGAAACAGGTGACGTTGACGCCCTCGGGAATGCGCGCGAACACCGCGGCTACGTCGTCGTCCAGGATGAACGCACCGCTGGCGAAATCGTGGGGGCACAGCGCCTCGTCCATGTTGTCCTCCTCGTCCCCGTTCACGTCGGCCAACTGTGTTCCGTGACCGGAGTACTGGATGACCACCACATCTCCCGGGCGGCTCCCGTCGACCAGCTCACGGAAACTGGTGAGGATGTTCTGCTGGCTGGCCTCACCGTTGAGCAGCATGCGCGGCGCTTCGAAGCCCAGTCCGGTGAGCGTGCGTGCCCAGGCGCGGGCGTCCGCGACACAGCCCGATAGCGGCGCGGTGGGATAGTCGTCGATACCCACACACAGCGCCCGGCGCCGCCCGCCTCCGGGCGTGGTGACGGGCCGGGCCGGGACGGCGGGGACGGGCGCCACGGCCGGGGGCGCGACGGTCGGACCCTGCGGTCCATAACCCAGGCGGGCAAAGGTCTCCAGGCCCTCGGGCCAGCGCGATGGGTCTTCCTCCAGACTAGGTGCCAAGGCGCGGCCCAGCGTGTCGACGAAGCCCTGGATCGGGTCGTGGTCGCTCTTTCCCAGGACCCGGCGCAGCACGCTGTTCATGGTAGGCATGTCGTTGTCGAACCCGCCGTGGCTGGTGGAGGTGCTGGCGCAGCGGCCCTCGGTGGCCACGGACTTGGACCACACCACCTCGCCGACCGGCGAGCGGTGGCCACTCAGGCCGAACAGATCCCGCAGCCTGCCGTCAGCGCGCAGTGCGTCCTCGAGACCCAGAATCGGCGTGCGATGCTCCGGCTCCAGGCCGCAATAGATGAGGTAGAGCTGCGACTTGCGGTAGATGTGCCCGCAGTTGTCGTCCCGCTCCCAATCGCGCTGCATGGTGAACAGCGTGAGGTGCTCGATGCCGTGCCCCATCAGCGGTGCGAGGCGCTGATGAAACGCATCCACCCGAACCGCCGGGGCGAGGAACTGCACGCTGCGAAAGTCCGGCACGCCGAGCTGCATCGCGGCGGGGATGAAACGAGAGTGGAAGATGGAGCCGGCGCTGTGGCCCACGGCGTGGAGCTCCACCTTACCCTGGTTGTCCTGGCAGAAGCGGTGCAGGTGCTCGGCCAGGTACCATGCGCCGCCGTCTGGCTGCGCGGCGCTCAACTGCGCGCTGTACTTCATGCCTCCCCACACCGTGACCCCGCCCAGGGTGCGCGCCAGGGCCTCGATGATGGGGTCGGTGGTGTGGTCCCACAGATCCCGCGCGGCGGCCTGCGGCATCAGGGCGCGCCCGCGCCCCAGGAGCTGCAGCAAGGTCTCCATGAACCCGGTCTCCCACACGAAGTAGATGGGGTAGACGTTGTTGGCCAGCCACCACGAGACATGCGCATGGGCCATGGCCAGTCCCTTGGACTCCGGGACCAGCCCCCCATGGGCGTAGAAAACCAGGCGCAGGGGCTCGTTGCGGGCCTCGGCTTGGCGCAGGGCGCGGGGCAGGTGGTCGGCGAAGATGGCATCAACGTCGGAGGCCTTGCTCTGGTATTCACCACTGTCCGAGAAGCTCCCCTGACGCAGATTGATCACGTGAGGCCTAAGTGCAGCTAACTGTGCCGGGTTCAGCCCCGAACCGCGCGCCGCGCGCTCGGCCGCGCCCGGTGCCGCGACCACCGCGTTCTCCACACCCGCCACCAGTGCCCGCTCGGCGGCGGGGGTTTCCTCTTCCGGGGGCTCCGCGTCGGCGGAATCGTCGGGCCCCGCGACCCGCCCCAGGGCCTGCACGGCATCCTGAAGGGCCAGCGCTTCGGGACCGAAGGGCAGTCCGGCCCCCACCTCGCGCGTGCCGCCGGTTTCGGCCACGCTCGCATGGACCTCGCGCACTTCATCGACCGTTTGCGCGTAGTCGACGGAGGTTCCCGGACAGGTCTTGGAGGACATCTGATTGTGAAAGCGCAACGCTTCGGGGGGCAGGCTGAACTGCCGTTGCACCAAGGCGACCACTTTGAGTGCGGCCTCTTTCTGGGCTCCTTCGAAAGGATCGTGGTCCCGGTCGAAGTTGCCGATCATCTCGATCATGAACGGCCCCGAGCGGCTGTTGCCGTTATGCCCGGTGGCGCTGGCGGGCGAGCGGTTCCAGTTACGTCCGGTCCAGATGGTGCCGTCCGGCGCGATGCTCACGTGCTGGCCGATGTCGCTCCAGTGCAGTGTCTGGGTGTGGTAGCGCCACATCGCCTCGATGGTGGGCAGGCCCCGGTAGTCGCGGTGCTCGGGGCGCCAGGTGTGGTGCAGATGGACGGTGTCGATGCGGCGGGTGAAGGGGAAATTGCCGAGCAACACGGCGAATTCATTGATGCTCAAAGCGTGGAAGCGATCTGCCATGTCCTTGCCTCCTGGTTATCCGCACCGCGACTGCGCGGGAGACCCGTGCTGTTTGTGTCTCCGCCCCAGGATTGTGAGGGGCGGGGCGTCACGCTGGGCCGGGAGCAAACCCCGCGATGCTCGGTGTCGGTATGCTCTTGCGGGGCCTGCCAAAGGTTGATGGCAGACCGACAACGTCTCCGTGTATTGGGATGTACGCACGCCGACGAGGGGCCAGCGATTCTTCGACAAAGCTCGCGCGTCCTCTTCTGCGCGAAATTTCGTCAAGAAAATCAGGAACATTTCTGGGCGACGGTACCAGAATGCCGCCAAAAAAGACCAGGGCGACGCGCGGTCCGGATGCGACGAGCGCACGTGCCGCTTGATGTCTTGTCGAAATTGCGGCCCGGGCTCGTGTGTACGCATCGCTACAAGAATGTATAGCAGAGGTCAGGGAAAAATGTCCTGGACAAACAGAAAAATTCTCGTGACCCCGTTTGCTTGACCGCGGGGCTTTGGACTTGATTGCCCGGAGGTGGCTCGCAGCTCAGGCCTAGCAACTTGTGCGCCAACAGGTCTCGTATCGCAGCATACCCTCAAGTTTGATCTACGCCACCGAGTGCACACCGAGGCGGTGGTGACCCACTTGCAGCGCGACGCCTAGCGAATCTCCCTCACTGAATACCGACTGCTCGACTTTCAAGACGGCTGAATCGGTGACGCGGCCAAGCCAGGGGGGCCGAACCGACGGCAATGACGCAAGCCCCAGCCACCCAGACACCGCCCTCCTCGTCGTCTCTTGAACAGGCTTCTCTGCTACGCGTCCCTGCTTCGCAGAGAAGCCCAGCCTCAACATCCTGCCTTCGCGTTCGAAGCGTTGCTTCTCACCGGCCCGGATAAGGACCAGAGCTCTCTACGCATAGCCGGGGCATTTGCTCAGTCACTTGCACCTTATGGGCTTCGTCATCTCATGCTGCCTCGCCCGGCGACTGAGCCTTCCATGCGGCCTGCTCACCGCGTCCCCGCGGTTCGCCCTTCCGGCCAGCCTTCGGCTGTTCAAAATCGCCCCCGGCGATATTGTCTGTCCGTCGGCTGGCACGTTTGCGCTTGTTCGCAGCTTCTATCCCGCCGCTCAACATCCAGACGTCCTCTTGCGGGCTCTCTTGCGCTTACCGTCGGCTAGTAGCTATATTTACCCACGTCGTGGGGATCTCAGGGACTTCTATAGGGGACTTTCACCCCATCAGTTCACGCCTATGTTGGGCGTACACACGGCGCTGCACCCGAAAACCGCTTTGCGACCGAGCGGCGGCGGGTGAGCTTAGTCCTATGAGCACAAGAGAGTTTGCACGTTAACGAGCTACTGAGCCGATCCGCGGAGCTCGAAGCTGTGTTGAGCGAATTCATGGCCCTAAAACCTTATGACAACTCTGCGCGACTATCGGCATGCCGAGTTCTTTGCAGTGTCGCGTTCGAGCATGCCGAAAGCGCCAAGATGCTTATCGTCGCAGGTAATTTCACTTCTGCCGCAGGTCTACTCCGCCTCCAATATGAAGCGCTGGCTCGAGCAATTTGGCTGCTGTATGCGGCGTCCGACGTGGCCGTAGAAAAGATCTCCGCTGAGTTAACCCAAGAGCCCGCCAGAAAGGCCGAAAAAATGCCTATGACCCGGCACAACGAGGGCGAATCCCAGAGTTGCAACGAAAGTTCTCGGATTGTCTTCCGCCTCATCGAATCAAAGGCTCATAACAAGATGGTCAAATCGTTCGTGGCACTGCTCCTCACTCGAACGCCCGGCTTCGTTGGCCGCCGCTTACCATAGCGTTATGGCACTGAATTGGCTGAACCGTATCAGAACCCATGAAGCTAGTCTTACTTACAGATTGTCCGCAGTCACAATCACAAATCCTGAGCGATATTGTAGAACTCTCAGGAGCCATGGTGGGAACAGAAAATGATCAAATAGTTCTAGAATCTTCTGAGCTCGTGCCGACTCAGTTTGATCAGAGAAGTTTTGCCGAGATCAGTGCCGCTTGGAAAACTGTACGTAGATATATCTTGCAAATAAACGGTGCCGCCATGCAGTGCCGGATCCCCTGGACGCCAATTAGTCTCGTGAACATGCAGGTCATCAAATCAGACGGAAAGAAAATGTGGTTTCCAATTACTGGTTCGCTTGAAGTCTA
>CAYQDX010000206.1:0-7277 GCA_964416345.1 uncultured Ectothiorhodospiraceae bacterium
CCGGTCGCAACACTTCCATCCATATCCATCCCGGTGCTCTGCACATCGGGGGTGTAGTCGAAGCGGGATCGCAAACACTGCCCCTTCAGCTCCAATGTGGGAAGGCGACCCTCGCCTCTGGCGGCTTGAGCCTCGACTTCCAGCACGACAGGCTCAACGGCCTTGACGGAAAACGGCGGCAGCTTGGAATCAGACTTGAAGCTTTCCACTTCCTCTATGTTGCCGCGATCGGCGGCGATGAGCACCAGCCAGACATGCGCCAAGTGCTCGATGACGCGTATGCCATCGGCCTCACCGCACGCGATCATTGACCGTAGGACCATATTGAGGCACCGGCTTAACTTGTCGACTGGAGCGCCGTACATGGCTGTTGCCAACTCGCTTTCGTTGCCAAAGCTGGCCCGAGAATCCACTATCTCTGTGTACTTGGTCTTCAGCGCGTCAAAAACAGTTGCGCTTGTTTCCAGCTGTTTCACCACTTCTGGGCCCAGCACCTCCCAACTCTGCTCGCGGGCCGGAGGTAGAGCAAAGCCTTCCAGATCCGTCAAACGAAGAGCCTTGACCCCGCCTTTGGTCAGCAGGGCCGCGCTGACAAACGACACAACCAGGCCGCGGCCTCTCTCATGGGTGTTGGCCGCACGGACCACCGCAGTGAGCTTACCGCCTGCGAAAACCGGTGAACCGCTGAAGCCCTTCCAAAGGTCCTCGTCGTCCAGAGCGATGCTACTGGTCAGCTGCGCGCTCAGCGCTTCGGAAGCGCAGCGCTCAAACTTCCCATTCGGATTCTTGCTGCGTTGTTTGTCCTGGATGTTCTTGAGCCCGCTGAGATAACCGTAGCTTTCCCAACGAACCCCTGCCTTCGGCCGCTCGCGGCCTAAGACCTCCCAAGCTCTGGGAACGTCTTGGTATGGTGGGTCGCATTCGATGACGGCGAGATCGTGATCTCTCGCCTCATACCACACGACCGTGTCCTGCTCGACCTCCATCGATTGCTTTATGCCGATACCCTTCTCATCCCGCCAAATAATGGTCAGCGGCCGGTCATAGTCCACATCATCGCCACACACCACATGATGGGCGGTCAATACCCAATGCGGGAGCAGGGTGTAACCAGACCCGTATCCAGTCCGGCCGTTCTTCAACGGAACGAGTATCTCCACACAAAGCTCAACTTGCAGCTCAGCCATCCTTCAGTCCTCCCTTCCTCAACGAGCTCCAACTCGGGCATTCGGCCAGGGGGCTGGCCTCCTACCCAGCATCCCTGTGGCGGACTCCAGATCTGGTACCGATCAATCCCAGGTATGGTTTACCATGCGTCAGTTCGGGTCGAGTGTTCCCCGAACATTCACCGGTCGCTCTGACTTTTCCCCGGTTTTCGGGTCAATCGTCTCATGGACGGGTTTGAGCTTCAGCTTGATATGCTGGGTCACTGCATTCTTCTTGCTTGCCTTGAACTGACTGGTCAGCACATAGAACTTCGCGGCAAGCGTGCCTTCACCTTGCTGCTCCACCGCGATGTCCATCTCAAGCTCTACGTCCTCCACCGTGAAGCGGATTGCCGCACCCTCGCCCTCGCTCTGGGCATTGGCGAGCTCGCTGCGCAGTGCCTTGATCATCTGTGCCAGCTCAAGCTTGTCGGCCATTTCCCTATCTCCTTCCCCAAATGGATTCACGCACATGTCGACCGGTACCTCCACCGACGGAATCCGGTCCACGTTGCCCGCCCTGTCTGCAGGACTCGCCGGCTCTAAGGATAGCTTGAGCCGGCAGAAATGGGGACTCCTCGTGCTCAGAAGCAGGACAGCTCGAGCTCTACCCTGCTGTAGCACCCTCCCAACACGCCCCCTCGGACCATTGGCTACGGCGCTCCCCATCGCTATCATCCGACGAAGTCCGACCTCCGGACACCAGAAACACCTGCGGGGAGGAGAGACGATGGCCCGGGCTGACCTGCTCGTCAGTCTAGTGAAGGCGGGCACGCAGGGCGACCGCACCCGCTTCCAGCGGGCGGCGGAAGCCCTGGCGGCCGAGGAGCGCGCCAAGAACCACCGGGTGCTGGCGGACAGGCTCGAGGAGAGTCTTCGGGCCGATTCCGGGCCTGTCACCCAGCATCCTGCCTTTGATGACAAGGTCCGCCAGCTGCTGCATGAGACCGTGCCTCGCCGCCAGCTGGGTACGCTCATCCTGCCGCCATGCGTGTCGGATGCCTGCCGTGAGCTCGTCGAAGAGCAACATCGGGTGGATCTCCTCAGATCCTTCGGGGTGGAGCCGCGCCACCGCATTCTGCTCGCCGGTCCGCCCGGCAACGGCAAGACCAGCCTGGCGGAGGCCCTCGCCGAGGCGCTGATGGTCCCCCTGCTCACCGTCCGCTACGAGGGACTCATCGGCAGCTTCCTGGGTGAGACCGCCCAGCGGCTGCGCCAAGTCTTCGACTATGTCGCCAGCCGGCGCTGTGTGCTGTTCTTCGACGAGCTCGACGCCATCGGCAAGGAGCGGGGCGATGTCCATGAGACCGGCGAGATCAAGCGGGTCGTCAGCTCCCTGCTGCTGCAGATGGACGGCCTGCCGAGCCACGTCACGCTCGTAGTCGCCAGCAACCACCCTGAGCTGCTGGACCGCGCCGTGTGGCGGCGCTTCCAGCTACGCCTGGAATTGCCCCGGCCGACGCAGAGTATGATCGAGGAGTGGTTCCAGCGCCTCCAGGAGCGTCTGGAAGTGCCCATGGGTCATTCCCCACGCTCCCTGGCTACAAAGCTGAAGGGGCTGAGCTTCTCCGAAATCGAGGACTTTACGGAGGATGTGGTCCGCCGTTATGTCCTCGCGTTGCCCGAGGCGGATCTCAAGACCATAGTCGCAGCCCGCTTGAGTCAGTGGCAGGTGAGATTCTCGCTCCCCGTGGAGAGCGATTAGTCCATCCATTCGGAGACAGGTGCGGGCCTGCCCGCGATGCTGCCCCGGATGCCTTCAAATCGTCATCGCGGCCAAGGCTGCCCTCACAGGCGCTCTTCATCGAGTCTAACCCCATTAGAATCTCTTCGACGTTTCCAGCCCCCACCGGACGCTCGAGGAAGGCTGGAAACGCTGCCACCACCGTCGTTCGCGGAATGCGGACCTCGGCTGTACCCACCACCTCATCCCGGAAATGCGCCGAAAGATTCCCCGGCGTATACAGATCGACTCTGCCTCCACCGATTAGGCCGGCCAGCTCCATCTCTGCGACGCCTAGCAAGCGGCGAATGCGCTCGGGCTCGGGCTCGGGCTCGCGCTCGCGCTCAACCAGTAGATCGACGTCGCTGTCGGGCGCCCAGTTCCCTTGAGGCGCGTGCCGAATAGGGTCAGGCGGCGGATAGGGTGCCGTTCGCAGAAGCGGCTCAAGGTGGCTTGGACAATCGACAGCCGCACATTCACCGTCGTTCGCCCGTTCCATTCATCAGCTCTGGGCAAAGAAACTCCACCTTGAGCCCGCAACGCTGAAAGTCATCGCGCAGTTGCCACCACTTAGAGTCCGTTGCCTGTAGGATGTCCGGGTCTAATCCGCTAGCCCTCGCCACGGCTATGAACTTCCGATCGCTGGGGTCGAAGGTCGCAAGCGCTGGGTCCATTGGATACTCCGCGAAATCGCTACTGCTCCCGCCGATTGGAGTGATGGTCACTTGTCGGCACCGTGCAGTGTTGCCCTGGTTGTCCCACAACCACTTGAAAAATGCGTCGCCCGCTCCCGGCTGCCCCTTAGGTGAAAGGTGGCGACGGTACTCGTCCATGATTCGCATAGCATCGTCGATCACTACGACTCCCGCGCGGGCACCATCGAGGGCGCGGATACATGCGGCTATACAGTCCACACTTGCCTTGTCATGTTTCCCGTTGGACACGATCCCGACGTTCGTATCGATAACTACTGCGCAATCCATGCTGCTCCCTGTTGCTTCCGCTTGATGATTGCCTTCTGAGTCTCTGCAATCTCCGCGAACTCGTCACCAAAGAAACCTTCCGGCCAGTTTCCAATAGTGCCGAACATGTCGAGCCGCAGCGGCGTCATCTTCGACTCCCCACGGTCGGTCGAGCAGAAATACAGTGCCGCATCTTCCGCGGGAAGAACCTCCTCGGCCATCCGGCGCTGCAGGCGGCGCAGGAGATGCTCGCTGTGACTCTCAACGATAATCTGAACGCCGCGAGTCTTCACCGCATCCATGAACACGTCCGCGAGACCGGCCTGCACGGCGGGATGCAGATGGATCTCCGGCTGCTCCAATAGCAGAGTCGCACCCTCTGGCGCGTAGTAGCACAAAGCAATCACCGGCAGGATCTGGGACACACCGAAGCCCACGTCCGTGATCAACACCTCCGCCGCTCTCGCGTGGCGTCGCACCCAGACCTGAAAGAGCTTGCCGCCAGGCGAAATCGGTCGTACCTCGAAACTGTCGATAAGCCCTAGCTCCTTCAGCCAATGAGCCACACGCTCCTCCAGCGTCTGGCGTTTGTGGCCCCGGCCGAGGGAATAGAGAACACCTGCTTCCCTTGAAGCCAGCAGCGCATCCACCACCCGTTCGCCACGCCGGCCCATGTCCGCCGGTTGGGCACCAGACCAGGAATATTGTCGCTTCGGGTAATCCCGGAGTGGGCCGAGATAGAACAGCCTTCCGAAGAATTCCTCGAACTGCAGCTCAAGGTCCGACAGGAAGCCCGCATTCTGGTAGTACGCCCTGACCTGATCCGGAAATCCGTAACACTTGGCTGGCGGCGGCAGCTTCCAAGGTCGCCCCCGGCTGCGCACGAACTCGAACCCGCCCTCCGGCTTGATCAGATCGTATTCCGGCTTGTGCTCGGTCACGGGCTGCATGCCGAACTCGCTGCCCGCAAAACGGTACGCCATGCGGTTGACCACCGCCCGGACGAGCCCCTCGCCGGCTCCTTGCCAGACCACACTGGCCGAAAAGCCGAGATCCGCCCCGGAGAACAGAAGACCCTTGTGCTTGCCGGGGTCCTCCACCTTCAGCGGCGCAGGCAGGCTCCACCCCATCTCCCACTGGAGCGGCGAAGTCAGATCGTGGCCATAGACCATCTCTTGGAAAGTCCCCAGCTCCACGTGACTGCGGTCATCCCCCAAGTTGAGCACCTGCGTGCGGTCTGAAGAATCCGCGGTCTGCTTGAGCATCAAGAGCATCTGTAGGAGGCTGGTCTTGCCCGAGCTGTTAGTACCAAACAGGGCGGTAATCGGGGCCAGGGACATCTCGCCGGTGTCCCGCCAGGACTTGAAATTGCGGATGGCAAGTCGCGTCAGCATTGAAGCCTCTCCACATCATTGGGCGCCGCAGCGGCGGCCGCCTCCCTGGCTAGGCGCCCGCTTTCCGGCCAGCTATGCACCAAGCCATTGTAAACCAGAGCGCCTGGAGCGCGCCTGCCGCCCTCCCCGACAGCGTGTCGAGGGTGCTCCAGGTTCCGGGTCACCTGCGTCTTGGCGCCCAGCTTCACCATCAACGCGCGGCGTTCCGGTGCAGCGCGCACCTAATCGGGTCAGATTCGATTATATCGCTCAGCAGCAGAGCCCCATTCACTCGCCTCCGACGCCTCCCCCTGCCGCTCCACGGCGATGACTTCCATACCGTTGATGGGCCGCTTGGCGGAGGGGGCGTTGCCGCTGGCGACCACGGCACGGGTGAAACCGTGCTCGGCGGCTTTCTGCAGGCGCTCAGGGCCGCCGGGGACGGGGCGGATCTCGCCGGCGAGGCCGACTTCGCCGAAGACGATGAGGTGCTTGCTCAGGGGTCGGCTGCGCAGGCTGAACATGACGGCGAGCAACACGGGGAGATCGGCGCCGGTCTCGGCGACGCGCACGCCGCCCACCACGTTGACGAACACGTCCTGGTCGTTGGTGGCGACACCGCCGTGGCGGTGCAGCACGGCGAGCAGCATGGCCAGCCGATTCTGCTCCAGGCCTAGCATCACCCAGCGCGGGTTGGCGAGCCGGCTCTCGTCCACCAGGGCCTGGACCTGCACCCGCAGGGAGTAGCTGCCCTCGCGGGTGACCATGACCACGGTGTGGAACATGCACTCAGGCGGAGATGACGTAGAAGACCATCGCACGAACGAACTGCCGTGCGTCATCAGAATCTTGCATCCTTAGAATCATGCATCCTTCCTCACCTCCTATGTCCTTTAGTTGTCCTTCATTTGTCCTACAGAGGTGTCGCTATGGATTTCGTCAGCGTCCGCGATTTCCGCACCCAGCCAGGCGAGGTCTGGAAGAAGCTGGCCGAGCACCACAAGCTGGTGGTCACCCGCAATGGCAAGCCGTTTGACATACTGACCGAGACGAGCCCAACCGCACTGGACCGTGACTTGCAGGACCAGCGCGATACGCGTCTTGGCCAAGCCCTGGAAGCAATACGCGCCCAGGCAAAGAAACTGGGCCTCGACAAGATGACCATGGACGAGATTAACGCCTCCATCAAGGAAGTCCGAGAGGAACAGCGGCGTGAGACTGGTGATTGATACCAACGTCCTGGTCTCCGGGCTCCTATCGCGCACTTCTCCCCCGGCGCAGGTATGGAACGCAAGAGGAGGGTTTCATCGATCCGTCCGATGTGTCTTTCTATCCCACGGCACTGGCATGCCCATGCCCCCTGGTCACCGGCAATCTCAGGCACTTTCCGATCGATGGACCAGTGCTTGTGTTAAGTCCCCGAGAGGCCGTGCAGAGGTTGCAGCTTTCGTAACGGTGTGGCACATAACCGGGGTCACGCTCCGCTTGCGCACCTGGAGCCCCCTCACCCGCCCGCCTCCAGCGCCTATGGGGCGTCTTCGGCAAATAGTTGGCCTGGCTCTGCCAGGGCCGCGAGCGGCACGGTCTCGACGCGGTCGCTCAGGGGTAGCGCTGCGATCCGGGATAGATGATAACCACGCGTGCGAGGCCGAGGTCCTCCATGGCAATGCGAATCGAAGGCGTCAGCCGCGGCGGAGCAGGAGGTCGATTTCAGCGCCCTAGTGCGTGGCCCAATGCCGGGTCTCGTCGCAGGGCTCGGTGGCCAGCACCGGCGGGGTGGGCATCATGAACAGGGCGTCCCTATGGTTGTCCCTGTTCTGGTTTTCTGCGTGCCTGGGCTCAGGGTCGAGAACTGCCCATCCGAATGATGTCTCGATCGGGCGGCCGTCGATGTCGAGCAGGCGCAGCGGTTGCGTCGAACTGCGAGACACGCCGGGCCGGCGGTCCGTTATCCGCCCCCGTCCAAGCGCATGGCCTGGAGGTAGAAGTCGTAACAGCGGTCCTTGATCTTCGG
>CAYQDX010000207.1:0-7253 GCA_964416345.1 uncultured Ectothiorhodospiraceae bacterium
GACCTGCCAGACTTGGACTTCATCGCCCGAGAGCTGGCCCAATTCCCCGGCGTGGTCTACGTGAGCATTCGCGCCGAGGATGGCAGCGTGCTGGCGCAGGCGGGTGAGCGGGCGGACTTGGAGCACTCGGCCATCGGCGAGCTACCCGCCCCCGATGTCGTGCAGGTGTCGGCTGCCGTGCGCCAGGACCGCGACAGCCTGGGTCGGGTCGAGCTCGGCTACTCGGCCGCAGGTATGGGGGGGGCCATCGCCTCGTTTGGTGGCCAGGGCGTCGTCATCGGGGCATTGGGGATTGCCGCGGTGACGCTGCTCCTTGCCTGGGTCGGCGTGTACCTCAGCCATCGGCTGCTGCGACTCGACGCGCTGCCCAGCCAGTCGTTGGCGGAGCATGGGCCCGGCGGACTCGGCCGGCTTGCTACGCCCCCGAAAACGTCCAAGAAGGCGGCTAGCATTAGTGTCGAGGCATCAAGTGCCCAACCGACTGGCGCCACGCTGCCCGGGTCCCGGGGGCGAATCCTGCTGGTGGAGGACGGCGCCGCCAACCAGATGGTGGTGGCGGCCATGCTGCGCAAGGCCGGCTATGGGGTGGATACCGCGGACAACGGGAGAGCGGCAGTCCAGTCCGTGGAGGCGCTAGGCTATGATGCCGTGCTGATGGACATCGGACTGCCGGAGCTGAGCGGCCCGGAGGCGACCAGAGCCATTCGCCGCTTGGCTCAGGGGCGTGGGCGCATGCCTATCATTGCACTCACGGCGAGCTCCGCCGAGGAAGAGCGGGAGCAATGCCTGGCGGCGGGCATGAACGACGTGCTCGCCAAGCCCATCGATGCCGCGGCCCTCACGCGGTCCCTGGATCGATGGCTGTCCTCCCGGGCACCGGATGAGGCGCAGTCCGTCGCGGAGATCGACGAGGCGGCCTTGCAGAGGTTGGTCGCGGAGACCGGTCCAGAGGTGCTTCCCGCCATCATCCGCGTCTTTCTCGACGAGCTGCAGAGCCGTCTGAAGTACATTGCGGAGGCCGCCCGGGGAGCCGACTATAGCACGTTGCGGGACCAGGCTCACGTGCTCAAGAGCAGCGCCGGCACCTTTGGGGCCGTGGAGCTCCAGCAACTGGCGAGGGCGCTGGACGAAGCCTGCGTCCAGGGGGACCTGCAACGCGCCGAATCCTTGGCCGAGCGCCTGCCGGCGGAGGCTGCACGCGCCAGTGAGGCCCTCGCAAGCCGCTTCCCGGAAGTCTAGGAGCCTCCTCCGAGGCTTGCTCGCGTGGCTCGGGCCGGCTCCTAGCGCTCGTCCGTGTGCTCCTGGCGCTCGATGTTGTCCAGCTCGGCCTCCAGCTCTTCTTCCGTCAGCGGCGCGTCGCGGGGCTCCGCCGACCCCTCCTCCGGCTCAGCCTCCTCGGCGGCCGCGCGCTCCACCCGCCGGGCGAAGAACACACCTATCTCGAACAGCAGCCACATCGGCAGCGCGAGCAGGGTCTGGGAGATGATGTCGGGGGGTGTCAGCAGCATGCCGATGATGAAGGCCGCAACGATGATGTAGGCACGCTTCTCCGCCAGGGAGGCTGCCGAGACCAGCCCGATGCGAGCCAGCAGCACGGTGGCGACGGGCACCTCGAAGGCGAAGCCGAAGGCGAAGAACAGGGTCACGACGAAGTCCAGATACTTGCCGATGTCGGTCATCACCGCGACCCCTTCCGGGGCGGTGCTGGTGAAGAAGGCGAAGACCAGCGGGAAGACCACGAAGTAGGCGAATGCGGCGCCCAGATAGAACAGCACCGTGCTGGAGACGAGCAGGGGCAGCACCAGTTTGCGCTCGTGGCGATAGAGTCCCGGCGCCACGAACGCCCACAACTGGTACAGCAGAAAAGGGACGGAAATGAAGATGGCCCCCACCAGGGTGAGCTTCAGTGGAATCAGTAGCGGCGAGGCCACCTCGATGGCAATCATGCTGCTGCCGGCCGGCAGCCTGGACATCAGCGGTCCGGCCAGCAGCGTGTAGAGCTTGTTGTCGAAGGGAAACAGCACCAGAAACACCGCGAGCACGACCAGCACGCAGCGTAGCAGGCGATCCCTCAGCTCTATGAGATGGGAGATGAACGGCTGCTCTGCACCCTCCGGCGGGTCTTCGGGGTCATTGCTTCTGGACATGGTCTTCGGGGCTCGAGCTGGAAGCGCCGTCGGTGTCGGCGCTTGCGTCGGCGCCAGCCGGCGGCGGCAGCGGCTTGCCTAGATCCTCCAGGGATTCTCGGGTCTCCTCGACGATCTCGTGCACACCGGAGCTGCGCGACTGCTCGGCCATGATGCGCTTGAGCTCCTCGGCGTGGAGCTCGCGATCGATGTCTGCCTTGACGCTCGCCAGCATGCGCCTGGCACGTCCCACCCAGAGGCCCGCCGTGTGCGCCACCTTGGGCAAGCGCTCGGGACCGATGACTAGGAGCGCCACGACGCCGATCATGACTAGCTCCCAGAAGCCTACGTCGAACATGTGCTCAGGCTCTCTCGAGATCGGGGGACGCGCCGGCAACACCCCGCCAGCGGCAGGCCGTCACGCGGCGGCGCCGAGTTGGCGCCCTGGGCCGGATGCCCGCGGTCAGACGTTGTCCTTGTGCGCGCTGGGGGTGGGGGTAGAGGTAGAGTGGGACTTGTCCGCCTCCTTGCTCTCCAACTGTTCCGGCGCCGAGTCCGTGTCCGACCCGTCTTCCCGCATCGCCTTGCGGAAGCCCTTGATGGCGGAGCCCAGGTCAGAGCCTACATTGCGCAGCCGCTTGGCACCGAACAGGACCAGGACGATCGCCAATATGATCAGGAGTTGCCAGATGCTAATACCACCGAAGCCCATTTGCTGTCTCCTAAGCGATGAGGCAGATGTTCAGGCACCGCGCTCTGCGCGGCTGGCCTTCTCGGCGATTCCCGAGAGGCCGAAGCGACGGCTGAGCTCCTCGAGCACCTCCCCGGGTCCGAGGCCCAGATGTGCCAGCAGCACGAGGGTGTGGAACCACAGGTCGGCCGTCTCGTGGATCACCGCGGCGCGGTCGCCGTCCTTGGCCGCAATCACTAGCTCGGTGGCCTCCTCACCGACCTTCTTCAGGATCTGATCCGGACCCTTCGCGTAGAGCGAGGCCACATATGACTTCTCGGGGTCTGCCGAGCGTCGTGCTTCCAGAACCTGAGCCAATTGAGAGAGAATGTCATTCATCGCTGAGCTCGTCCAGGCCGCCCGCCGCACGGCGCTCCGATGTCCCTGTGACCACGGCGGGGTCGAATCGCTCCCCGGAGGTGGGCGCTACTTCTTGGCGTAGATCTCTTCGGGTGGCTTGCGCACGGGGTCGACAGCGACCCACTCATCGCCGCGCAGCTCTTGGAAGAAGCAGCTCTCCCGTCCCGTGTGGCAGGCGATCCCGCCGACCTGGTCGATGCCGAGCAGCACCACGTCGTTGTCGCAGTCGAGCCGAATGCTCTTGACCCGCTGCACGTGACCGGACTCCTCGCCCTTGCGCCACAGCCGACCCCGGGAGCGGGACCAGTAGACCGCCCGCCCTTCCTCGGCGGTCAGCGCCAGGGATTCCCGGCTCATCCAGGCGAGCATCATCACCTTCCCGGACGTCGCGTCCTGGGCAATGACGGGAACCAGGCCGTCCTTGGTCCAGTGAATCTCATCGAGCCATTTGGTGCTCATGGTTGTGCCACCGTTGCTTGAATGTCTGGGCCCACGAGAGGTGATGCGCCCGTGCCCGGGCGCCCGGCCGGTAGTCCGCCTCTAGCAGTCAATCGGCGGCTTCCCCGGGGCACAGGCTGTCTGCCAGGCGCTGGCCCGCCGCGAAGTCCAGGGTGCCTTCGTAGATGGCGCGGCCGGTGATGGCGCCGATGATGCCTTCTTCGGCCACCTCGCACAGGGCGCGAATATCGTCCAGATTGGTGATCCCGCCTGAGGCGATGATGGGAATGCTCACTGATTGGGCCAGGTCGACGGTGGACCGCACGTTGACGCCCGTCATCATGCCGTCCCGGCCGATGTCCGTGTAGATGATTGCCTCCACTCCATCGTCCTGGAAGCGCCGGGCGATGTCGTGGACGTCGTGATGTGAGAGCTTGGACCAGCCATCGATGGCGACCTTGCCTTGCTTGGCGTCCAGGCCGACGATGATGTGGCCGGGAAACTCAAGGCACATGTCGGCGACGAAGTGGGGCGCATTGATGGCCTTGGTGCCGATGATGGTGTAGCTGACCCCGGCATCGAGGTAGGCCTGAATGCCGTCTTCGTCCCTGATGCCGCCGCCGACCTGGATGGGCACCTCGGGGTGGGTCTCGGCGATGCGCTGGATGAGTGCACTGTTGACTGGTCGACCTTGGGTGGCACCGTCCAGATCGACAATGTGCAAACGCCGTGCTCCGGCATCCACCCAGCGCCGTGCCACGGCCACCGGGTCGTCGGAGAATATGGTCTGGTCGTCCATGCGCCCCTGCCGCAGGCGTACGCACTTGCCATCCTTGATGTCGATGGCGGGGATCAAGAGCATTTCAGGCATCCTCTAAGACCTTCGTCGATTTCTTATGGCTGTGCCCGGCCCCCTGCGGCTGGCTCGGTTGCTAGTGAGACTGTGCCGCAAAGACCTCGTGCTTGGCTAGTACCCCGTATTCCCCAACTCCTTCCCATCAGCGCGCTTCCTTTGGTGTGTCTGCTGTGGCCGCCACACGCCTATCCCGGCGGGCTCAGAGGCTGCCCTTGGTCGAGGGGACGCCGTGAGCACGGGGATCGAGCTCTGCCGCCATTCGCAGCGCGCGTCCCCAGGCCTTGAACACGGTCTCGGCGATGTGATGTGCATTGTCGCCCCGCAGCGCGTCGATGTGCAGGGTGGCGCGGGCGTGATTGACGAAGCCCTGGAAGAATTCCTTGAACAGGTCCACATCGAAGCCGCCGATGCGGGCGCGCGAAAAGCTTACCTGATAGACCAGGCCGGGACGGCCGGAGAAATCGACCACGACACGCGCGAGGGCCTCGTCGAGGGGTACATAGGCATGGCCATAGCGGCGGATGCCCCGCTTGTCGCCCAGCGCCTCGTGGAAGGCCAGTCCCAGGGTGATGCCCACGTCTTCCACGGTGTGGTGCGCGTCGATGTGCAGATCACCCTCGGCGACGACGTCCAGGTCCACCACCCCGTGGCGCGCGACCTGGTCCAGCATGTGGTCGAGGAACGGCACTCCGGTCTGGAGCCGGCTTTCGCCCCGCCCATCGAGGTCGATGGTGACGCTGATACGGGTCTCCTGGGTGTTGCGCTGGATGCTGGCGCGGCGCTCGGCCATGATAGTCCTCCGAACTTACTACAATAACCTGATTCTGCCTGTCCGTGGAATACCCACCCGCGCCGGGTAGCGCCGGGACACCACCGTGCGGCCGTGTCTGTGCGCGTTGATCTGGATCAATAATCCTGGTGAAATGAAACGATTGCAGTCGCGCGGGACGCTTGCAGTGGGAACCAGCTCGAAACTCATCGACCTGGCTGCCGTCAAGGTAGCCTGCCAGAACTGCAGCCTTGCCAGGTTGTGCCTGCCCCTGGGTCTGGACGGCAACGATCTGGACCGACTCGATCGCATCATCAAGCGCCGCCGCCCCGTGCGCCGCGGAGAGCACCTGTTTCAGGCGGGTGATCCGTTTCATTGTTTATATGCCGTGCGCTCAGGCTCCATCAAGACCTATACCCCGACGGAGGATGGCCGCGAGCAGATCGTAGGCTTCTACCTCTCCGGAGAGCTGCTCGGCCTGGATGCCATAGAGAGCCAGCACCACGTGTGCGCCGGCAAGGCGCTGGAGACCACCAGTGTCTGCGAGGTGCCGTATGACCGGCTGGCGGAGCTCAGCAACTCCCTGCCCAGCCTGCACCGGCAGATTTGGCGCCTCATGAGTCGGGAGATCTCCCACGAGCAGGGTATGCTGCTGATTCTGGGCAAGCGCAGCGCCGACGAGCGGCTGGCGGCATTCCTCATCAGCCTCTCCGAGCGCTTCCTGCAGCGCGGGTTTTCCGGCCGGGAGTTCAATCTCAGCATGTCCCGGCATGACATCGCCAACTACCTGGGCCTCGCGGTGGAGACGGTCAGCCGGATGTTCAGCCGCTTTCAGGAGCAGGGCCTGCTGCGGGTGGAGCGGCGCCACGTGGCGCTGGAGGACATCGAGCGGCTACGCTCCCTGGTCGGGCTGGAGGCGGGGGAGGCGCCGGTCCGCTATTCCTGAGCCCACTCCGGACCCGGGTCGCGACGGCCCGCTGGGCTACACCGGATCTGGGCTTTTGTTGATCGAAGTCAATGCTCGCTCCGACGGTACATAGAGAATTAGCAACTTCTTAAACTCGCCGCGTCCATGCGCTCGGTCCGCCTCCGGGCCTCAGTCGAAAATAACCTGTCGTTCAAATAGGGGAGACACTATGGCGTCAGTGACCACCTACAACTACAAGGTAGTCCGGCAATTCGCCATCATGACGGTTGTGTGGGGCATCGTCGGCATGCTTGTCGGCGTCCTCATTGCCGCGCAGCTGGTGTGGCCGGAGCTGAACTTCAATGCGCCGTGGCTGACCTTCAGCCGCCTGCGCCCGCTGCATACCAATGCAGTCATATTCGCATTCGGGGGCTCGGCGCTGTTTGCAACCTCCTACTACGTGGTGCAGCGCACCTGCCAGACCCGGCTGATCAGCGATGCACTGGCCGGCGTCACCTTCTGGGGCTGGCAGCTGATCATCGTGCTGGCGGCCCTCACCCTGCCGTTCGGCATCACCACAGGCAAAGAGTATGCCGAGCTGGAGTGGCCCATCGACCTGCTGATTGCGGTGGTGTGGGTCATCTACGCGATAGTGTTCTTCGGGACCATCATCAAGCGCCGCACCAAGCACATCTACGTTGCCAACTGGTTTTACGGCGCCTTCATCATCACCATTGCGGTGCTGCACATCGTCAACAGCGCCGAGCTGCCGGTGTCCCTCACCCAGTCCTATTCGGTCTACCCCGGAGCCATCGACGCCATGGTTCAGTGGTGGTACGGCCACAACGCGGTGGGCTTCTTCCTGACTGCCGGCTTTCTCGGAATGATGTACTACTTCATTCCCAAGCAGGCCAACCGGCCGGTATACTCCTACCGGCTGTCGGTCGTGCACTTCTGGGCCTTAATCTCGACCTACATGTGGGCCGGTCCTCACCACCTGCACTACACTGCGCTGCCGGACTGGACCCAGTCGCTCGGCATGGTGTTCTCCTTCATCCTGCTGGCAC
>CAYQDX010000208.1:0-7237 GCA_964416345.1 uncultured Ectothiorhodospiraceae bacterium
CGGTGACTGCTTGTCGACCTCGAAGCCGCGCTCCACCCAAGACAGGGCCTCCTCGGGCTTGCGCTTGGAAACGAGCAGCGTGGCGACGGTATGGCAGTCCTTTGCGGTGAGGCCGGTCTGCTCGACGAGCGCCACGTAGGCCGCGACGTCCTTTTGGGCCGAGTAAAGTGTGCGCAGGACCTCGCCCCAGTGGCGACGGAGATATTCGGGGCGCTCTCGGGGCTTGCCACCCTTCTCGGCCGTTTTCGGTGCTGAGCTGTTGAATCGCGCGCGCACCAGCTTCACAAAGGCTGCGAGGTTGGCCTTGTTGAAGACCTTCACCGCGTCTCTCTCGAGCTGGTAGCAGAAGCCGTAATCGTCCTGGTCCATCCAAGTCAGCAAGCGCGAGGCGGTCTCGTCCGGATCGGCTCCATCAGCTTGACGCGCCTTAATCCACCCGCAATAGAGCTCGTCGACGAGCTGGCCAAAGCTGCCGCTGGAGTCGTCGAGCTCCTCGATCTTCAGCTCGCACGCGGCGAGGAAGGTCTCGTACAAGGTGACGGCGCGTGCGGGGTCGCCGCCGACCAGCTTGGCAATCTTGGAGGCGACCTGATCTAGATCACTTAGGAACGAGAAACAGGCGCGGTCCGGAATGAAGGTGCCCGGATCAAGTACCTGCTCGATTTCCTGCTCGATGGGGTCGCCCTGGGGGCGTCGCTTTCGGGTCATCCGTCTCTCCCTTCACGTTTGGCACTCTTGCGATTCGCGCTATCGTCGCCAGACAGCGCACAATCGCGGAGCTTGGCCGCCAAGTCCTGTATCCTGGTGTCTAGCCCAGCGTAGCGGGTTCGTATCCAGCGGTGCTGAGTGGTCAACGAGTTAGATTTGTGCATTCGGGAGCCACTTAAAGCAACAGGACAGAAATTGTTCATGAAGATGTGCTCGAGTAAAGCGATTGTCCACCGAAGAACGTGGCAATGGACTTGCAGATCTCTCTTTCGAGGTGCATTCACAAGCTCTTGAGCGGCAAGAATAGGCGGTTGCCAGCGTTAGACAGAAGTGAGAACCCATAACGCAGATAGAACGACTCGGCGTCTCGGTCGATGGCGTCCACGACCAAGGCATATATGGCAATATCGTCGCTCACCGCGAGCGTTCGCCTGATTGCGTTGGACAGGAGCATCTTGCCGATTCCGTTGCGCTGCACGGAACTATCTACTGCCAATCGGCCAATCAGGGCCGCAGGTAATGGATGCTTTGGCAGCCTCCGGGCTGTCTGGTCAGGCAAAGCCGACAAATCAATCGAAAGGCTGCTGAGTGTGTAATAGCCGACGATCCTCATGGCATCATCAGGGTAGCGGGCAACGAACACGCGGCTGATTCGCCGCTTCATATCCTGGGTGGCCTGGCGTTTCAGGTAGACATCCAGCGACTCGATGCCGCAGCTGAAAGCCCCCCTGTTGTGGTGACGGCCGAGCGGCTCGATGACGAGCCCGCTCTGCGCGCTCATATGGACTTTACGCGGCGGTCGTGCTCCGTCAACGCTTCGGTCAACTCTTTGTTGAACGCGATCGGTTTGGCCAGTGCATCGAAGAAGCGCTGGGCGTCCCGCTCGCTCAGCTTGATGGATTCGTGCTCTTGGATGGTCCTTTCGGCGCTCGCCAGGGCACTGGACAGAATGAAGCTGCTGACGGTCTTGCCTTCGAAGGTCGCCGCCCGCTCGATGAGTTTCTTCGCGCTTTGCTTGAGTCGCAGGTTGATTCGCTCGTTCTGTGCTGCGGTGCCGGTCATATTGCACCCCATGGAAAGATTCGGTCGATGCCAAGAAGTGTACGTCAAAACGGTGCCATTTGTCGAGCGTCCTCAGTTGGTTTCTGCACGGCTTGCTGAGCTCGGTGGCGGTTGGTGCGTTCTAGAAACTGGGAAATGTTCGGCACGATCTGGACACGATGACTACGTAACACATTGATTAAACGAGAGACACAGAATGTTCGAATCTCTCTCTCCGCCAATTTCGCGAATGAATTCTTTTTGAATCAGGCAGTGGTCGATCTGAGACTGCAGTCGGTCTCCCACTTGGTCCCCCAATGGGGCGCCGCGTCGGTATCCTGCTCCGTAGCTGACCACCAGGGTGGAGCCGCTTCACGGGCGCCTCCTGTCACACGCCCATCCCCACCACCCACTCGTTGCCGAGGGGGCGCTGCACACTGGCATGGGCTCTCGCCAGCTCGGCGCCTGGGGGCACTAATGTGCCGGCCGCACCGGCTCAGTGCCGCAGGCTCGCGGCCAAGAGTGGCTGGGCCTGGAGCTGCTTCTTGATGTCGGCGATCTCTGCCGCGAGCTCCCGGTAGCCTTGCAGCTCCTTGCGCAAGGCTGCCATCTGCGCCTGCTGGGCCTCCACGGTCGTAATCTTGCCCCGTAGTGTGGCGATCACCTTCTGCTGCTCGGAGATCTGCCCCTGCTTCTCGGCTAGCTGCGCCTCTTGCCGGGCGATATGCTCCCGCTGCTCGGCTATCTGCGCTTCTTTCTGGGCGCTATGCTGCCGTTGGCCTTGAATCTCCGCCTGCTGCTCCTTGACCGTGTTCACGAGCACCGCGGTAACCCGGGCGTACTTGACGCCCTCCACCTGACCGGCGGCGTTGTGGGTGACGAGCCGCGGCACCAGCGCCGCTACCTCCTCGGCGATGAGCGCGACATCCCGCTCCTCGCGCCCCGTCCACTTGAAGCTCACCGGGCGCAACCCCTCCACCGTCGCAAGCCCCAGCCCGAGATCCCCAATCGCCTCCTTGTAGCGCCGCGAGGAGGAGCAGGACGAAAGAGTATTGCCATTGCGACAGACCGCGGTGTCCGAGGCGCTCGCCGAGCTGGTCACCGTGAGCTGACCGTTCAGAGTAGTGTCGCCGTTGTTTTGCATTACCAGGGCGTCGTGGGGGACGATGAAACCATTGCCGATGACGAATAGCCGGTCGCCGGAGATCCAATTGGTCGTGGAGGCGGGGGTGTAGTCCGTGTCGTAGCAGCCGATCGCCGTCTCGGCGTAGGACTCGGCCGTAGTGTCGCCGCCCAGCGCGGTGGAATAGTCGCCGCTGGCCGTGGTGCCGTAGCCCAGCGCGAGCGCGAGCGTTGCCACCCGAGCAAGGGGATGGCGCCCCTGTTCACCGACTTCACCTACGACAACCTGGGGGTCCCCGGGCACCCGGAGAACCCGTTCTATACGGAGCTGGACTTCAACCCCCTCGGTGCCCGCTGGGTGGATCTGGGTCTCGGCGGTTTCCTGGAGACACGGCGGGAGTACGCCGACCTCGCGGAAGACGCCTCGGATAGCGCAGGCGGTCCAAGTGCGGCTTTGCCAGCCGATCAACCAAGGGATCGGCGCCGTTGAGTTGCTGGACCACCAGGGTCATCGGGGTTGGCGCCATGGTCTTGGGCTTACCGACCAGGAATTGCGCCAGCCAGGCCTGCGCCGCCGGGTCGCCGGACTTGGCGAGGCTCAAGGTCGCAGTCACTACGTCGCGCCAATCGTCCAGGGTGACGGTATCAAGCAGGACCGACAGGTAGTCGCGCTCAGTGCGTCGGTGACGTGCCGTGCCGGGGATCAGTGGTCGCGTGTCTCGCTTGCGTGCTGTGGACCAAGCTCCGGGTTATCCAAATTCGCGGGGACAGCGTTGATTTTGCAAGCCGTTCTCGGGTGCAGTCCTCGGCTAAGGGTCGCATCTGGCAAAAGCGGGTTGGATCCGTGCCCGGTAGGCCATGCAGCGGCGCCGCTGGTCTGCCGCCGCGCCCCGCTCACCTTGCCCGGCGGGATGATCTCGTCGAAGAATCCCGCCAAATGGGCCAGCGCCACACCGAGCGGGCAAGCGCGGGCACGGCGTAGAACGTTCGCAGGGCGATCTTCATTCCAGCGGCATCCGCCGTAGCAGACCGTGTCCCGGCCGGTTGGCGTAGACGAGAAAGTACACCGCCGGCACTACCGCGAGTGTGAACACGGTGGACGCGAGGACGCCGAAGATGATGGCCCACGCAAGGCCGCTGAAGACCGGGTCGAGGGTGATGACCAGATTGCCGAGCAAGGTCGTGCCGGCGGTCAGCAGCACGGGACGCATGCGCACCGCGCCCGCGTGGACCAGCGCTTCCTCGAGCGCCAGCCCTTCGCGCAGCGCGAGCTGGATGAGCTCGATCAGGATGAGAGAGTTGCGCACCGCGATGCCGGCCAGCGCGATCATGCCGATCATGCCGATCATGGCGGTCGCGGCGAACAGTACTGGGTTGGGATAGCCAGCGACGACGTGCTCGCCGAGCGAGCGCGGGTCTGGAGCCGGCGGCGTTGCCGCGCTTCGAAATCCCACTTCACCCCGATCCCCGCCGCCCACAACGATGCTGCGCCGGTCGGCGCCCACGTCCATGATGATCTCGGCTGGTGCTCGCCCGGCTACCCCGGCGTAGACGTATGCCACGCGCCGCAGGTTCTTGTGATAGATGCTCTGGTCCTGGACCATGTGCTGGAAGTGACCAAGCTCGCCAAGCTGCACGAGCGGCTGCGGCGCATCGCGCACGCCGCCGGCCCCGCGCAGATTGGCGATCCCGGGCCGGCCCTTGAGCCGGCGGCGCTGCGCCGCTCTATCGTCAGGCGCAGCGCGATGGGCAGGGGGTTGGCCTCCGTGGGGGTCTGCAAATATCCTGCGGTTGCACCCTCAGCCGCGAGCGCCACGGTGCGTGCCACGTCCTCGGTGGCGATGCCCGAGAGCGCCGCCTTCTCCTTGTCGGTCACGAACACGAGCTTGCGCTGCGCAGCCTCCACTGACGTGTCGACGTCGACCACGAACGGCTCGCGCTCGAGGCGAGCGGCGAGCCTCCGCGCGGCGCGCTGGAGCCGCGGGTAGGGCGTAGCTAGTGCGCCGTAAATCTCGGCGGTGAGGGTGGACACAACGGGCGGGCCCGGCGGGACCTCCGCCAGCTTGATGGGGGTCCGATAGCGGTGGGCGATGGCTTCGAGATCGTCGCGGATGCGCAGAAAGATCTCGTGAGACTGCTCAGCGCGGTGGCGCTTGCCGGCGAGGGTCACCCGGATCTCGGCCTGATTCGAGCCGTCGCGCAGGTAGTAGTGGCGGATGAGTCCGTTGAAGTCCATGGGCGAGGGCGTGCCGACGAAGGTGGTGAAGTCCCGCACCTCGGGTACGGTACGCAGATACTCGGCGAGCGCGCGCGTCACCCCCTGGGTGCGTTCGAGGGTAGTGCCCTCGGGCATGTCCACGAGGATTTAAAATTGTCCTTGTTCTCGTAGGGCAGGAGCTTGAGCGGCACGAGGCGGAACGCGGGCAGGGAAACCGCGGCGACGAACACCACGGCCACCGCCCCCAGGAACGCCCAGGCCCGCGCCCGGCTGCGTATCAACGGCCTGACGGCCCTGCTGTAGATGCGGTAGATGGGCGTGCGCTTGACATCGTAGACGACTTTTGGGGGCTGGTGGGGCAGCATCCGATAGGCGAGCCAGGGGGTGACGATGAAGGCGACAAAGGTGCTGACGATGGCCGCGACGGGCACGTTGAGGGCCATGGGCGCCATGTAGGGCCCCATCATGCCGGTGATGAAAGACATGGGCGCGAAGGCGATGACGATGGCCACTGTGGCCATGATGAGCGGGCCGCGGATGTCGGTGATGGCGCTCACCACCGCGCGCAGCGGCTCGAACCGGCCCATGCGCAGATAACGCTCGATGTTGTCGACGCCGGTGATGGGGTCGTCGACCAGCAGCCCCAGCGCCAGGATGAGCGCAAACAGGGTGACGCGGTTGATGGTGTAGCCGGTGAAGAGATCGACAAGCTGCGTGATCCCGTAGCAGATGGGCACGGCCAGCGCCACGATCAGCGCGGCACGCCAACCGATGAAGATGGCGACAAGGACGACCACGGTGAGCACGGCGACGACGAGGCCCCCCACCAACTCGTTGACCTTCTCGCGTGCGGTGTGGCCATAGTCGCGGATAATCCGGTAGTGCACACCGGGGGGAGAACAGGTCGTGCTCAAGATTCGTCAGCATGCGCTCGACATCGTGCGCCACCCACACCGCGTTGGTGCCCTTTTTCTTGGCCACCGAGACCACTGCGGCCGGGTAGACGCCGGCGGCGGGCCCGAAGCCGATCCAGGTGTAGCTGGTGGGCTCGGCGGGTCCGTTGATAACGCGGGCGACGTCATCCAGATACACGGGGACGTCGTCGATCACGTTGACGGCGAGACGCCTGAGATCCTCCGCGTTGCCGACGAAGGTGCCCGCATCGAGCGCCAGTACCTGGTCGCGTTGCTGGATCTGGCCTGCCGGCTGGCGATCGTTGGAGACCTCGATGGCCCAGGCCACGTCGAGCGGTGCGGTGCGTCGCGCGGCAAGCGCCTCGGGGTCTAGCTCGACGCGGATGCGCCGCGGACGCCCGCCGGCGACCTCCACCCGATTGGTGTTCTGGACCTTCTGGAGATTCTGCGCCACCTCTATTGTGGCCTGGGTTTTGGTGCCATAGGAGTGAGCCAGTCATGTTGAACTTTCGTGTCGGGCTGTCGGGGGAGCGCATGGCCCCGGGGCAGCTCGGCGTAGGGCATCGCTGGATGATGGGTCACGGTCTTGACGCGGGTGGGGCGGGGCAGCAGCTTGGCCAGGTGGCCATGCCAGCGGCCGGGGTTCTCGCCGGTGCGGTACTTCATCGCCGTGGCCCAGTCGAGGATGTTCTCGATCCTGCCCTGCACCCGCTTGGCCGTCTCGGTCTTGACTGTCCAGATCGGGGCCAGTGCCCGGAGCACGTCCTCGGTACCGATGGCGTCTACGGTCTTGGCGCCCATGACCGGCCGGGCGTAGGTCTTGAGGGTGGCCACCCACTGCCTGGCATGCTTGCGGTTTCGCCACCCGTGCCGGTGTGCCCGGATGTAGCGGGCAGCGGCCTGGACGAAGGTAGGGACGGCCTCGGGCTCCATAGCCCGGGCCTTGATGGGGTCCGTGCCGGCCACTACCTGCTTGCGGTAGTCGGCTGCAGCGTTGCGGGCGCCGGCCAGGCTCACGGTGGGGTAGGACCCTAAGCCCATCTCCCGGCGCGTGCCCTGGACGGTGATCCGGAGCACCCACTTCCTGGCGCCAGACGGGGAGACTACCAGGCGCAGTCCGCCGCCATCCTCGTGCTTGACCGGTCCTGCAGCCTTGACCTTGCGGTCCGAGAGCTTGTGCAGCATCATCGCCATAGTCTCGTCCTCCTGTAGACGGAGAAACGCTCCGCCGCAC
>CAYQDX010000209.1:0-7221 GCA_964416345.1 uncultured Ectothiorhodospiraceae bacterium
TATCGTCTACCTGCAAGGCGTGGAAAGGGGCGCATAGCCAGGCTATGTAACCCTTCCCGCAACGCAGCAGGCAGGCGAAAAGACAAGCAAGATGTACAAGTTATTTTCGCGAGGCTCCTTAGGTGCCAGACGCACCCGCCGTTGGACCGCTGCCCCACACATGCCCGGACGGTCGGCGAGGCTGCCAGGACGCCGGGACGGCGGCATACCAAGATCAGGAGTTCAATATATTCGCGGATTAACGGATTAACGATAGCTTATAGGCGGGCAATAATCCAGCCTGCGCACTGCCTTTTGGCATATTTCAAGCTCGCTTTGCCGCCCTGACGCCGAACCGGCGGACTTACTTACGAGTAATAGGCCCGGCACTCCGCCTCGCGGCCACGCACCACCCGCCGGCCCAGCAGGTAGCCGTGGGTCTCGGTCACGACCGTTTGCTGTCCCTCCCGATGCTCGTCGTCGTAGCAATACACGACCACCCAGTCCCGGGTGCGCCCCAGCTCATGGGCGCGAGGGGTGTTGGAATATAGGGCCGTGAAGTGCCAGTCGCCGCGCCGGGTGTGCAGGATGGGTAGCCAGGCCGTAGCGTCGGGATTGAAGCGCTTGGGGGCGACCTTGGGTAGGGTGTCCGCCTCCGCCGCCGCGCGGTACTCGCGATCCACGTCCAGCAGGAGATCGACGCCGGGTCCCGGTTCGGGACGCCAGCCGTGCTCCCGCACCCGCCCCAGAGCGCTGGCCAAGCTGGCCCGCAGGGATGCGGCCCGGCGCGGCCCCAGGCCCGGCACGCGCAGCAGCGTCCCATCGTAGGCCGCCAGCTCCAGGGCCGGCAGGGTGTCGGCATGCAGGGTCTCGTGGATACGCCTGGCGAGCTCCGGGCCGACCCCGGGCAGGGTCTGGAACAACTGCTCCGGATCCGAGGTACCGCGCAGCCGTTCCAGCTGAACCCAACGGCCGGTGGCAACTAGCTCGTAGATGGCGGCGGCGATCCCCTTGCCGATGCCGGGCAGCGCCTGCAGGCCCACCAGCCCGTCGCGCTGCGCCAGCTCGCGCAGATCTCGCTCCAGGTGTGCCACGGTATCCGCGGCACGCCGGTAGGCACCGGCACGAAACGGGTTGGCACCCTGCTGCTGCAGCAGCTCCGCCGCCTCTTCCAGGCGCGCTGCGATGTCCTGGTTGAGCGAGTCCGTCACCGGGACTGTCCAGGCAGCAGTCGCAGGCGCCCCCAGACCTCGGCCCCGGCATAGCCGCCCCACGGCCAGGGGTGGGTGCCGCCGCTCAGCCAGTCGCCGAGCTGGTCCGTGCGATAGGGCGAGAACCTGTGGCCAGACTGGCCCAGTGTGTCCGTGCCGCGGCAATGGTGCCAGTCGTCCGGAGTCATCACCACCCGGTAGGAAGGCACGTAGAGGGGACGCGTGGGGTCGTCCAGCGCCGCCTTCGTCACGCTCACGGTGTGGTCGTCTCCGCCCACACCTATGGGGCCCACGTCGAACAGGGCGCCCAGCACGGGCAGCCGATGGAAAGCATGAATGAACACCAGCCGGCGCAGCGCTCCCAGTTGTGGCCCCTCATCACCCTGGCCGTAGGCGGCGAGCCGTGCCTGCGCCGCATGCAGGGCGCGGGCCCAGATCTGGGCGGGGGTCTCCACCTGCGGTGTGCGCACATCGTCCCAGAATGAGGACTGGCCGCTGCGCACCACCTCCTGGGTGGCGTTGTAGGCCAGATTGGAGATGGCCATGAGGGCTTTCAAGTCCGACCCCAGCTCGTCTCCGTAGAGTGCCGCCACCAGGGCGGGCCGCAGCAGCACGAAGAGCGCGGCGGACTCACTACCGGCAGCGCAGCGCCCGTCCCAGTGGCGGAAATAACGCTCCACCAGCGCCCAGGCCTCGGGGTCCAGCGCCCGCATCGGCACCTGCAGGCGCAGCAGCGCGTCCCGATAGTGGCGCGCCTCGATGGCCAGCCGGTCGAGCTGCATGGCAGCCACGTCCTGCGCGGTGTAGCGTGGCTTCGCCGCGAGCAGCTCCGCGATGCGCTGGGCCCGATAGGGCGCCATCCAGGAGCGCCCCACCAGCACCGGTGAGTCCACCGGCACGGTGCGGTTGTTGGCGGTCAACAGGTAGCCCTCGGCGCCAGCCCGCTCGCTGCCTGGATTCTGCGCCGCCGGCACGTAGCCCTCCCAGCGATAGTCCCCGCTCCAGCCAGGGACGGGAAAGGTGCCGGTTCTTCGGCTGCGCCGCGGCAGCGCGCCGCTCACCTTCCAGCCGATGGTCCCATCGCGGTGGGCGTGCATGAAGCTCAGGCCGACGTGGTGGATGAGGGCGATGCCCGCGCGCAGCTCCGCAGGCGTGGTCGCGGTGTTGATGCGATAGAAGCCCTCGATGCCCTGCTCGGGCACCTCGATGCTCCAGCGCAGGCACAGCAAGTAGTCGGAGTCCATGACCGGAAAGTCCAGGGGCGTGCCAGCCGGCGCCAGTAGCAGATCGTTCAGCACCAGCCCGTTGGAGGTGCGGCGCACCCGCAGCCGCTCCGGCTCGGCCCGGCCCCTGACCGCCAGCAGCTCGCTGTGCTCGACGACGGGCTCGGTCTCACCGCCAGGGCGTTGCACAGACTTGCCGTCGGCACTCTGGCAATCGATGTAGATGTCCTGGGTGTCGGCCATGGCGGTGGTAATGCCCCAGGCGAGGTCCGCATTGTGACCGATGGCGATGAAAGGCACGCCCGGCAGGCTGATGCCCACGGCGTGGTAGCCCGGCGCCTGCAGCTCTTGCTCGTACCAGATGCCTGGCATGCCGGGCGCCAGATGGGGATCGTTCGCCAGGATGGGGCCGCCGCTCGCGGTTCGCCGTCCGGACAGCACCCAGCTGTTGCTGGCCGGCCCCGGCACCGGCAGGCCCCACTGGCTGGCCAGCGTGAGCGGAAGCTCCAGCCTCCCTCCCAGACGTGGGAGCAGCTGCGCCAGCGCAGGGGCCACCTCCGGGGCCGGCACGCCCTCGTCGGTGGGAAACAGCTCCCGGGCCCGCTCCGTCCCCAGGCGGCGAGCGAGCTTGAGAAAGGTCAGCTCCTCCTTGGCGTTGAAGCTCAGGCTGAACGCCATGTACTCGCCGATGGCCAGGGAATCTACCGGCTCCCAGGCCGCAGGCTCGGCCCCGATCAGCCGGTACTCCAGGGGCAGCCGGTCGCGCGCCTTTGCGCGGTAGGCATTGACTCCTGCGGCGTAGGCGTCCAGGTAGGACCGGACCTCGCCATCCACGGCCGCATACGAGGCCCTCGCCGCCGCCTCCAGGCCCAGGGTGCGGAACATCCGGTCCACCGGCAGGGCCTTGGCACCGAGCAGCTCCGCCAGCCGGCCGCGGGCCAGGCGGCGCATGAGATCCATCTGCCACATGCGCTCGGCGGCAGTGACATAGCCCTGCGCAAAGAACAGATCCGCCTGGCTTGCCGCCTGCAGGTAGGGAATCGCGTGCGGACCGTAGCGCACCGTGACCGGGGCGGCGAGCCCGGGCAGCACCACCTCACCGTTGTAGTGCGGCTCCGCCTGGCGGGCCAGGCGGTAGACATAGGCACCGGCAACGGCGGCGAGCAGACCCAGCAGCGCGAGCACCCAGGCGGTGCGGCGCAGCCACCTCAGCGGCCGCAGGCGCCTCAGGCGCGCCACCGGAGCGCCTCCACGCCATAGACCCGAATCCCAAAATGCTCGGCGCTCATCTGGCCACCAGCCGGCCGTCGGTGGCACGGCTCACGGGGGAGTGCCGGCGGAATTCGTGCACCAGCAGATCCAGCATCAGCATACCCGTGTCACGGCAATATCCCCCGGGACGACTGCAGGCTCGCTGCAGCGACCGATAGTAGTCCTGTCCGCGAGTCATGAAGCCGTTGGCAGCCAACCGGTAGCTCGTCAGGGGATCCCACGGGCGGCCGGCCACGCTGAGCCGCATCACCCGGCCTCCCGGGCGCAGGGCCCGGGCACAGGGGGCGGCAGCGCAGTAAATGAGCTCCATGCCCGCTACCTGGGGAAAGGCGCCCGAGGCACGTCCGCCGGCGTGGGTGAGACCATTGTCCAGCGCCTCCAAGAGCTCCTCGCCCGTGACATCCACCACCGCCACGGTGTTACCGAAAGGCAGCACTTCCAGGAGCTTGCCAAAGCTGACCTGGCCCTGGGGCAGCCCGTCGCGGATGCTGCCGCCGTTGATCAAGGCCGCTACGGCCCCATCGCTCTCGGCGGCCGCCGTCAGCACCACGTCGGCCACCAGGTCCCCGAGGGGCATCTCGCGGCTGCGCAGCCCCGGATCCCGGCTGCCGTCGAAGGCCGCCGCGGCGCGGCCCACCGCCGTGTCGACGAAGGCATCCAGCGGCCCCCGGTAGCTCGCCACCCTGGCGGCCAGCTCGGGGTCCGCTGGTACCCTGGCGTCGACCAGCATCGGGCCACCCGACCAGCGGCCGACGTGTCCTTCCGCATCGAAGCTCACATCCAGGTGTCCCAGCACCCGCCCCCATTCATAGGCGCTGACCACCAGCGTGGTGTGGCCGTCTCTGCCCCGCACCACCGTAGGATAGGGTCCGGCCACCCGCGTTGCCAGAAAACGCAGCCTCGGATCTTGCGCCCATAGCGCGGCGTCGCCGGTGAGCTTGTGATCATGCCCGGAGACAATGACGTCGATGCCCGACAGCCGCCGCGCCTGCCGTACGTCCAGCCGGTAGCCCGCATGGGAAAGCAGCACGATGCAGCGCACGCCCTCGGCCCTCAGGGCATCCGCCGCCCGCTGCACACTGGCGAGATAGTCCGCCACCCGAACGCCGCTGCCAGCGGCGGAGATGCGCGGCAGGGTCTCCGTCACCACCCCGATGAGGCCGATGCGGGTCCCGGCCCGCACCACCACCGTGCTGGGTGTGAGCAGGCCCGAGAGGGCCGGCTCCGCCGCGACGTCCAAATTGGCGCTCACCACCCGGAAGCGCGGCCGCTCCACCGGATAATCCTTACCGGCGATGGTGACCGATCCGCCCTGCAGTAGTCGCCCCAGGTTCTCCGGCCCCTGGTCGAATTCGTGATTGCCCAGGGTCACCACGTCGTAGCCCATGGCGTTCATGGCCATCACGGACGCCGAGCCCCGCCAGGCGTTGTAGTACACGGTGCCCTGTGAGAAGTCCCCGGCATCGACCAGCAGCACGTGGTCCGCGCCCACCCGAGCGCGGATCCGGTCGATGAGAGTCTTGCGCCGCGCCGCCCCGCCCTGCTCCGGCTCCCCAGACGGCGTGAACGGCTCCAGGTGACTGTGGGTGTCGTTGGTATGCAGCAGGGTCAGAGTCGTGGGGCGCTGGTCAACGACGGACCGCGCTGCGGCCTGGCAGGCGAGCGCACCAGCGAGCAGGATGCCGAGCAGCAGCGCGCGCGATTTCCGCATAGGGTGTTCCCCGGAGCCAGCAACGATGGCAAGTCTACACGCCTGACTTTGCCGGAGGACCTACTGTGCTATTGCGCCCGCCCCCCTTTGCGCAGGAGCAGTTGGCGCGGCCCAAGGGACAGGCAGCCTTGGTTTACCGCTCGAGGTGTTTCCGCTTTTTCGTCCGCGCCGTGGGAGCCCGATGCGGATCATCGCCTTCGAGAGAGCTACTCTGATCGTAACAATGTGATCGATGTATAGCCCAAAGATGAACAGTATTTCACTATCTCTCGCGACGTCCTTCGAATATGTTTGGGCGTCGAATATCGGAGGCAAAAGTCTTCGGAGATCATCATCATGACAGACACAATTGCTCAAGTGGCCGTGCGTCCGTGGCACGATCCTGCGCGGCTCGCGGTCATGTTCATCGCCGCGTTCCTGGCGACGCTGATTTTCCATCAAGGCATGCTCGCCATCCTTCACCTGGTGGACATGGTGCCGACGGCGCCTTTCAAGATGGCACCGACCCGGCCGTTTGGGGTGCCGTCGGTGATCTCGCTGGCGTTCTGGGGCGGCTTTTGGGGATTCGTCTTTTCCTGGGCCGAAACCAAGTTTCCGCGCGGCGCCGGCTATTGGGTCGCCGCCCTCCTGTTCGGCGCGATCTTCCCAACGCTGGTGGCCTGGTTCGTCGCTTTTCCCTTAACGGGCCGGCCGATCGCCGCCGGGTTCATCCCCGCGCACATGCTCGTTGGATTGCTGGTCAACGGCGCCTGGGGTGTCGGCACGGCCATCCTTTACCACATCATCGCCAAGATCCTCTGTTGGAACGGGGCCACCCGGGCGTGAAGCTTTTTAGGCCACCCCCCGCTCCGCGCTCGCCTTGACGTAGCGCGGGAATACGCCTTGCCGCTTGGGCGGCGGCGGGCCGATGGCCAGCGCATGATCCGCGCCGAGCTGCCGTCCGCCAGCACCTTGGATGGCGCCTTGCGGCTAGCCGATCGCGGATACTTGTGCCTGGGGTATCTGCGAGAGCTCACCAGCGCCCAGGGGTTGGTGGAGGTGGGGGTCTCCACCGGCAAGGTCGCCATGTGTGCTTCTCATGTACCGTTGCCCATCTTCCAGGCACTCATCGCCGGCAAAGCCGCTGCCTTGCACGGTGCTCTTAGCGATGCCCGGGAGCATCAATCTTTGTGAAAGTGCTTGCATGGGGTCGAAGCGACCGCCGGCGGGAGGGAGTCCGTCGTCGAGCTTACAGGGATGTACTTGCAACGTGTCGCGGAGGCCCCTTGCAAGGACCCTTTGCACGATCAATATCTTACGCGGTGGTTATTGTCCCCGGGCCAAGTCCGGCCCGGCGCCCCAAGGCCATGAATCAGTGAAAAAAACCACGTGGCACGCGGTGTGCTGAAGTGTGGACACACGCGCGGCGCCGCCCGGACGGCAATCTGAGCGGCATCTCGAAGCTCTCCGGCCCCGCCAATGGGTCGGAGCAATCCGAGCCCGATGGGCGTCGCGGCGCACCGCTTATCAACATTAGACCGATAGACCGCTGTCAGGAGGCAGGTATGAAACGATCCGTGATCACAAGCAGCATCATTGGCCTGGGACTGTTGACACTGGACGGGTGCCACCGTCGCCGAGTCCTATCATAAGAGCACGCCGGCGGCCCAGCCGCAGACTGACGGCACGCCCGCCGCGGCACAGCAGCCGCCGGCGCAGAACGCGCTGGACAGCTAAAGCCCGTGGGCCGAGATGCGCCACATGCAGGCCGAGATTGCGAAGCCGATGGGATCACCCATTAGCCGCCCCCTGACAAGTGGCAATACATTTCCCGGGGCTCTTTATT
>CAYQDX010000210.1:0-7188 GCA_964416345.1 uncultured Ectothiorhodospiraceae bacterium
CGCCTCCAACGCGTCAAGGCCCCACGCTATACACACCTTTCACCAACGGCTAGGCTGGCTCTCCACTTTGTTCAAACGGGCCCGGCGCGTAAATGGCGTGACGCGCAGAAGCGCACCGCCGCCATTTAGGGCCGCGGAAAGAAATAATCATCCCATCTTGCTGGTCTCTGGCGCCGGCTTCTGCGTTGCGGCAAGCGTTGCATAGTCCGGGCTATGCGCCCCTTGCCGCGCCTTGAATCCGACCCCATATCCGGTGCAATCTTGGGACGATTATTTCTTTCCGCGGCCCTTACGCGGACATTCACCGGATACGGGCCCCGGCCTTCGGCGAAACCGAATAGGCGCTCCCGGAACCGGAAGTCGTTCGGCCCTGCACGAGATCCGGATGATCCACGGTAGAGCGAATCCTGCAGTACAGGCTCCCCTTGTGTTTGATATGAACACACCTGCAGTACGCTTCACAGCTGAACTGGTTGGAAGCCCGCGTCTGGCAATACCGCCAGCAAAGGTTGTAACCCTGGTTGGTTTCCGCGTTGACGGTCCCGGCAATCAACATACCGAGCGCTGTGATTGAAAAAAGCATCGACTTGTACATGGATATGCACCCCCAGTTAACGAGTGAAGGACAATTGGCTCACTCCGGGTTGAGCAAGCTGCGTACCATGACCGCAACAGCCCCCTGGATGGGCAATCCATGTAGCTGTAATCTGGTTGTTTATGTCGTATCCAAAGCGATGGGATACGCATGTCAGAGTGGAACGTGCCATGTTGAAATGTCTTGTCGTTATCGAACAGACCATGAGTAGGTGTTCGCCTGATTACAACAATTGTGACGCAACTCGGCAGTGCCAGGACTAGTCGGGCGCGAAGCGCCCAACCCACTCACCGGCCACAAACCGGCAAGACGCATTCCATGCACTGCCGACGGTGATATCCTAGGCAGTCTCTTCTGGCCCCCAGGCGACTTCCACGCGCACCTGCAGGCCAAATTTGCGGGCGATTTTGTAGCGGAAGCCCAGGCCCTTGGAGGTGCGCCAGCTCGCGTCGGAAAAATCCGTCTCCTGCTTAGGCGAGCTAGTGACGTCGTCGTTGCTGCGGGGCGACCAGGGGATTGCTGTAGAAGCTCAGCACCAGCATGGTGCCTACCACCATGAAGTTGACGAGCTTGCCCAGGGTGAATGGGGTGCCCGCCAGGGTGCCGGCGGCAGCGCGCTCCACCATGCTCAGGTAGCCTGCGAGCAGGCTCGTCAGCAGCAGCAGGATATTGGCACTGCTCTCCACCAGGCCCGCCAGACTGGCCATCCGTGGTGCCGCCACGCCCACCACCGCCAGCCCACAGCAAACCAGGTAGTAGAGGGTCTTGGCCGCCGGCCAGGCGGCCAGCGCGGCCACCCTCAAATCGGCGCCCCACCCGTAGTCCGCCAGCCAGAACAGGGGCGTGGCGAGATAATAGAGCTGCAAGGTGCGGACGCGGGATGACATGTCGTGGCCTGTGCCGGGGCTGCCACCCGATGGTAGCCGCAGTGACCCCGTGCCCGTCAACGGAATGCCCTCGGCCGGTCCCGCGGCGACGGCTGGGGGCTTGCCGGCCGGCGCGCGGTAGCGAACAATAGCGCGTCTGCAGAGTGCGGAGCGGGCGGTGCGATTCACGGAGACCCACAAGCGTCGGATTACGGAGCTGCTGGTGCTCACCATGCTGGCATGGTGGGCGGCCGTCGCGCTGATGGAGTTTGCCCGTTCCGAGCTGGCGCCCGAGGCCGCCTGTCCCCATTGTCTGGGACACCTGCAGGGTGAGCGCGGTGCCTCGGACTGTGACGAGGGCGCCGGCTGCGCCCTTCATGCCGATCAAGGTCCGCCGGGGAGTATGCCCGCCGACCAGCCGGCAATCCCGCCGCCGCTCGCAGGCTCCCACGACCTGTACGCTCCCCCACTACAGGTTGCCCAGCGCCTGCTCGCATCCGCTGCTGCCATCGATCCGCCTCCCCGGCTGAGATTCTGCATCCTGCTAATTTGATCCTTCTCCACGGCGTCGCCGGGCTCCAATCCTGCACCGTGGAGAGATCATCATGCGTAATCATTCCCTATCGCTCCAGACGGGAGCGCTGCTGACATGTCTAGTGCTGGCGCCGTTGGGCGTCCCCGCACAGCCGCTCGGGCCGGAAGAGGCTACCCGACTGGCGCTGGGGCAGGACCCGCTACGCAAGCGCTCCGAGGCGCTGGCCGAGGCCATGGACGAGCAGGCGGTGGCCGCGACCCAGCTCCCGGATCCCAAGCTCCGATTCGGCATCGCCAACCTGCCGGTGGACAGCTTCAGCCGGGTGCAGGAGCCCACGACCCAGCTCCAGCTGGGGGTGCGGCAGAGCTTTCCCCCCGGCGATGCCCGGCGCCTGGAGGCCAAGCGCGTGACCCAGCTCGGCCGTGCCCTGCGGGAGGAGGGGAATGACCGGACGCGGCGGGTGCGCCGGGGGGTGCGCGAGAGCTGGCTGGAGACCTACTACTGGATGCGGGCGGGGAAGGTCGTCGCCGACTCGAAGGGTCTGTTCCGCAGCCTGGTCGGTGTGACGCAGGGGCTCTACGCCGCGGGCCGCAACAATCAGCAGGACGTGCTGCGAGCCGAGCTGGAGCTGGGACGTCTGGACGATCGTGCGACCGGCATCGCCCAGCGCCTGGCCGCGGCGCGCGCGGAGCTCGCCCGCTGGGTGGGCGAGCCGGCGGCCGCCCGCCCCCTCGTCGATAAGGTGCCGGATTGGCCTGCCCCGCCGCCGCTGGGTGAGCTCGAGCAAGCCTTGCCGCAGCACCCGCTGCTGCTGGCCGCCGCCGCCCGGGTGCGGGCCGCGCAGCACGGCGTGGGTCTGGCCCGGCAGCAGTACAAGCCGGCCTGGATGCTGGATCTCACCTATGGCCTGCGCGCCGGCCACAATGCCGATGGGGGCGCGCGCTCCGACATGCTCTCGGCCATGGTGGTCGTAGACCTCCCGCTGTTCCCGGACAAGCGCCAGGACCGTCGCCTGGCGGATCGCCAGCTTCGGGCCCAGGGGGCGGGCTACGCGCGGGAGGATCGCCTGCGCGAGCTCAGACGCGAGCTCGAGAGCCAATATGCCGCCTGGCTGCGACTCGGCGAGCGCGAGCGCCGCTTCCGGGAGCGTCTGGTGCCCCAGGCGGAGCAGAACGCCCGGGTGTCGCTCACCAGCTACCAGAGCGACGCCGCGGATTTCAGCGCGGTGATGCGCGCGCGCATCACCGCGCTCGATACCAGGTTGGATGGGCTGAGGGTGCAGGTGGACCGGCTCAAGGCCCGCGCCGCCCTTTGGTACCTGGGAGGAGAAGCCTCATGAAGCGCATCGTCTCGCTAGCGCTGCTGGTGCTCGGGGCGGCCATTTTCGCGGAGCAGCACGCCGCCGAGGAGCGCAAGGTCCGCTATTGGGTGGCGCCTATGGATCTCAGCTACCGACGCGACGAGCCTGGCAAGTCGCCCATGGGCATGGACCTGGTGCCGGTGTACGAGGACCAGGAGGGTGGCGCCAGCGAGCCGGGGGCACCGGTGGTGCGGATCTCACCTGCCGTGATGAGCAACCTGGGCGTGCGCACCGCCAAGGTGGATCGCGGCACCCTCTGGCGTCGCATCGACACGGTGGGCTACGTGGACTACGACGAGAACCGCATCAGCCACGTGCACGTGCGCACCGAAGGTTGGGTGGAGCGCCTGGTGGCGCGGGCGGAGGGCGAGCCGGTGCAGGAGGGTCAGCTTCTCTTCGAGATCTATGCTCCCACCCTGGTGAGCGCCCAGGAAGAGTATCTGGAGGCGCTGAAGAGCAGCGCGCCGGGATTGATCCGGGCCTCCCGAGAGCGCCTGCACGCTCTGGGTGTGCCCCAGGCCCAGATTGACGAGCTCAGCCGCAGACGGCGGGTCAGCTCGCTGGTGAAGACCTTTGCCGAGCAGGACGGCATCGTCTCCCACCTGAAGATACGTGAAGGGATGTACGTCAAGCCGGCCACCGAGGTGATGAGTCTAGCGGATCTCTCCAGCGTCTGGCTGATGGCCGAGGTTTTCGAGCACCAGGCGGACTGGGTGCGTACCGGGCTGAGCGCCGAGGCCCGTTTTCCCTATTTGCCGGGCAAGATCTGGAAGGGTCGGGTCCAGTACGTCTACCCCTATCTGGACGCCATGACCCGCACCCTGAAGGTCAGGATTCGCTTCGACAACCCCGATGGCGTGCTCAAGCCGAACATGTTCGCCAACGTGACCATCGACGGCAGCCCCGAGCGAGACGTGCTGCGCATCCCCGCCGAGGCGTTGATCCGCTCCGGGCGCAGTGACCGGGTCGTGATCGCCCTGGGCGACGGCCGCTTCCAGCCGCGCGATGTGGTCGTGGGGATCGAGACCGGCGATTGGATGGAGATCCGCTCGGGCCTGAAGGAAGGCGAGCGAGTGGTGGTCTCCGCCCAGTTCCTCATCGACTCGGAATCCAGCCTGAGGGCCAGCTTCCAGCGCATGAGCGCAGGCGAGGACGAGGCGCCGGCCGCCGGGGAGACCAAGCCGTGATCGCTGCCGTCATCCGCTGGTCGGTGCACAACCGGCACCTGGTGCTGCTGCTCACGGTGGTACTGGCGGCGGCCGGCCTCTACGCGGTGCATCGCACGCCGGTGGATGCCATTCCGGATCTTTCCGACGTACAGGTCATCATCAAGACCAGCTTCCCCGGGCAGGCGCCCCAGGTGGTCGAGGATCAGGTGACCTACCCGCTGACCACGGCCATGCTGGCGGTGCCGAGGGCGGTCACGGTGCGCGGCTACTCCTTCTTCGGCGACTCCTATGTCTATGTCATCTTCGCCGATGGCACCGACCTCTATTGGGCTCGCTCCCGGGTGCTGGAATACCTCAGCCAGGTGACACCCCGGCTGCCGGCCGGGGCTCGCCCCGCCCTGGGCCCCGATGCCACCGGGGTCGGCTGGGTCTACGAGTATGCGCTGGTCGATCGCAGCGGCAAGCACGATCTGTCGCAGCTGCGCACGATCCAGGACTGGTTCCTGAAATACGAGCTGCAGACGGTGCCTGGCGTAGCCGAAGTGGCCACCGTCGGCGGCATGGTCCGTCAGTACCAGGTCGTGCTGGACCCGGACAGGCTGCGTGCCTATGGCATCCCCCTGGCGCAGGTGCGGCGGGCCATTCAGCGTGCCAACCAGGAGGTCGGCGGCTCGGTCGTGGAGCTGGCGGAGGCCGAATACATGGTGCGGGCCACCGGCTACATCCGCAGCATCGACGACCTACGGCGCGTGCCCTTGGGGGCCAGCTCCCGCGGCACTCCCATCCTGCTGCAGGACGTGGCTGAGGTGCGCCTCGGACCCCAGATGCGCCGTGGAATCTCCGAGCTGGACGGCGAGGGCGAGGTCGTGGGCGGCATCGTGCTGATGCGCTACGGCGAGAACGCCATGACCACCATCCAGGGAGTCAAGGAAAAGCTGGAGTCCCTGCGCGCGGGCCTGCCCGGCGGCGTGGAGATCGTCCCCACCTACGACCGCTCCAGTCTGATTGGCCGGGCCGTGGACACGCTCTCTCACAAGCTGCTGGAAGAATTCCTGGTCGTGGCCCTGGTGTGTGTCGTGTTCCTGTTCCACCTGCGCTCGGCGCTGGTGGCGATCATCTCCCTGCCTATCGGCATCCTGGTTGCCTTCATCGTCATGCACCAGCAAGGAATCAACGCCAATATCATGTCTCTGGGCGGCATCGCCATCGCCATCGGCGCCAGGGTGGACGCCGCGATCGTGATGATCGAGAACCTGCACAAGCACATCGAGCGTGAGCCGCTGACCGACGAGAACCGCTGGCAGGTCGTGCGCGAGGCCGCCGGCGAGGTGGGACCGCCGCTATTCTTCTCGCTATTGATCATTACACTGAGCTTCCTGCCGGTGTTCACCCTGGAAGCCCAGGAAGGGCGGCTGTTCTCCCCGCTTGCCTACACCAAGACCTACGCTATGGCTGCCGCGGCCGGGCTCTCGGTGACCCTGGTGCCGGTGCTCATGGGCCTGTTCATCCGCGGCCACATCACCCCCGAGCAGAAGAATCCCATCAATCGCCTGCTGGTGGCGGCCTATCGTCCCTTCATCAACATGGTGCTCAAGGCCCCACGAACGGTGCTGATCATCGCCTTGCTGCTGGTGGCGGTCGGGATCTGGCCGGTCACCCGGATTGGCTCCGAATTCATGCCGGATCTGGACGAGGGTGACCTCATGTACATGCCCACCACCTTCCCCGGTATCTCGATAGGCAAGGCCGAGCAGCTGCTGCAGCAGACGGACCGGTTGATCCGCACCGTGCCGGAGGTCGCCAAGGTTTTCGGCAAGGTGGGGCGCGCCGAGACTGCCACCGATCCGGCCCCATTGACAATGATCGAGACCACCATCCAGCTCAAGCCCCGCGACCAGTGGCGGCCCGGCATGAGCCTGGAGAAGCTCAAGCGTGAGCTGGATGAGCGGGTCAAGTTTCCCGGCCTGACCAATGCCTGGGTGATGCCCATCAAGACCCGCATCGACATGCTCGCCACGGGCATCAAGACGCCCGTGGGAATCAAGATTGCCGGGCCTGACCTCAAAGTCATCCAGAATCTCGGCAAGCGGGTGGAAGAGGTCGTCAACAAGGTGCCCGGTACCCTGTCGGCGTTCTCCGAGCGGGTGGTCGGCGGTCGCTACATTACGGTGGACATCGACCGCGTCGCCGCCTCCCGCCTGGGGCTGAACATCGCCGACGTGCAGGATGTTATCGCCACGGCCGTAGGCGGCATGAACGTCTCCGAGGCGGTGCAAGGGCTGGAGCGCTATCCGATCAACGTGCGCTATCCGCGGGATCTGCGCGATTCCCTTGGCCGGCTGCGGGAGCTGCCCATCGTCGCTCCCGGCGGGGCGCGCATTCCCCTATCGCAGGTGGCGGACGTGCGCATCGAGGACGGTCCTGCCATGATCAAGAGCGAGAACTCCCGTCCCAACGGCTGGGTGTTCGTGGATATCCGCGGCCGCGATCTGGGCTCCTATGTGGCCGAGGCACAGCGCGAGGTGCGCGAGCAGGTGAAGCTGCCGCCGGGCTACTCCCTGTCCTGGTCGGGGCAATATGAGTATCTCGTGCGAGCCGAGCAGCGGCTCAAGCTGGTGGTGCCTGTGACCCTAGTGATCATCGTGCTGCTGCTGTACCTGAAT
>CAYQDX010000211.1:0-7181 GCA_964416345.1 uncultured Ectothiorhodospiraceae bacterium
GCCCGTAGCGGTCAGCGCAACACCAGCCGGACACTCCCGACGGCGGTTCCCTCCAACCTGATACCCTGTTGCTCGATAGCTATTTGCACGCTGCGTAGCTGCAGGGCAGACAGGTCAAGCGCCACACCCGCCGGACTGATTTTCTTCAGCACCGCCCAAAGACGACGGCCCAGCAGCTCGACTTGGTCGGCCAGCGCCTCGTTGGCCGCCTCTTCCAGCGCCAGACGGATGGGCTCGTGGAATGCCTCTGCCAATACCCCCAGGGTGGGATCCTGGGGGTGATAGTCAAATGTCAGATCCTGCAATTCGAGCTTCCGGTCCTGGGCAACATAGGCGACCTTCGCACCCAGTTCCGCCGTGCCAGCCAACTCGCCGGTGAGCTCCATTCGCGCCCTAATCTCCTGTCCCCCGCCCGCAAGGTTGAGTTTCTTGATGCCGGCCTTCCGCCCTTCAATAACCAGGGGCTCGCCAGCCAGCGTGTCGGAAAGCCGCTGGTTGAGTGTTGGGAAATCCAGGTCCACACCCAGGTGGAGATTCAGGCCGCCAGACCGGGGGTAATACTGCCCCAGGGGTGGCAGTGGCACCGGCTTGACGGCGGGCTCAGAGCCGGTCACCAGCGACGGCTGCAACGTCATTGCAAGCTGTGCCTCGAGGTATTTCCCCCGGCCGCTAATGCGGGACAGGGCGACACCCGCCGGTCTCAGCAATAGCCAGTGGTCCTGGCCGAGTGCTATCGGCTCTTGCAATAACGACCAGCTCTGCCGTGCCTCGCGCTGGAGGGCCTTCTGTCCCGGAGCAAGAGCCTTCAGTGCCGCACGCAGGCTGTCCTGCATCTGCTTGCGGAATTCCGTCTCGACGACGGAGGTAACGTCGATTTTCGCGAAAGTCATTTCGCAACGGTCGAGAAACCGGGTCGGCAGGAGGCGAAATCTCGGCCTCAAGGTCCAGTCCGGTCCCCACTCAAGCAGCACTAGCATGCCGATCACTGCCTGTCGCGGTGCCTCATCGATGCCGCAGCTGCCTTTCAGGGTGACCGCCCCAAGCAAGCTCTTTCGCGCCCTGATCCAATAACGGATATGCGCCCGGACCCATAGCACACCGTCCGAGGCGGTAACGCTGAGCGGCCCGCGCCAGGCGCGGTATTGAGACGCGATACCGTGCCAGTCCTTCCAAGTGCGCCAGTTGCCCGCCTGGTTGGGGAGCATTCTGTCAGCCGCATCAACCAGGGGCTCGAGAGACAGCCGCAGCGGTATATCAATGAATGATACCGGGAATGCGGGTTGCTGAATGCCTGCAGGTGACTGTGCGTAGGCACCAGTCAGCCATAGCAGCAGCACCAGATGCCTAGCTACGGTCATGGTGTCCAAATAGAATGCCTCCGTCGCCCACAAAGCCTCGACCTCGACTAAGCCGATTCACGTATACCTCGATTGTCTTTCAATCTTGGATCTTACTTCCCCCCCAGTGCAGCTTGTACTTTCTTCAGCGTGTCGAGGTTTTGTTGCAGACCGCTAACATTTTTCTCCATGTCAGCTATTGCCGACCCGAGTTGTGCCACGCTTCCGAGCGCACCGCCGCTTTCCTTTGCCTTATCGAGCATCTGCCCACCAAATTGTCCCAACTGAGCATTCGCGCTTTGTTGGGTCATCCAGCCGCAGAGGTAGCCGACAGAGAAAATGGCGGCAACAAAACCGATGCGCACACTATAAAGAATTGTTTTGTGTGACATATTGAGTCTCCTTCTAGCTGATGGGGCATGCCAATGACTCCCCATGATATTTGGCAGAATTCTGTAACAGACCTACTGAGCGTAGGATACAACTAGCGACTGTCAACAAGCACTCACCACGTGTCTGTGTTGCTCTGCTATGGAAGGCATGTGTGAGGGCTAGGGACGCGGACACGACTCGCTACGCCAGGGCTCCAACGGAGCGCACACCACGCCGACGGGATCAGCCGCCGGCACAGCAAACAGCATCAGCATGGCCCCGGCATTCCGGCCGCCCGCACGGCAGACCGTACCCCCCTCATCGATCCCGCGCCCCGCGCAGCCTGACCAGCCCGAGGAACAGCCCCACGCCAAGCTCGTTGCGAAGCAGGAAACCGTCCTCGCGCCGGGCTATGGCTCGAGCCAACAGTCCGCCCACCACCAAACCCGCTCCCCACAGCACCAGGGCCCACTGGTTGACGCTCACTCCGGCGGCGATCTTCGTGCCCTCCTGCATTACGTAGTAGAGCACCGCCCACAACCCCAGAAAAAGGGCATTGCCGGAAACGCTCAAGGCCAGGATCGGCCCGATCAGCCGCCCTGCAGGGACCTCGCCGCGCCTGGCGCGGATCACGGCAGCATCGTGCCGAGCGTAGATGACGGTGCGGCTGAGGTCGGCGCCGTTGCGAAAAGCGACGACAAGTAGCACGACTACGGCAAGGGAGCCAATTCCGAAGCCCTGCTGCCCCGACACCAAGGCGTACGTCCCCAGCAACAGCCCCAGGACGCCCACCGCAAGCTTGACGAGCCTCAGCATCCGCTCAAGCCGTAGGCGCAGCGCCTCCACCTGAGGCGCGGCCACCTCGCTCTCCGGCGCCCATCTCGAAGTCAGCGTTCCGAGCCTTCTCGCAAAAGCGCGAGAAAGGCCCATCCCAAAGTTCATGAACAGCAGCGGCAACAGTAAGGCAAACACCAGAATCTTGGTCATCGCGGACCCCCCTCATTCTCGCTCCATCGCTTTGGCCAACGCCGATCCCTCGCTTCAGGACACGCGCTTCAGCTCACCGCTTTCGTCACAAGCGCGCTGATCCTTGCCTCGGCGGCAGCGGTCAACTCCTTCAGCGCGAAGGCGGTCGGCCACATTGTACTTTCGTCGAGGTTCGCCTTGTCGCTGAAGCCGAACGTCGCGTACCTCGTTTTGAATTTGTGCGCGCTCTGGAAGAAGCAGACGACATTGCCGTCCTTGGCGTACGCGGGCATCCCGTACCAGGTTCTCGGCCTGAGCGCCGGCGCGCTGGCCTTGATGATTGCATGGATCCGCTGGGCCATGGCACGATCTGGCTCCGGCATCTCGGCGATCTTCGCCAGCACGTCGCCTTCCCCATCCGTCTTGCCAGCGCGCGGGCCGCGCCGCGCGGCCGCCTTCAGCTCTTGGGCGCGCTCCCGCATCGCGGCTCGTTCCTCGTCCGTGAATCCCTTGGTCCCCTTTCCGGTGGTGCTCTTGGCCGACATCCGTGTGTCATTGGCGTGGGCAGGTTTGCTCGGCGTCTTCTTCTCCGACATCAGCAGCTCCTCTCTGGTAGCCTTGCGCAGCCTAAGGGCCGCGAAACGAAATCATCGTCCCATCTTGCTGGTTTCTGGCGCCGGCTTCTGCGTTGCGCCAAGCGTTACATCGTCCGGGCTATGCGCCCCTCATAGGTAGGTACTTAAGCCATCTCCAGCACAGGCACAAGGCCGAACTGCAGCCGCCCGGATTGTCGGACTCGTTTCGGATGCGCACCCTGGGCATTGCGAGCAAGATATTCCAGGGCATCGCTCAGCGCACCGAGCAATGCAGCGGCTTTGCCGGCGATGAGTGCCTGGAAGATTGGCAACAGCACATGCCGGGCACACATGGCGACTTTGCGGGTGGAGATCTCCACGCCCATCAACACCTGGGTGCTATGGGCGAGAAAGCGTTTGAGGGTAGCCGCGGCAATGGCCGCCCAGATGAGTCCCTCGGCGATGCAGGGGATGCCCGTGTCGAAGGCATGGAGGTTGGCGTAGGACTTCCATTCCTTGAACAGCAGCTCTACCTGCCAGCGCAGGCGGTAGGCGCGGACCACATCGGCGGGGCTGTAGCGCTCACGCGGCAGGTTGGTGATGAGATACTGGTACTCTCGGGTCTGGGGATTCCAGGTCAGCAGCAGCCGGCACTGCAGCGCCTGGCCATCGACTTGCCAGCAGACATCCAAGTCGGCAGCCTGGCGCTTGGGCAGGCGCTTGATCTCCTTGAGCCACTTGTGGGTGCAGCCCCGCAGCGGCTCACCGTTGGGGCCGTAGGCGGCCAGCACCAGGGGGTTGATGTGTCCGGTGGCACGGATGAGAAAGCTCGCCTGGGCGCTGATGAGATCTCGCAGATAGTGCAGGCAGTAGTATCCGCGGTCGGCCAGCAGCAAGGCGCCACTTAAGGTGTTGGCCGGTGGCAGCTCGGCGCGCCCACTGGCGGTATCGGCGGTGAGGCTCACGCAGGAGAGCGACTCATTGAGCAAATCCAGGCTCACATGCAGCTCCACGGCCGCCGGCGAGATTTGGGTGAAGCGCCCCGAAAAGACCTCCCGCAGTGTCTCCTTCAGCGCAAAGGAGCTGCCATCCTGGATGAGAATGCGGCGAAACTCAGAGAAGGCCCCGCCGGAGGTGGAGCCGAGCACCCGCACCACCCACTGGCGCAGCAGCCTATCGGTGAGCTCCCGCATCAGGTCGGCGAAGCGAGCCTTGGCGAGCTGATTGTGAAAGGGCTTGTAGGCCACAGCGGTGCCAAAGTGCGCATTGAAGCAGCGTTGGATGTCGGCCAAGGTCTCCACCCGCCCAGTAGACAAGCCGACCAACAGGCTCACCACCAGCCGATAGGGGGTGATGATGCGCTCGCGATAGGAGAAGCGCACTGCCCGGCCCAGGGCATTGATCTTCGACTCGGAGATTGCGCGCTTGAATCGTGCTGCCAGCGTGCCAACTTCATTGCGCTCCATTCGGGGCCTCTTGGATGGTTTGTTGGTGCAATCAATTCTCGGGGCTTCCGGATGGAACTCAAGCAAATAATTCTAATAGAATCATAGATATATTTGATCCTACCTATGATGCGGCCCTTGCCGCGCCTGAAACAGAAAGAACAGTAGTCTTCGATATCATATAGCAGTACAGGCAGCGCGTAGCCCTCCCCGTCTATGATTCACGTCAATAACTGGCCTCGATTTAGAAATTTCCTGTCCTTAGAAGTACGTCTTAGAAACCCAATGCCATTCCAAAGAAATGAACCCGATTCCTAATAAACTTAAGATAATTAAAAACCGTAATGCAGCTCGATCCAATGTCGCCTGATGCGGTTGTTTCGATTATAGTAAACATATGCCTTCGCTTTCCTAGGAAGAGCCCTTGGCTTCCCTATCGATTAAACAATTCCAACGAAATCATCTACATTGGACGTTCTATACGTACATCCATTTACCTCATTTCTTACTATTGCACTAGTCCGATATGTTGGATGGTCAAATTCTATGGTCGTACCAGATTGCTCGATACTGGACGATACAACCTCGCCCTCAATTCGTACCCACCTCAATGTCTTAAGACCTGTTTTGAAATTTATCCAGGCCCAGGCAAATAAGCCTACTGGCGTAACAGCGATCGCCAAGGTCACATAGCCGTTTATCAGCGCTTGCATCATATTTGCTTCCGTCCTGCAAAATGTACGACAATTGGGTACAATTGTGCAGAAAAACACAACACCGTGGCAACTCTTAATGTTCCACACGGCCTCCTTTGTCTCCACGTCCCCGTCCCGCCCCCGGCGGTCATCTTCTGGTCTCCTTATCTGGGCCGTGTTCCGCGGCCATTGGCCGAAGTACAGAACAGGAGAGACCACATGATGACCGATTGGTGCCGGATAGCCACCGATGCCCTGCAGCTCTATGGCCTCCGCGAGCGCCCCACCAAGCCTATGCGCGCCCCCTGCGCATGCTCTGGTAGTTGTACCACAAAACCCTTGACCTGATCTCCGAGCCCGAGCTCCAGCCGTAATTCCAGCAGCGCAAGGACATGGCGGCTGGCCGCCCAATACGCTGCGCATCTGCTACTGCATGTCCACCGCGGCAAGGGCGCCAAGGACCGCTGCCGGCCGCGACCTTCTCGGGTCTGCGCCGGCACTGGTGCACCCACCGCCATCCCAGGCTGATCTTCCCCGCTCTGGGCCGGGGTCGCAACCGCGCCGCGGCGGCCGACTCCCCCATGCCCCAAGAGCCACGTGCCGGGGGCTTTTCGCTTGGCCATGCCCAACTGGAGGGCACCAGGGTCTACCTGCAACCTCACCCAGGCCGGGCAGGAGGGTGCCTACGCCCGCATCGATGCGCCTACGGGAGATCTGCGAGATGGGCGCCATCCAGGAGATCTTCCGCCAGTATGCGCCTGAGTATCTCTCGCGCTACGCTGAGGCGATGCCAGCGGAGCACAAGAAGGTGATCGAGGCCGTCGTCAGTTGCAGAACCGGGGCGCTGGGCTCGGTGTGCTACCACTGCGAGGACTGGGGGCAGCCTCACCGCGTGGCGGCGGCCTGCGGTAACCTGTCCTCAGTGCCAGCACCGTAAGTCCTGCCTGTGGCTGGAGTGTCAGCTCGCCGCCAGGTGTGCAGCACATGGGTGTAGTAGAGCTCCAGTCCGTACAGGTCGAGCATGACGGGGCTCCAGGAGTGGCTCTCGCGCAGCTCGGTGAAGTAGTCGGTCAACAGGGTCTCGCTCAGATCATCGATCGGGTGGTCGGAATTGGCCCCGATACGGCGGGTGGCACGGGCGTAGGCCTCGATGGTCCTCGGTTGCAGGTCCTTGAGGCGAAGGTGCTTGAGATGCGAGGGGTAGCGCCGCTTGAAATCGGTATCGGATAGTGCTGTCATGGCAGGGTAACCCCAGATTATTGACGGAATGACCACTCGTGACAGGGCGCGAGGCTACGTCTTGATTCGATGAGGCCGCCACCCGCTTCTCCGTGCAGCGGCTTCGTCCAACAAGTGCATCCAGTTGGCGAGTCAAAGTGTCACGCCCCTTGCATTGGCGGGGGCTGTGCCACTTTGCGACTCAGCTGATGCTTGCCGTTGGCAGGGAAACAGCAATGCTGGAAATCAACATACCAGGGCGCAAGAGGCTTTGCCTTTCCTTCTTGGTCAGCGACTACAACGGCACACTGGCCTGTGACGGTAAGCTGATCCTACAGGTCGCACCATTGATCCAGGCGCTTTCTTCCATTCTGGAGGTGCACATCGTCACCGCGGACACGTTTGGTCTCGCAGAGAGGAACCTTCGGGCACTGCCCATAAGGCTTAGCATCCTGTCCGGAGAGAATCAGGATCAGATGAAGGCAGCCTACCTCAGTAGACTCGGAGCAGAACACACCGTCGCACTCGGGAATGGCCGGAATGACATGCTGATGTTGAGAGATGCGGCACTGG
>CAYQDX010000212.1:0-7156 GCA_964416345.1 uncultured Ectothiorhodospiraceae bacterium
TCCGCACCGTCCAGGAGCTGCTGGGGCACGCCGATGTCTCCACCACGATGATCTACACCCATGTGCTCAATCGACCGGGCGTCGCGCCGGTGCGCAGTCCGGCGGATTTCGATTGAGGCGGGCACGCGGTAGAGGAAGGCGACCGACCCTTCTTCGCCTTTGCGAAGCGCCGCCTCGCCCATGCCGCGTTTTCACGTCGCTCGGCCGCAACGCACGCGATGGGAAAGCGCTTCGATTCGGTCTTCCTTTGCGCGCCTTGGCGAGAGCCTCACGCTTCCGTACCCCGCTTTCGTCCCGCCGCCACCAACATGTTGACGCAGGCGTAGAATCGGCCCTCGGCTTCGCGCCGGACTAGCTCGCGTCGCCATTGCTCCACCTCCTCCGCGGTGGCTACGCCTGCCGCCTGCGCCTCCCGCTGCAGCCAGTCGCCGAAGGGGGTGTCCTGCAGGCGGAATTGGACCATCGGCATGGCCTCGACCTGCACCTCGGTCAGGCCGCATTGCACCAGCAGACCGGGAAGCTGGCGACCGGCGTAGCCATTCGGTCGCAGCCCACGTGCGAAGAAACCGAGCAGGCGCCGCTCCAGGTACACGTCGTCGAAATCCACCGAAGCGCTGGCCCAGTCGGTGTCGGCGAGCACGACCCACCCGCCGGGGCGGATGACACGCACCATTTCGGCCACCACGGGGGCTGGCGCCACCGTCGCCGGCAGGACCTGCAGCAGACGCTCGGCACGGCAGGCGTCGAAGTGATCGGAGGGAAAGTCCAGAGCCGTGGCATCTCCCAGCACGTGCTCGACTCTCTCGGCCACACTCCCGGCGCTGGCATGGGCGTCGGCGTCGGCAAGCATGGCGGGGTCCTTGTCGATACCGATGACTCTTCCTCCCGGTCCTACCTGCTCGGCCAGGGGCACCGTGTCCATGCCCGGTCCGCAGCCCACATCCAGCACACGGGCGCCGTGCTTTAGGCGCATCATCTCGTAGCTGCGCTCCTTGACTCTCGCCACCAGCTGCGCGGCCTCACGCAGGTAGTCGGCACTGACGTAGCCGGGTGCTTCGGTCATCCTATAGCTCATGTGGAAAGCTCACAGAAGCTTGGCGTGGAGTGTGCTGGTTGCGGTCCACTTCTTGGTCTCGTCCCACTGATTTGGGGTGTCGTCGAGCCGGGCAGGTTTGGTCTCGTCCTCGGACTTCGCCCGATCGAGCTGGGCTATCTGCTAATCCGCCTCGCTCACGGCAGCCATGAGTGAGCCCTCGGCTCCTGCGGGGCCAGACCCGCCGGGTATTCCAGGCAGTGCAGCGTGCAGGACCTGAAGCCCGCCTCCAGGACCCCGGTCCGGATATTGGCGCCGCGTTCCGTGTTATACCCGGTTGTCCTCCGACACATTCGCCGGCGAGCCATGGTAGCTGGCCGCCAGACCCGAGCGCGAGTGCGTCAGGCGGCCGGCGACGATGGACACCGTGAAGATGTAGCGCCCGCCCGGCGCCAGAACCCGCTGGCATTCCTGCAGCCCCGACAGCGGGTCCCGAGCGTGCTCCAGCGCATCGGAGCGCCACCCATGACGCCCGCGCGCCGGAGCTCAAGAAGTGGCTGTACCGGCGCTGCTGCTGCCCGTGCTTGCTCCGGCGGACGCACCCGCGGTGCTCACCACCTGGAAGATGGTGGTGAAGTACGCGCCCCGGCTATTCTGCGGCGACAACCTGGTGGTCGTCGGCGAGGCGGGCGACTGGTGCCTGCATTACCACCACGATGGGTTGTTGAGCCTCGCCCGCGGGCGCAGCACGCTCGGCGGCCGAGCGGACTAGGTGTCCAACCGCCTCAGGAAGTGGTAGCTGACGAGATCCATGCGCTGATTCAGATAGAAGCGACGGGCGGCGTAGCGGATGACCTGCGAATCCAGATGCAGGACCGCGCACTGCTCGCGGGCGGCACAGGCTTCCAGCCAGCGCAGCAGTGCCGCACCGTGGCCCCGGCTGCGGGCAGCCTCATCGGTGACCAGGTCGTCGACGTACAGATGCCGGCCCAGCGCCAGGCTGCTGCTCACCCGGAATCCGGCGACGGCGCGCACCGTCTCGCCCTCACGCAGCGCGACCAGCCGGTAGCCTTCGGCCCGCTGCTGTCGCACTCGGTTCAGGAAAGCCGCCTCCGCCACGTGGGGACGGAGCTGCGCCATGACGGGATAGCACCCCTGCACCTGGGCGTCCGTCTGGACCTCAAGGATTGCGCTCAAACCCCCTCCTCGAGGATCTCGTCCAGACATTCGGCCATCTGGTCGATCTCTGCCAGGCTCACGGTCAGCGCCGGCATGAAGCGCAGCGTGTCGGACCGCGGTGCGTTGATCAGCAGGCCGCGCTCGAAGGCCCGCTTGGCTAGGGCCGGTGCGTCCCGGTCGGTGGTGTCCAGACCCAGCAGCAGGCCCCGGCCCCGCACGTCGCCCAGGCCGTGGGAGTAGGAGAGCTGATCCAGGCGGTGCTGCAGATAGCTGCCCGTGGCCCGCACGCTGGCCAGGAAGCCGGGCTGCAGCACCGTCTCCAGCACCGCACAGCCGGCGGCGCAGGCAAGAGGGTTGCCGCCGTAGGTGCCGCCCTGGTCACCGGGGTCGAAGCAGGACACGGCCTCCTTGGCCAGCAGCGCCGCCAGGGGCACGCCGCCGCCGATACCCTTACCCAGAGTCATGATGTCGGGCTCGACGCCGAAGCCCTGATAGGCGAACAGATCGCCGGTGCGGCCCATCCCGGTCTGTACCTCGTCGAGTATCAGCAGCAGCTCCCGCTCGGCCGTCAGGGTGCGCAGGTCGCGCACGAACACCGGGTCGGCGGGGATCACGCCGGCCTCGCCCTGGATGGGCTCCAGCATCACCGCCACGGTGTCGTCGTCGATGGCGGTCTCCACGGCATCTATGTCATTGTAGGGCACCTTGACGAAGCCCGGCACCTTGGGCTCGAACAGGCCTTCCCAGCCCGGCTTGCCCGAGGCCGACATGGTAGCGAGCGTCCGCCCGTGAAAGCCGTGGGCGAAGGTGATGAGCTTGTGCGCCCCGTCCCTGTTCAGCGCCCCCCACTTGCGCGCCAGCTTGATGGCGCCCTCGTTGGCCTCGGCCCCCGTGTTGGCGAAGAACACGTGGTCGAAGGCGCTGTGGTCGACCAGCATGCCTGCCAGCTTGAGCATGGGCTCGTTGTAGAAGGCCGGGCTGGCGTTGATGAGCCGCGGCACCTGCTCCTGCAGCGCACGAATCAGGGACGGATGACCGTGGCCCAAGGCGTTCACCGCCCAGCCCTGGACGAAGTCCAGGTAGCGCTTGCCGGCCTCGTCTATCAGCCAGGAGCCCTCGCCGGCGACGAATACCACCTCCGGGCGGGGCGCCACCGGCATCACGGCCTGAAAACGATCACTCATGGGTGGCTACTCCTCTGCGCCGCCGCGCGGGGTCTGGCGCGCACGCGCAGCATCTGATTGCCGTGCTTCTGGAATTCATAGCCTACCGTGCCCAGCGCCGCCTCGCAGCCCGCCCGCCGCAGTCCGGCCACGACGCCCGGCAGGTGCGGGGACGGCCTGGCCGCCAGGTTCAGCAATGGAAACACCCGTACTTCGCCGGCCACCCGGCACAGCTCGGCCAGCGCGCTCAGGTGAAAGTCCAGATCGAGCTGCTCCGTGTACAGAAACAATAGATGGGAGCAAAGTGCAAGGTCGAATTGACCCGCCGCGAACGGCAGTCGCGGCAGCGCCGCCGGCAGGTAGCGCCCGGCCCGCCGGCCCGCCTCGTAGTCGTCCAGAAAGGTGCCCATGGCCTCCATGCGCATGCGGCCCAGGGCCTCGGGCGAGCCGACGGAGTCCCAGACGAACTGGTGGAGGTTGGCCCCGAGCTGGCTCATCACCCGCTCGTAGGTGGCGTCGATGCGGCTCGCGATGTCCTCGCCACTGAACCGGTAGATGGGATCGACCGAGACGATACGCCCGCCGCGCCGGGTGAGCCCGGCGTTGAATGCCGCCGGCCCATCGCCGCAGCCGAGCACCCAGCCGCCCAGATCGCCGGGACCCATGGCGAACATGGCGAGGTATTCCTCGTAGCTGCGCCCCCAGGGCACCACTTGCTCCAGGCTGAAGCTCAACCGAGCGCCTCCAAGCAAAAAAAAGCCGCAGTGCTCGTGGAGCCTGCGGCCACATGAAGCTTACTCTTTAATGCGGGTGGCTACCCGAGATCAAGACGCCTCGCGCCCGCAGGTCGCCCGCCAGTCTGCAAGGCTCGAATCAACGTCGAAGCCACGAAGTGTTGGAGTCGGCACGAATCAAACATGTGCCAAGTGTCCCCGCCGCATGTGTCAAAGTCAATCGCCGCGACGTCCCTGACCATCAGCTCCAGCTCGGAGGTCATGCCGTTGGGCAGGGAATGCATGCTGCCAAGCCGTACCTACTGTAGCAGAATGCTTTCCCCATTCACGGGACGTGGCTGGCGGATGCCGGCTATGCCCCCGACGGCCGTCTCGCGGCCGACGATTCGACGGTCTCGTTGATCAGTTGCTGCCAGGGCGGCGTCGGGAGCCACACGCTGGCAATGAAGTCCTCTGTCTCCCGGCTATCCCACCGCCCGGCACGCAGCTGCCACAGGGCCACGAGCACCGACACCCGCTTATTGGCGGCGCAGTGCACGAACAGGCGCCGGCCGTCCAGGCTGTCCATGAGGCCGCAGAAGCGCTCCAAGTCTTCCGGCGCCGGGGCCTCGAAGCTCACAGGGACGTGTGCGTAGTCCAGGCCCAGGGCGGCGACGGTGGCGGCCTCGTCGGGCAAGGCGTAGGGGGCGTTCGCGAGTCCGAGGTTGACAACCACTTCGAAGCCCGCCGCGGCGACTTCCGCCAGCTCGGACGCGGTGGGCTGTCCGGCGGTGGCCAGGCGCCCAGAGACCACGCGGAAGTTGTAAATCTCCTTTAGAACGCTCATCCGACTCGGCCCTATTCAGCCAGGACGACGACCGTGGTCTCGGCCGTCGCTTTGTCGATATCGAGCTGCACCACGCAGTACTCGCTAATCTGGTCCACCGGCGTCGGGTCGTCGGCGCAGCTGCATCCCGCGATGATGCTGGAATAGAAGATGCCGGCCTTGGCCCGGATGTAGTCGCCGTGGTCCGCCACGCGGATGATCGTCACGCCGATCGCGTCGTCGACGGCATGACTGCCGCTGGACAGGCCCTGCTGCAGGTGCAGCTGATCCGCATCGAGGCGCTCAATTTCCGACTTGAGGACTTCGGGGAATTCGGGTGTGCCCCAGGCCTGCAATGTTTTCGGGAGTCGCATCAGCGTGCGTCCAGCGTCGCGGATGGCTGGGATTCCAGCCCGGCGCCGAGTGCCTGCCCGGCCTGCGGCGGCTCGCCCTGCCGCTGCTCCGGTCCTCCTGCAGCCAATGTGTTGGCGTACGCCTGCAGCGCCGCCACGGCCGTTAGCACCGCATGCCGCCGTTTGTTGGTGCGGTTGGTGACGGCATCGCCCCAGGAGCCGTCCGGTAGCTGTGTCGCCGCGAGCCAATCCAATGCGCTGCGCAGCGGGGCATCGAGCGGCGCACCGAGAAAGTGTGCGCCCAGGACGAGCTCCGCCACGAGATCCACGTTGCCCACCGCGCGCGCCCCGCTCGCGGCCTCGGTCAGAAAGGCGACGACGGCGCCGCGCCGAGCCGCGAGCCAGGGGGTAGGAGGCAGGCGGCCAAAATCGGTCAGGGCTACCACCTCGTGCACCACGCCGTAGATCTCAACCACGCGGCGCTGCTCGTCCGGCTGCCAGCGAGATGAGCTCGGGAGCTTGGGCGGATTGCCCTCGGCGATCCGCTGGAGCAGGCTTTGCTCCAGCAGCGCGTCCAAGGCAACGGGCTCGCCCAGACGGCCCAGAAGCACCGCGACGGTGAGCCTGACGGTGGGCGGCGCATCGGCTGCAGCGTCGAGGGTGCGCCTAGCCCCTTCCACGATGGTCGGCTCGAGCGCGCTCGGCCGCCCCGCCTGGCGCAGCAAGTAGGCCGCAAGAAGGAGGTGATAGTCGGCGAACAGCGCGTTGTAAGGCCACTGTACCGCCTCTTGGAAGTCCGGCAGCGTTTCCAGCCTGGCCAGGCGGGTGCGCAGCGCCCTGCGGAAGCGCGCCCGGTCGGCGGGCCTGTTCTGCAGGCCAGCGAGCACCGAGAATGAGACCGCCTCGTCGATGATGTCCCCCAGTCCCCCATCCTGCGGGGTCGCCGGGTTCTGCTCAATCCAGCTCAGCCCTCTATCGATGGCGGCCTCGATCTCGGCCAGGCGCGGCGTCGCATCGGCGGGGGTTGCGAGGCCGCAGTCTGCGGCGACCACAGTCACCGCGCACACCCAGGTTACAAGGAGACGGCTCACGGGGGTTGCAGGAGGCTCTCGGCGATGCCAGGGCACCCATGATCCTCGGGCCCGCTCGGCTCCGCAAGGGCAATTGGCATCGCACCCGGCACGCACCGCCTATTCGGCTTGCCGTTCAGAAGCCCGTCCGCGTAATCTGCGCATTCCGAGACGAGTGCCGGAGCGGGTGCGAGCCTTCGGGCTCCCGAGCCGCAGGGTTGTGACCGTGTGGCAACCGGGACTGCAAAGGGATCGCTGCTCCGCACCGCGTCACGGGGCGTGCTCACGGTCGCCGAGGCGAGACGGCGCATGACTGCCCGAGCGATGCGTGACGGGCAGGGCATCATTCTCCTGGCTTGCTGCCCCTGATCTGGCCATGGAGCTCGAGTTGAGGGAACGAGACTTGATCAAGCAGCTTCATTCACGCGCCCCGGACTGGCTGCTCTTGGTCGCAGTGCTGGTCGTCGTTCTGGTCGCCTATTGGCCGGCACTCCGGAATGGATTCGTCTGGGACGATAGGATGTACTTGCTCGATCCGGAGATGATGGACGCTAAACTCTGGACGGAGAAGCTCAGCAGGGCGTTCCTGCTCTCCCGCAACTATTACCGCCCCAGTCCTCTCATGACGCTCATCGTCCAGGCCCTGGGTGAGGGGCCTGATGCTCGGCTGCTCCATCTGGCGAACGTCCTGGTGCATGCGTTCAACACCATGCTGGTCGGGATCCTTTGTCTTCGGTTGGGCACGAGAGTCGCGCATAACGGGCGCTCGGGATGGATCGCCGCCTTGGCAGCGCTGCTCTATGGTCTGCACCCGGCAAA
>CAYQDX010000213.1:0-7153 GCA_964416345.1 uncultured Ectothiorhodospiraceae bacterium
ACAGATGAGGCAGGTGTCCGACCATGAGGGTATCGTCGCACCAGCCGGGCACCAATGCGCTTACGATGGCTGGGTCTACGCTGGGACCGAGCCCCGAGAGCTCCGCAGTCATCGCTGGGGCGAGCGATGCGGCGAGAATGGCCGCCGTCTGCGCCGCTCGCCTCTTGCCACTGTGGAGCACCCGCGCCACCTGCACCCCGTGACGCTGCAGCAGGTCTGCCAGGCGCTCGATGTCCTGGCGGCCGGCTGAGCTCAAGGGTCGCTCCGGATCGACTTCCTTGGGCAGGGCCTCGCCATGCTGCACCAGATACAGCCTCATCGCATTCACCTTCGGCTTCCGCCGCCGGCGACTCGGTGCTGCGGCCCGAGCAGAGTGCCCAGCGCAGCATAGAGGTCGAGGACGTGATGGGCATTGGCCGCCAGATCGCCCCGACCGACACGTGAGCTCGAGCGCACTTCGATCGCGCTGCCGCCGTCCGCGGATCGCACCCACACCAGCACATCGTCCTCGAAGCGCCACAGGGCGCTGGTGACAACGGCATGGATCGCGCCCGGCTGGGCCGCATCCACGACCTTCCAGGACAGGCCGGAGATGGCCTGGAGCACGGCTCGTCGGGCTGCCTCGGGGACCACCGGATAGCGCCGCGTGCGCAGCTCCGGGAGCACCGGGGCGTCGCCGGTCTGGGCGACGTTGGTGGTGAGATAGAGCTGGAGCCGGGACCACGCCCCCGGCGGCTGGGTGAGGGGCGGGCGGTTCAACAGGATGCCGGCCACGAGCATCGATACCAGCAGCAGCGCAAGCAGGGCCAGGAGCTTGAGCGCCACCATACCGCGCTTGCTTGCCTCACATGGCTGCCGTGCGGCCCGATACGCCGGGCAATCCCGGAGTCACATCAACAGAGTCAGCACTGCCGGCACGTAATGATCAATGAGCAAACATGCGAACAAGCCCATGAGATAGACGATCGAGTAGCCGAAGGTCTGCATGGCCACGCGCTCGTCGTCGCCGATGTAGAGCTTGATGGCGTAATAGAGAAAGCCTGCACCCAATACCACCGCGCCGGTCAGATAGAGCAGCCCGCTCATGCGGGTGGCAAAGGGCAGGATGCTCAGCGCAAACAGCAGCGCAGTGTAGAGCAGCACATGAAGCCGGGTCAGGTCGACCCCATGGGTGACCGGCAGCATGGGGATGCCGGCCTCTGCATACTCCTTGCGCCGGTGGATGGCCAGTGCCCAGAAATGCGGGGGGGTCCAGGCGAAGATGATTAAGAACAACAGCAGGGCATCGGGCTCGAGCTGACCAGTCACCGCCGTCCATCCCAGCACCGGTGGCGCCGCGCCGGCCGCTCCTCCGATCACAATGTTCTGCGGAGTCGCCCGCTTGAGGAACATGGTGTAGACGATGGCGTAGCCGATGAGGGAGGCGAAGGTCAGAATGGCGGTAAGCGTATTGACGAAGGCCACCAAGATCCCCATGGCAAGCGCACCCAGCAGCAGCGCGAAGCCCAGGGCGTGAGCCGTGTCCAGGTGGCCGGTGGGCAGCGGCCGGCCCCGAGTACGGGCCATCATCGCGTCCGCCCGCTGGTCTACCAGCTGATTCACCGCCGCGGCGCTGGCCGCTGCCAGCCCGATCCCCAAAGTGCCCAGCAGCAGCGTCCCCAGTGGCACCATGTGCGGGCTTGCCAAGAACATGCCAACGATGGCGGTGAAGACGATGAGCAGCACGACCTTCGGCTTGGTGAGCTCATAGTAGTCGCGCCAATGACCCGCCTGAGCGAGCGGCAATACGAGTGTTTTGGTCTGTTGCATCACATCCTCTCCCCGGGTAGTGGCGTCAACGCATGAGCGAGCGTGACCAATGATAATAGCAGGACGGCGGCGCCCAGATTGTGCGCGACGGCGACGGGCAGCGGCAGGTGCAGGAGCACGTTGGCGATGCCGAGCGAGACCTGAGCGATCACCGCCGTCAGGACCACGGCGCCGAGAGGCCGTATTGCCGTTCCGGCACCGCGGCGCAGCGCAGCGACCCCCAGCCAGCCTATGTAGCAGAGGGTGACCACGGCGCCCACGCGGTGCATCATGTGGATGGCCACTCTGGCGTCATTGTGCAGCACGCCGCCCTCGAAGTTGAGGCCGTGCCCATGCCAGAGCGTGAAGCCGTTGCCGAGATCCATCGGCGGCCACCATTGTGCCTGACAGGTCGGAAAGTCCGGGCAGGCGACGGCGGCATAGTTGGCGCTGGTCCAGCCCCCCAAAGCCATCTGTACCACGACGACCACCAGACCGAGCAGCACCCAAGGTCTCAGCCCCGCGAGATCGACGCCGGGCGTGACCAGTCGACCCCGCCTCAGTGCCAGCCACCACAGCAGCGCCAGCGTCGTCATCCCGCCCAGCAGATGGGCCATCACGAACAGCGGCATGAGCAGCTCGGTTACGGTCCACATGCCGAGCAGCGCCTGAAAGACCACCAATGCCACCAAGAACAAGGGCAGAGCCACCGGCTGCAGCGGATCCTGACGGTGACGCCAGGCCAGCACGGCGAGCCACAGAATCAGCACCCCCAGGGTCCCAGCGAAGTACCGGTGAACCATCTCCTTCCAGGCCTTTTGCGCCTCCAGCGGCCGCTCCGGGAATGCGACATTGGCCTGATTTTGGTCGTGCGGGACCACGAGCTTGCCGTAGCAGCCCGGCCAATCCGGGCAGCCGAGCCCGGCATTCGAGAGTCGGGTATAGGCGCCCAGACCGACGACGCAGATGGCCAGCACGGCAGCGATCAGCGCAAGCCGGCCAAACCATGGGCTCGTGGTGCTCATCTCAGCCTACCTGCGATACTTTGAGCAGGCGCTGCAGATCCTTCAGCATCGGCTTGGGCTCTGCGTCCGGGCCATAGGTCATCATGAGGTTCCCCAGGGGGTCTATAACGTAGACGTAGCGGGCCGCGGCGGGATCCGGCAGACCGCCCCCACCGAAAGGTGCGAGGGCGGCCTCCAGCGCGTGGGCCTCCGCAGTGACCACCTCAAGACCTTGGTGGCGCTGCAGCGTTTGCTCGAATGCCCCATCCACGGGTGCCTCCGTCAGCACCAGCACCCGCCTCACCCGTCGCATGTCCTTGCCCAGGGCGAGACGCACCTGGCGCATCTTGTACAGATTGCTCGCGCAGAGACGGTCGCAGGTGCGCCCCGCCACGACGAGCAGCGTCCAGCGGCGGGCAGCAGACGCATCGCTCGGCCCGGCGTCGTGCAGCGGCTGCAGGCTGCTCAGATCCACCGGGCGGGGCGGCTGCACCAGTGCCCCATAGTTGATGGTGCCGGGCTGCCATTGGTCTCCATGCAGGTACAGCCACCATGCGGCCGCCACCGGCAGCAGGAAGATCACGAGCACCAGCACCAAGATCAAGCGATTGCGACGCGCCTGTCGCTGCTCAGTCATTCCACCGCATCCCGTTGCCGCCGCAGATTGACTGCGACATAGATGATCACCAGTACCGCGGCCATTGAGAACCACTGGAGCGCATAGGCCTCATGGCGCTCGGGCCCGCCTTCGTAAAGCACCCATTCGCGGACGTAGCCGTGCTCGGCCTTGGGACTGAGCAAGACCATGAATGGCTCCACTCGATGTCCGGTGTGGCGCGCAAAACTGGGCAGGTCCACATACGGCACGACCGGCGACCACAAGCCTTCCTCACTCGGTCCCCCGCCCAGCACGAAGCCGGGAGGAAACGGCACCTTGGCGATGCCCTCCACGGCCACCTGCCCGGTCGGCGCCGGCGCCGCCGGAGGCTCGTCGCGACTGATTCCCAAAGGGACCCAGCCCCGATCGACCACCACCCAGATGTCGCTGCCTTCCAGCGCCAGCGGCGTAAGCACCTCGTAGCCCGCATGGCCCTCGTGTACGCGGTTGTCCAGCAGCATTTGCCGCTCAGGCACGTAGTGTCCCGTCACACGCACCGGCCGAAATTGGAAGCTCTGCGCCTGGGTGACCAAGCCTGTCACCTGCACCGGCAGGTCGGCCGCGCGCTGCGCATAGAGCGCCTGCAGGGCGCGCTTCTGGTCTGCGCGGTCCAGCTGCCAGAAGCCCAGTACCACCAGCAGGGGAAGCAGTGCCAGGGTGGCCAGCGTGGGCAGGAGCCTGGGCCGGAAGCTGTAGCCTCGCGGAATCAACCGAGCCGCGCCTTGGCGTCCAGCCATTCTGGCCTCCCGTCGCACCGTTGCGCTATACTGCGGCATTTGCTCCCGCTATAGGTCACCGCCATGATATTTAAGGTCATCGTCGTCGCCACCCTGGCCTACATCCTCTACAACCTGGGCGCCGGACTCATCTATTTGGTCAAGGACCAGGGCTATTCGGACCGCACTCTCAAGGCACTCACCCGACGCATTGCCGTCTCGGTGGCGCTATTCATCCTGCTGATGCTGGGCTTTGCCTTCGGACTCATCTCGCCGCACTCGCTATGAGCGAGCTCCGGGCTGCTGCCCCGGTGGCGAAAAAGGCGCTGCCCCAGCAGAGCAGCGCCATGCAGACGCCTCGCACTCAGATCCAGTAGACGAAGGTAAACAGGCCCAGCCACACCACGTCGACGAAGTGCCAGTACCACGCCGCCGCCTCGAAGGCGAAATGGTGGTCCGGCGTGAAGTGGCCGCGGATGCTGCGCAGCAGCATCACCAGCAGCATAATGGCGCCGATGGTCACGTGAGCGCCGTGAAAGCCGGTCAACATGAAGAAGACCGTGCCATAGATCCCCGAGCTCAGCTTCAGGTTCAGCTCCGTGTAGGCATGGTGGTATTCGAAGGCCTGCAGCCCCACGAACAGGAAGCCCAGCGCCACGGTCACGGCGAGCCCGATGATGAGCTGGCCGCGGTTGCCCTGCTTCAGGCCCCAGTGCGCCCAGGTGACGGTCACGCCGCTGGAGAGCAGGATGAGGGTGTTGATGGCCGGAACTCCCCAGGCTTCCATGACGTGTTTGGGCACGTCGAATTTGTCCGGCTCCGGCATATGGAGTAGCGGCCAGATCGCCTCGAAGCTCGGCCACAGCAGCAGGTGGGTCATCTCCCGCGGGTCGGCCCCACCCAGCCAGGGGATGGACAGGACCCGGGCATAGAACAGCGCCCCGAAGAATGCCGAAAAGAACATCACCTCGGAGAAGATGAACCAAGCCATACCCCAACGAAACGAGCGGTCGACTTGGTCGTTGTAGAGGCCGCGCTGGCTCTCGTGCACCACGGTGCCAAACCAGCCGAACATCATCACGGCCAGGATGGCCAGACCTATCAGCATGAGGGTGCCCCCCCAGGCGGCACCGTGCAGCTTGGAGGCGAACCCCACCAGCGTCGAGGTCAGGCCGATGGACCCAAGGAGGGGCCAGTGGCTGCCGTGTGGAACGTAGTATCCACCGTGAGCTTCAGTCATGCGTTACCTCTCTCCACTTTCTACTTATCCCAGAACCCCTCACCCGCCGCACCGGGACTCGCTCAAGTCCGACGGGCTTCCCCCGATCAATTGCACTCTAGTTGGCCAACGTGCCCGTGATGTCGAAAAAGGTGTACGACAAGGTCATGCGCGACACATTTTCGGGCAGATCGGGAGACACGATAAACCGTACCGGCATGTCTCTGCCCTCGCCGGCGGCGAAGGTCTGCTGCGTGAAGCAGAAGCACTCGGTCTTCTGCAGATAATCCTTGGCACGTCCAGGCGCGATGCTCGGCACCGCCTGACCCACCATCTTGTGGTCGGAGCGGTTCCGGGCGTAGAACGTCGCCTCACTGATCTGTCCGGGATGCACCTTCATGCTGCTCACCTCCGGCCGGAACTCCCACGGCATGTCTGCGTTGACGGTGGTCAGAAACTCCACCGTGACCAGCCGGGACGGGTCCACCCGCGTCTCGACCACGGCCGCCTTCACGGCCTCAAAGCGGCCGTTCAGGCCGGTGACGCTGCAGATCAGGCTGTACAGCGGCACCAGCGCAAAGCCAAAACCGAACATCCCAACGCCGACCGCGGCGAGTATGAGCACCACCCGGCGGTGCCTCATCGATGCAGGCCCAAATACATGAAACCCAGGTAAAAGGCCAGCGCTACTACCACGAGGAATATCACGGTACGGCGCAGGCCCGCACCCTGGTCATCCTTCCGCTCGGTCGTCATCCCGCGCACCTCATCGCCGCCTTGCGGCAGGCTCGCTCAACGCAGAGCCTGCCGCTGTGCGGGCTCTTACCTCACCTCTGGCGCGGTGGTGAAGCTGTGATACGGAGGCGGCGAGCTCAGCGTCCACTCCAGGCCATGCGCCCCCTCCCAGACCTCGTTGGTGGCCTTCGCACCGCCGCGGATGGTCTTGATCACGATGTACAGGAAGAGCAGCTGGGCGGCGCCGAAGGCGAAGGCGCCCACACTGGCGATGGCATTGAAGTTGGCGAACTGCACCGCGTAGTCCGGAATGCGCCGGGGCATGCCTGCCAGACCCAGGAAGTGCATCGGGAAAAAGGTGACGTTCACCGCAATCACGGACCACCAGAAGTGGATCTTGCCGAGCTTCTCGTCATACATGTTGCCGGTCCACTTGGGCAGCCAGTAGTAGGCCGCGGCGATGATGGCGAACAGGGCACCGGTCACCAGCACGTAATGGAAGTGCGCCACCACGAAGTAGGTGTCCTGATACTGCATGTCCGCCGGGGCCACGCCCAGCATCAACCCGGAGAAGCCACCGATCGTGAACAGGAACACGAAGGCTATCGACCATAGCATGGGGGTCTCGAAGGTCATCGACCCCCGCCACATGGTCGCCGTCCAGTTGAACACCTTTACCGCCGTGGGCACGGCAATCATGACGGTCGCGTACATGAAGTACAGCTCGCCTGCCACCGGCATTCCGGTGGTGAACATGTGGTGGGCCCACACGATGAAGGACAGGAAGGCGATGCTGGCGGTTGCGTAGACCATGGAGCTGTAGCCGAACAGGGGCTTGCGGGCGAAGGTCGGGATGATCTGGGAGACCACGCCGAAGGCCGGCAGGATCATGATGTAGACCTCGGGGTGCCCGAAGAACCAGAACACGTGCTGGAACAGCACCGGGTCGCCACCGCCGGCGGCATTGAAGAAGCTGGTGCCGAAATACTTGTCGGTCAGCAGCATGGTCACCGCACCGGCCAGCACCGGCATC
>CAYQDX010000214.1:0-7146 GCA_964416345.1 uncultured Ectothiorhodospiraceae bacterium
CATTGTCGGGCTCAATTTCTCCTGCGACGGCTCCCACTACATGCCCTGGAGCGACCTTCTGTCCATGGCCATGGACTTCTGGATCGGCAGTGGGGATAGCTGCGTCGTCAACGATGGCGCCGAGGGGCAGGGGTCAAGTGATCCTGCCCCGTCTTCTCGGACACCCGGTTAAGAGAATATGATCTTAACCAGAGGTGAGCAAATGAAGACGAAGCAAGAGGTGAAGAAGACCCGCAACCAATATAGCGCGGAATTCAAGAAGCACGCGCTGGCGCGGGCGGAGAAAGATGGGATTCTCAAGGGCCAGCGTTTCGCCGAGAGCGAAGGCTACGATTTGCCAGAAATCACCGACTGGCAGTGGCCGGCAGCCGTTTTATCGCGTCCTTCACCGCGCATCCACCCGTTGCCGGCCCTGCGGGACCTTCCAAGGAGAGGGCTGCCCTGCAAGGTCCGGAAGTGAACGACGTGATCCCGCATCAAATGTCCTTCTTCTATCCGGCTCTACTCGCACTCGGCACGCTTCCAAAACACTTCAATATTGTTGGAATTCATGGACGCGTGCTCGGCGCTGGTCTGGGTGTGGAGCTCGTGGTCTTTGCCTAGGCCCGTCAGTTCTTGGTCGAGCTTCTCGCGATCGGTAGGCGCGGGGTTTGTGTCGTCGGCGCCGAAGTGAAACAGCAGCGGGCAGTGCGGGCGCTCGCTGAGCTCATAGGGCGACGGACCGTCGCCCCACGGGACCATGATGTTGCCGCCGTAGTACGCTTCCACCGCGCGGACCTGCGGATTGAGCTGGGCCATCAGATACGCCACGCGGCGGCCCATGCAGAAGCCAATGATGCCGAGGCGCTTCGCGTCTACGCTCGGATGGTCGGCGAGATAATCAACGGTGGCATTCACGTCCACTTCGACCTCGGCATCGCGCAGCTGCTTGCCCCTCTTCATCGGCGATCCTTGCCTGGGATCGAGCCGGTGATAAATATCCGGGGCGGAATTAGAGGGGCCAGCCTCGATTAATGTTGGTTTTCGACGACTTTCCTTGGCTGCCCGCGGGGTCGGACTTCGCGCCGCTGGCCGGTGACTTTCTCTGCAGTGGTAGCCCTCCGCCGCCAGGCGATGCGCCAGGCGGCGCCCAAGCCCCTGCACGCCCACCGCTCTTGACCCCGAAACGAAGCGCCGCCACACGCCCATCGATCATCGCGACGAAGGTGCGCTCGCCACTGCAGCGCCTCGACCCGGCGCGCACGCCCTTGCTTACATGCTCTGTCGGTGGTAGCGTCTCCCCCAATCCACCCGTCGTGCGGTTGGATTTCCTGGGAGCGGCCGGCAGGGTCGCGAATCTTGGAGCGCAAAAGTTGCTCTGCCGTCAATTGCTCGATGCGGACGGCTAGCATGTCCACTGCTCGGCGAGGTAACAGACCGAGGAATGCGTGGACGTAGAAGTGACGGCTGCCTGGGGTGTGGTAAGAGCATGCCCTGCGGTAGGAACGACCTGGGTGGCGAGCAAAACCGGGGGCCTGAACATGAGAGAATGACCACAGCCTCGAAACCAACCCTCATACGGATGGCGTTGTGCGAGATTCTGCCAAGTGCCGACCTTCCTAGGAAAGGGGGGAAGGCCGATGCCCTGTGGGTACAAACGAGCAAGTGCACCATGGGGACTGCCGGGGTAAGGGTATGTGATGAATGAGTCGATGATCACTGGCTGCCAACCGGATTCGGGAAAGCCGACCGTCCGGGATGAGAGGGGAGCTTGCGGAATCGTGGGCTATGGCCGGGCTAAACGGGCATGTAAAGCGGAAACGCCGAAACAGGCAAGCTCCCCGCCTAACGTTGCGCGCGCCGTATTTCTACCCGACTCCCCGATCGGCGGTGCCGGCTCCAAGACCTCGCAGACCGAGGGCTGCCTGAGCTTCTTTCCGTCGATCTGGAAGACGGAAGGGCAAAGCCGCATTGCCTATTTCGGTCGCTCACAGGGCGACTGCTAGGGGTTCTACAAGTAACGCGCTGTGAGGGCAATACGGACGGAGCTTGCTCATATCGTGCTGAGGGGATCCCCCATGGTCGCGACAGCGTTCGTTTATCTGGATCTGCCTTCTCGATGGCGAGCATTGCACCGAGGGGAGCCAAATCTCCGGCCTGAAGACCGATCGATCTACCGCCGCGTTCATGCGTCAGGCTACGCATCGATGAGTCATATCACGCGATGACTCCGCATTAGCGATGAAATGCACACCAACCGTCGTTTGGTGGCTAAAGCGGATGAGCACCATCAGGCCGACGGCGGAGGACCCCGTGATGCACAAATCGACGATCTTCGGTTTCGCTCTGGCATTTTGCCTCGTGCTTGCTTTTCCGGCTCAGCCAGAAGAGCAAGCGGCCTCTAGGGGAATCAGCCCCGTCGGCTCTGATTTCATGCCGCAGAGCACGGGCCGCTTCGTCGTCGCCGTTGTCGGCATTGATGACTACAAATACTGGCCGAAGCTGGACAACGCGGTACGCGATGCCCTTGGAACTGCACGGCTACTCACGGATAAATTTGGCTTCGTATCCCCGGTACCCCCTCTTCTCAATGAAGAGGCCACCAAAGAAAACATCGAAACCTTGGTCGCAGACACGCTGCGCGATGTTCTGCAGCACGACGATAACCTGATCCTATTGTTTGCCGGGCACGGTCACACGCGCGTGGCTCCAGTCGGTGAGCATGATGTCGAGACCGGCTATCTGGTGCCCGTAGAAGCACACGTAGGCGCAGAGCAGCGCTGGAGCCAACTCATCGAGATTGACGACCTGTTGACGGAAATCGGCACACTGCCAGCCCGCCACATCTTGGTTCTTCTCGACTCGTGCCACAGCGGGTTCGCCCTGAGCGGAATCAAAGAGAAGGCTCGGGCCGGCCTGCCCAGATATGAGAGCTCGCTGGCGACCAAGCTGAGTCGTAGGGTCGTAACGTCCGCCAGGCGTGACGAAGAAGCCCTGGACAGCGGCCCCATCGCCGGTCACTCACTGTTCACCGGGTCGCTCGTCGTGGGCCTGGATCGCAGTCTGGCCGACCTCGACGACAGCAATTTCATCACGAGCTCGGAGATCGGGCTGTATCTTCAACAGAAGGTCGGTAGCTACTCCCACTCGAGGCAAACACCGGACTTTGGGTCGTTCGACTTCGATGATCGAGGCGAGATGGTGATACCCATCTCTCTGGGCAATGATATTGACTCGATTCAGCGACGTGCTTTTTCAGCGCTCAGGCGAGGCGAGATTGATCAGCTGAGGAGTTTGTTAGTCCAGATCGAAGACCAAGGTGTCTCCGGCCCAAAGACCACCTACCTCGGCTACCGCGTGGACATCACCGAATACGATCCTGAACGAGCTTATCAAGCCATCAGGAGCCTCGATCGCACGGACTGGTTGGCCGGCACGATCCCGTTGTCACGGCACGACGTCCGAGAGCTTCTCGTGCGACTTCGGTTCTGGAAGGTGTTTCTGGGATTGCCCGAGGACGAATTCCCACTGGAAGTGACGTTTTTGCAGAGCACGAGCAGAGAAGGGCCTTTCGAGCGCGTAGAGTCGAGCAGCATTGGAAACTCCAGAGGTTATGAGGTAGGCACGGGCGACTATTTTCAGATGCGGATCAACAATCCAACGCCCGACACCTGGCATGTATACATGATGGATATCGATCAGGACGGACGAGTGAACCCGGTGCCGCTTTGGGATTCGAACACGCAATTCGATGGCCTCGCAGCCGGCAGGTCGGAGACGACGCTTACGTTCAAACACGATGGCGATGCTCCGGGGATGGCCGAGCTACGATTGTTCGCGTCACCCCAACGGATTCAGCGCCTGCTGTTTCCCCCTTCAACGGCAGCGCGCGGCGCACTCGCTCCGATTGATGAATCCCAGGCGATCGGGGTCAAGGTCAGGTCACTGGTATACCGGGTAATCCCGCGACAACTCCTCGTTCAGCCGTGAGTCAGGGCCGCGGGAGGAAATAATCATCCCATGTTGCTGGTCTCTGGCGCCGGCTTCTGCGTTGCGGCAAGCGTTGCATAGTCCGGGCTATGCGCCCCTTGCCGCGCCTTGAATCCGACGCCATATCCGGCGCAATCCTGGGAAGATTATTTCTTTCCGTGGCCCTTACCTGTGGGCCATGCTGCTCGCGCGCCTGTCCGAGTCCCTGCCACTCCTCTGTCCCCACTGCGGCGCGGACATGCGTATCGTCCGGCCTTCATCACCGAGACCGCCTCGGTGCAGCGGCATCTCAACCACATCGGCGAGCCGGCTCAGCCGCCGCGCATCGCCCCGGCCCTGGGGGCACCGATGTGGGACGACGAGCTCGCGCGTCCCCTTACAGCGTCTTAGCGGCGAAGACATCGCAGGACTTCAGATCACCCCGTTTCAGCCCGGTCTTGAACCACCGGACCCGCTGCGCCGAACTGCCGTGAGTGAAGGAATCTGGAGTGACATAGCCCCGCGCCTGCTTCTGCAGCCGGTCGTCACCGATGGCGCTGGCCGCGGTCAGCCCCTCCTCGATATCGCCGCTCTCCAGCAGCTGCCGGGCGCGGTCCGCGTGATTCGCCCAGACACCGGCGAAACAGTCCGCCTGCAGTTCCTGGCGCACGGTCAGCTTGTTGCTTTCGACCTGGGAGAGACCCCGCTTCGCCTGTTGCACCTGTTGCGAGATGCCCAGCAGAGTCTGCACATGGTGGCCCACCTCGTGGGCGATGACATAGGCCTGGGCGAAGTCCCCCGGCGCCTTGAAACGATTTCTCAGTTCACTGTAGAAAGAAAGGTCGATGTAGACCTTATGGTCGCCCGGACAGTAGAAAGGTCCGGTGGCCGACTGGGCGAGCCCGCAGGCCGATTTCACCGCGCCCCGGAAGAGCACCAGCTTGGGCTCCTGGTAGCTGGCGCCCCGCTGACGGAAGAGCCGTTGCCAGGTCTCCTCGGTATCGGCCAGCACCACCGAGACGAAGTCGACCAGCGCCTTCTCCGAGGCGCTCTGCTGCAGCGGCGCTACCTGCTGGTCGGATAACCTCTCCTCGCCCGTGCCCCCGCCCAGCATGCTGCCCAGGTTACCGCTCAGCAGGCCATAGGCGCCAATGGCCAGCACCACGACGATGCCCCCCTTGATGCCGAACAGCCGGAGCACCATCGGTAGCAGGTTGAGCAGACCGCCACCGCCGAAGCCGCCCAGGGACGAGGGAGCGCGCATGCCGCGGCGGTCCTCTATGTTTTCGCTTCGGCGACGACCCTGCCAGCGCATGGTGCTAGTCGCCCTGCAGGACGCGGCCGACCAGGGCAGCTAGGTCACCGCCGCCCTTTGTCTGCAGATAGGAGAGCAGGATCGGCACGAACTTGCCGATCATCCCGGCATCCAGATCGAGCTTGCCGAAGCCGCCCGCAAGCGTGGCGAGCTTGCCCAGCTCGCCGCTGCCAAGCGCCGACGCAACACCGCCCAGCAGGCCACCCAGGCCACCGCCTGCATCTGGCGCCGCATCGATCAGCCCCTCGACACCGGGTACCGCGTCGGCCACCCGGGAGAAATCACCGGAGGAGAGCTTGTCTTTCAGCAGTCCAAACAGCAGTCCCGCACCACCCTCGGCCTGAGAGTTGCTGACACCGGTGCCGGCCACCAATTGTTGTACCAGTTCCATCATGCTAAGACCCTCATGTTGAATACGGATCTGACAGACGCTGCCGAAAAATACCAGTCACGAGATAACGAAACGAACAGGGTGACTGGGAATCGGATACTTCCGGCCCCGAAAAGCAGCAGGCCGACTCTGCTGAGTCTAACCCAAGCGGTGGACGGCTCCAGCGTAAATCGTAAGCCATTGTCAAGAAGCCGGGACTCACACGGCTGAAGGGGAGAGCCACATAGGTGACTACGACATCGACATCGACGAGCATCCCTTCGAAGCCTGCCCGGTGCTCTTCTCGGACGTGTACGGCAAGCAGGGCTACCCGGTCCGTACCACCATCTCCGCGATGGGCCCCACTCAACGCGCACCAAGTCCTCTATCATCTGCTCAGGCCCCGGCGCGTGGCCACCGATGTGGGACGACGGACTCGCGCATGCCCTGCCGGACTGGGACGCGCTGGTGCCAGCTAGAGCCCGAGTACGCCTTCGACCAGCAGGTGCAGCGGTAGCCCTGCGCCGTTAGGCGCCGCCCAAGCCCCTGCACGCCCACTGCTCTTGACCCCGAAACGAAGCGCCGCCACACGCCCATCGATCATCGCGACGAAGGTGCGCTCGCCACCGCACCGCCTCGACCCGACGCGCACGCCCTTGCTTGCATGCTCTGCCGGTGGTAGCGTCTTGTGCAATCCACCCCTGATGCGGTCGGATTTTCTTCGGTACGAATCCGATGAAAGGAGGACAGCATGAGCGTGGCATCACGCATTGCGGTCTCGCTGCTGGTCGGGCTTGTGGCGTCGGCCATCGGCGCGGCGAGTGCTGCGGGCCTGTCGCTGGCGGCGGACGGGATCGTGTTTTCCGACGGCACCGTCCAGACGACCGCCGCCACGAACGAGGTCGCGGGGTACTTCCAGGCTAACGCCGCCGTGGTCGTGACGTCCGGCCAAAGCGAATCCAGTGCGCCGCTCGCGGACGTTCCTGACGGCTACATTGCGCTGATCGAGTTCATGTCGGCGACGTGTTCTACTACCGAGAGCAACCCGATCGTCGAGGCTGGTGTCACCACCACCAAGCGAACCTCACCGTGACATCTGCGGCGAGAGCGCTCAAATGGACAACATGTATCCGTTCTGGATCTAAATCGTGCTATAATTCGAGACCCCTTGCCCGTTGGACCCCTCGCCCCTTGTTGGCCGATTTGTTCATCGGCCATACGTTTTTTTGTATTCAGTTTTTAGGTGAATATATAATTCCTGAAGCTTAACATAGCCTTCATCTTCCTTGTCTGGGTATTCATTTTCATCGTTAAGGACCATATCAAGAACATCTAAAATACAATCTAAATCCCAACTATAAAATGATATTGGCCGTACGCCTTTATAGTTATCTATTTTGGTGTCTAGCCCAAACGCTTCAATCATATGCCAAGAGTGTTTTTGCAATTCCTCCAATTGCTTTCCTGATATCTTTATCTTTACAGGTATATCTCTTTTTCCTGGCTTCATTTT
>CAYQDX010000215.1:0-7107 GCA_964416345.1 uncultured Ectothiorhodospiraceae bacterium
AGTGGGTCGAGGAGGAGGTCCTGGCCCCGGTGCCGCACCGCCAGTACGTTCTCACCGGTCCCAAGGTGCTACGCGGCGCTTTCCACCAGCGCCACCGCTTGGGTGAGCTCTGCCGGATCGTCGGGCGCCTGCTCACCGAGGCCTACCGGGAGGCCGATCCCGATGGTCAGCCCGGCTTCATCCTGTTCGTGCAGACCTTTGGGATCTGGTCTCGTTCCACCCCCACGTCGACGCCCTGGTCACCGACGGCGTCTTCTGCTCCAACGGGGTCTTCCGGGTTCTGCCGCCCATTTCCGCCAAACTGCTGGAGCAGCGGCTGCGCCGTGCCGTGCTTGAGATACTGCTCGCCGACGAAGCCATAGACGAGGATCTGGTGGCCAAGATGCTGAGCTGGCAGCACTGTGGCTTCTCGGTGGACGACCAGGTCCGTATCGAGGCTGGTGATGCCCAAGGGCGCCAGCAGCTCGCCTGCTACATGATCCGCGCGGCGCTCTACCTGGACAAGACCGAGTACAAGGCCGACCCGCTGGTCTGTCCCCACTGTGGCGCGGAATTGCGCTTCCTGTCGGTGATCGTGGAGCCGCTGGTGATCGAGCGCATCCTCCGCCACCTCGGGCTCTGGGATCCGCGCCCGCCCAGCCAGGCCCAGCCCGAAAGCGACGATTGGCCCGTCAACGGCCAGATCCCTCTGACCTATGAGCCCCTGCCCGCCATCGCCTGATTCCAAGCCTTGACGCGAGGCTCGATCGGGCTAGAATCGCGCGGAAGTCAAGGAAATCGCGCACAGAGCCGAGGTGCAGGCCCAAGCGGGGGCGTCAGCCGTGTCGTCAAGGGGAATGGGGATAGTTTCCTGTGGAAAAGGTCACGGCAGGCACGAGGCGCCGTTTCAGGGGCGCTCACTCTCGTTTCAGGGGCGCTCGCTCTCGCTCCGCCTTTGGTGGCTGCAAGCAAATTCCTATCCCTCGAGGATTGGCGAATATGCCGGGATCGAGCCATCGGGAAAGACCGCTGAGCTCCGTAGAGGAATCATCGTGAGAGGGACATCAACAATCGCCTTGACGGATTCCCAGGAGCTTGAGGTCCGCCGGAACGGAGGCGGGATCGGTGGGCGTAAGAATCAGCCTTTGGACCGGCATGTAGCGCGCCGTTTTTCCGGCAGTTGGCCCCTTCGCGACGACCGGCTCGGCTACGGGCCCGCACGCATCAAACCGTACCAATCCCGTTTCCCCGTCGGGCCCCGTCGGTCTTCGGGCAGCCTTTTGGTCATCGCGATCGATGCAGTCTTTCTCTTGGGGCGCAGAGGCCGCTTTCCGTTTCCGTTCGCGAGTCCGGGCGATTGCGTTCGCAAGCGGCTTCACTTACGAGAAGCGGGTTCCAGATTGCTGGCTGCTTCGTGGAGTCGGGCTGTCGCCCTCGGCGTGGAGCAACATCTAGGCATCATGTTTTGACGTACCTGTAAAGGGCACGGAATCCGCTATCTCGACAAGAACTGTTCCAGAAAACCGTTCTGTAGCAGCTTGTTGCAAGTTAGAACATATCAGCCCCTGCGATGGAGGTGCACATGACCAGCAACGTCCTGACGCTCTTTTCCGAACCGAGCCCCTATCTTCAATCACTCGAGGTCCAGTATGAAACCCAGGTTTGGATGCCGGACGTAGAGCAGTTTCGCCCCCATGACGCGATCAAGACAGTAACCCTGTCCGCGGGCAAGCTCTATTTGGATGGCGTCCTGATCCTCCATCCCGAATTTGAACAGGATCTGGTGAAGTGGAGCCAACGAACCGACGACAGCTACACCTGCGGCGTACTGTATTTCCAGTTCGGTGGCCGTGTTTTCAGCGGAGTCATGCGGAATGGGCCTACACCTGAAGCAGCGGAGGATTATGAAATCAACGGTGCCGTGCCACCGTCCACCTACACCACCCAGGTCCAAGTGCCCGCAGACGGCAAGTCCCATTGGAAACCAGGTGTCACTATTGAACTTGGGTTTGAGCGCAATCCGAATCCCACGCCCATATTGAAGATCAATGGGAATCCCTGGCCATTCTATGAGACGGTAAGCACCAAAAACCAGGATCTGCAAATCCACATCGAATTCAGCAGTAATCTGACCCCGATAGCCCATACGATGGACCCCTTGTGGCCGGCCAGCGGACACTTGGATTTGGCGATGGACGGACTATCGGCTATTGGCTCGATGAACCCATACGATCCCACAACCGAGGCGCCGTCCGCATCGGCCTATGCCTGGAAAGGAACCCTGCAGGCGCCATCGCGCTTGCACAATATGAAGCGCACCCCGCTGGTACCCCGGCTGGTGCAAGAGGACGATCTGCGGGATAGCGGCGATGCTCTTTCGCTCATTGAGTTGATGACCATTAGTCCGGACCCCAGTCAGGTCCACAAGCAATCGTTCAGTCTGCTGCTGGAAAACATGAAGTGGGATATGAATCCCGATTGGCTCACGGACTTTTTCGGCGAGACCAAGCCGACGCTCGATTCGCAGATGAAGGCCCTGGCAAAAAAAGGGCAGTCCTTCTACAGCGACGATTTTGCGCCAGCGTACCTCGGCTGGGGATTCGCCAATATGTCCGGCAAGGACGCGCCCGCCACCAAGCTAACCGATACACAGAAGAACAAGTTGAAGTACTACCTCCAGGACGGCCTCGCCAAAAACAAAGACTATACCGAGCAATCCAACGGCGTGTACCTGCGCGCCTACATCGATGAGGCACCCAGGTTACAGCAGTACATCGACGATGGTGGAGCCAAATGGGCGGAAAACCTGTATGCCTATCTGATGACGACCGTTCAGGTCAATATGATGGTCAACCGGGTGGCAGGTGCAGGAAGTCACGATCTGTTGAACCGGTTCAGTACCCTACTGACCGCACTTCAGCCCTCCGGCGAGCTTGCCTCGAAATACTATCAGTACATCGTACTCGGAACGTTGACGCATATCTCGCAGTCGGCAAACCTGGATAACAAATCAGACATAATGGAGTGGCTGCCGGCTGTTATCGACCAGTTTATCGCCAAGTACATCGTCACTCCGACGAACCCCACTCCAGCTCATCTGGCTCGACAGGAGCTGGCCAAAGAACTCCAGGCTGCTGCCAAGCAGGTCGGTACCTCGCTTAAGTTAGCCGACGCTATGGCCAATGCCTTGGTCGCGAGCCAAGGGGTCGGTGTCCTGGAAAAAGGCCAATCTGCGGCTTCCATCTTCGCCGAGAAGTTCCCGAAATTGGCGAAGGCGGCACGGTTCCTGAACTTCGCTGGTATCAGTGGGGGAATGTTCTACGTAATCGTGGGTTTCCAGAACTGGAAGACGCTGACGACAGATCAGAAGATCTCGTTGATCGCTTCTACCGTATCTCTCACCGGCTCCGTTGTACTCGCAGTACCCGACGTTGTCAAAGGGGCATCCTGGACCCTGAACACCGTTCTGAAGGTGCAGTACAAACTATTGAGCGCTGAGGCCCTGGAGGAAGTACAGTCAATTTTTTATGAGGACAAGACATGGTTGGAACGTGCGGCCTCATCCCTGAGAAATTTCATCAAGAATACTGTCGAAGCAGACGAATCCCTGTTCGCTCGTTTTTTCTCGAGGTTTGCCAAAATCCTCAAATTTCTGGGTCCGTTGGTTTCCGGTGCTTTCGCCGTACTCAGTACCATTGCCTTTGTCAAAGCTATCGATTCAGACGCACCGATTACCACCGACGTGTTAGAAGGTATCATCATGGCCAGCAATATTCTGGAAACCTTTGCGCTGGCTCTGGATCTAGTCTTGACCACAGCGGTATTTGCGTTTGCCGCTGCGATTCTAGCCGTCGTCGGACTGGTGGTTCAGTTGATCGAAGCCTTTCTTCCGAAAAAGAACCCGCCGTCCCCGGTGGAAACCTTTACGAAGGACACCTTGGTGCCATTTGTCGATAAACTGCCCTCGCCGCCCAAGAGTTGGAGTCCGCCCGGCCTGGCGCTGCTACCCGCTGGTGCACAGGGCTAGCGGACGGAGGTTGGCCATGAGCACCTCTCTATCGACGGAAAACCTCTACGAATTGTCTGATGGGGAGGTAAAGACGACCGTGCTCTCCACTTTCACCCGTCAGTTGAAAGCATCCTCGTCGGTGCGGGATACGTTCTTCCATGGGGTCTCCATGCCAATCGAGCCGGTGAATGCCGGTTTTGTCGACGATGTGGCGACGGCTTTGACCTGTTCCTCCATCGGCCGGAGCTCATTATACGGGTTCTCCGATACGGTCGATCACAAAAAGTCAGATGACTATTGGTCCAGCAAACTGACATCCGCCCACGCTCTCACCGAGGGACGACATTTATACAGTTGGGCCTTCCCACAGCACTGTCAGGCTGACGGGCACACTTTTGCCGAGTACCTGGCTCAAGATCCCGTCGCATGGGGCAGCCGCTTGAAATCGGCGGTGGTTTCATCGAGCTTCGTCAACACGACAATGGCCCGGTTGATTGGTGCCGAGGCCGATTGGTTGGCGAAACTTAACTTGGTATTTTACAAAATCAATCGCCTGGATCCTTCCCTGACTGCGGAGGTGCTCGACGCTTGGAAAACGGCCTATCCCGACAAGGGCATCGTCAATACCTGGGAAAGCCACGCATTTATTCCGCCGCAGCAATTCAGTAATGATCAGTTTCTCAGTCAGGTCAATGCGGTTATTGCTCAAAAACACACGTGGACGGATACGCTTCCGGGCAACGCCTACGAGGAAACGGTTTGGGAGGACTATGGCCTAAAGGTTGTTGCATTTTTAAAGGGCAAACCCAAGCAGCTCGGTCTAACCACAGGCAAAAAGCCGGACAACTTCGACTACTACAATAAGGCTACCTGCTTTGTCGCCGGTACGCCCATTTTGCTCGCAGACCGAAGCATCCGACCGATCGAGCAGATAGCCGGCGGCCACCAAGTCCTGGCCCAGGATGGACAGATTTCGATCCAAACCGATGAGCAGATTGTGGTAACGCTTGAACGTGCCGCTTATATCTATGGCATCAATGAGGTTGAGCCATTTTTCGATCGGGCTCACGCGTTCTGGACCGAGGACGGCTGGAAGTCGATAACTCCGGAGATTACCCGAGATGCCAACCCTTCCTTTCCGGTATCCCAACTGAGTGCAGGAGATACCCTCTACCGGGTTGCGGAAGGCACCTCGTTTAGCTATCAGAAGGTGCGCATCGAAAAGATTACCCGTAGGCCGATTCCGGCAGGCAGCCAGCTCTATGGGCTGCACCTGATCGGCGCTCGCAGCTATCATGCGCACGGCTTTTGCGTGGCTATGAATTACCCGATGATTACTGAGAAGCGTCTAACGGGCGGTCTTGCCCGATTGACTGACGCCGAACGAACGCTGCTGGCTCAGGCCTTGGCACCGATCATGCCGATGCTAAAGAGAGCAATCGGTAGCTTTATCGAAGCCCCTGTCCACCGGGCTTTAGGCGGGGAAGACGCACGGGAACTGCTTGCCCCACCGGTGCTCGACCTGGCTACGCTGAATCGAACCTACGAGATCCACACGGAATCCGAGGAGGCTGGCACGGTCGAAGCAAATGAACTGATTTTTGAATCCGGCCGCTTGTTTCTCGGAAACGAGCGCATTCTCGAACCGGAAATCCGAGGCAACGACCTTACCTGGCACCAAGCGAAGCAGGGGCGGTATTTCGCAGGCTTGCTTCGATTCGCTCCAGGCGGGTTGGCGCTCTATGGGCAGGTGTTTATCGGCTCGAGCGTCCAGGATGCCACAGTTTCCCAGATTGTGGGAACCGTTCCGCCCTCCGTGTACTCCACCGAGGTTGCGACCCATCCCACCTCCGAAATGAATGAGTACGGCTATGAATCCGGGGTTACAATGACCCTGGGTTACCGCTATAAGTCGCCCAACGCACTCCAACTCATTCTGGACTTCGACGGCCAATCCGCATTACCGATTGCGACGCCGATACCGAACCCGACAAACAAGCAGCAGCTTGAAATCCTGGTTAATTACGATGCGGAACTTACCCCCGTCGCCTACGCGACGGTATCCAAGCTCTGGCCGGCCAGCGGTCGGATCCAATTTTCGTGGGACGGTTCTACCTTTTCGGGAACGATGACCCGGTACGATCCCACCCGGGAAACGCCTACCCAGGCGCACTACGCGTGGATCGGCAAGGTCAAACGTTAACGTCTGTTCGACGCGACGCATGGGGCGCCCGAGAAGGGCTGGGTCGAGTATTGGTTTGAGGTACCTGTTGAGCTCCTGCTTTCACTGGCTTGTGTTCTAGCAAGCAACCAGCCCAGAAACTCGCGAGCGCACCCACCCTCCGTAGGCGCTCGCCACACTGCGTGGACCCCGTGCTGCGCCCCCTCTTCGACAGCTACAACGAGCTGGTCCAGCGTCTGCAGCTGCTGGAGCGCCAGCACCGGGAGCGGGAGCACACTCTGGAGCAGGACATGCGCGCGGCCACCGAGACCCTGTTGGACCAGAGCCGTGCCCTGGCCCGCAGCGAGCGCCTGGCGGCAGTGGGCGAGGTCGCTGCCGGACTGGCCCACGAGCTGCGCAACCCGCTGGCCGGCATCCAGCTCGCCTGCGGCAAGCTGCGCCGCCAGATGACCGACCCCGACCAAGCCCAGCGCCTGGACTTGGTCAACGCTGAGATCAATCGCCTCACCCGACTGTTGAACGACCTGCTGAGCCAGGTGCGGGAGAACCCCGCGCCGGCCACTGAAGTGTGCCTTGGCGCCACAGTCGCCGACCTGCTGTGCCTCGCCCGGTTCCAGGTGCCGACCCAGATCCGGCTAGTGAACGCCATTCCCGAAGATCTCCGCTGCCATCTGCCCCAGAGTCATCTGCGCCAGGCCCTGCTTAATCTAGTGCTCAATGCCGCCCAGGCCCTGGGCGAGGGCCCGGGCACCGTATCCCTGGACGCCGGTGTGGACGGCGACACCCTGTGCCTGAGCGGGTGCGACGACGGGCCGGGCTTTCCCGAGGAGCAGCTGCGGGGCGGGGTGCGCGCCTTCGCCAGCTGGCGTGAGAACGGCACCGGGCTAGGCCTGCCCTTTACCCACAAATCACCCAGTATCTACACTCCTGCCCAGCA
>CAYQDX010000216.1:0-7086 GCA_964416345.1 uncultured Ectothiorhodospiraceae bacterium
CACCGACACCGGCATGAGGCTGGGCGAGGTGCTGCCGCTGCGCAAGGACGACTTCGACGGCGAGACCCTGAAGGTCCGCCGCACCGCCCACGAAGGCGCGATCCTCGAAGGCACCAAGACCGACCACGGCGAGCAGGACGCCGGCCGCACCGTCCCCGTCCCCGCAACGCTCGCCTGGATGCTCGAAGCCCAGATCAACCTGGGCGACCCCGACTGCGATCTCCTCTTCACGACCCCTACCGGCCGCATGTGGCGCGAGCGCAACTTCTACCGCGACATCTGGAAGCCGGCCCAGGAGCGCTCAGGCATCGACATCCGCCCCCACGAGTGCCGCCACTCCTACGTCACCCACCTCCGCGCCGCCGGCGTCAACGATGCCGACCTGGCCGAGATCGCCGGCCACCGCGTCGAGACGATGCTGGCGCGGTATACGCATGCGGTAGGTGGGAGCTTTCCGAGGGTAATAGCCGCCATTGAGTAGGTCATGTTGGCCGTTCCGCCTATCCCTGTTGCATAGTTGTAGGGTGCTTACGCCTCCCTGTAGTTCCCTTGAAACGGTTAAGACCGTCGGTGATATCGGCTCAAGCGCTGCGACCATCGCTGCCGTTGTCATCGGAGCCGCGTGGGCTTATTGGCGTTTCGTGAGGGAGAGAAATCGATGGCCCCGAGCGAATCTCGAGTTCGTCCTCACGCATCACCGACTTGCCGACGCGACCGTTGCCCTGAATGCGAAGGTGAAGGTGCACAATGCCGGCCGTGGCTTGATGAAGCTGGAGGAATTGCGCGTAGATCTCTACCGCGTGTTTCCCTTAGTGAACGGGCAAGGGCAGAATATTGATGCTGCGACCTTGGTCTCACCCGGTGAGGTCGCGGCCGATTGGCCTCCGATAGATCAGCGGAAGAAAAAGTGGAGCGGGAAGCAGCGACCCGAGTTGGAGCCTGGTGAGCATGATGAGTTTTGTTGCGACTTTTTTGCATCGCCAGAAGAGCAAGCTGTCTTCGTCTATGCGTATCTTGGCAATGCCGCGAAGCGGCGTGGGAAGCATGAGCTGGGCTGGCAGGTCACCTCCTTCTATGACCTTGCAGGATCAAGGGGAGGGCGAAGCACGGATAATCTGGTTCCAGAGGGGGCGATATGAGCAAACGAAGTCAGAAAAAGCAGGTACCGCGGCCATCAAAACCTAAGACGGGGGACGTCAGGAAGCGGCGCACCCCGTCTGGAAGCCCGCCGCCACCACGGACTCAACAGGGGCCGCGCAAAGACCCGTTCGGCCAGGGCGGTAAAGGCAAAGGTTGAGGTCGCGGGATGTTCGGCAGCGGCACCGCCTTTACCCGCTGCCGTAACGCTAGCTAGAGCAAGTCCATATCTTCGAGCATCCGTTGCCACTGCACGTAGTATCGCTCGTTCGATTGCTGGCTGCGCTCAATGAACCACGATGCGATGTTCCAAAGGTCAACTGCCGTTTGGCCGAAGAAGTCCTTGGTGATGCCCTTGTGCAGCAGCCCCTGGTTGTACATGCCAGCCAACTCCTCGAATAAGTTGGGCACAAGCAGCGCCGCGAGTTGATCTTCGTTCCTCCAGCCTAGAAAAGCTTCATATCGCTGGTCGGCGTCAGCACCACCGAGATTGAACAGGTCTATCGTTTTCTGGTGATATGGCAAGAGTTCTGGATTTGCGAAGCGATCCGTGTAGTTGTACGTCAGAACCTGCCGTGACGCCGAGCGCGCAAGTCTGATCTGAACGATTGCCCCCACGAAAGCCAAGACGGCGGTGATGGCGAGAGCGATCTGGGCGATCTCGCCCCAGTCGGCCAGGCGCAGATCGAGGTTAGCTACGTGGATCAAGGGTCCGCAGAATACAATCTGCTCCCAGGCTGGCTGCTAGCATTTGACTTGCGATGAGTGCCCCGATCCTGGTTCCGCCTAGAAAAGTCACCTGATCCGCGCATCGGGCTGGCGGTTGTTCCTGCCCACGCGGGACTTGACCGTCGGTCAAAGCGACCGCACCGGACAAGTCGCATCCTGGTCGCACAATCGTCGCAAACGGCTCTAGCAAGCCGGCGTTCTCCGGTCTACGAAACCGAAGGTCACAGGTTCGAATCCTGTCAGGCGCGTTAGCTCAATCCCGCTTGTGAAGCGGAATTGCGGGTTTCGAGGGGTCACTCGAACAGTGCGAGATTGTCGCTGGGGCAAGCCCTGGGGCAAGGTGAGGTCCGGGCCAGGGTCGACGGGAGTCTGACCCCACCTTCGGAGAGGCTGAGGCTCACCGGTTGACTCATGCCAGCGGTGCCTCACTCCAGCCGGAACTCGTCCCACGAAAAGCCGGCCGCTTCCTTGTCTTCAGTCATGTGGCGGAGAACGCCGCGCGAGGCGTGTGCGCTGAACTGGTCCAAGTCGCCCCGCTCATCAACGGTTCGCCCGTCCGTTGCAACCGCTTCAGCCCGGCGACGCTTGCGCCCGGCGGCTCCCCTCGCTCCGGCCCGCTCGGTCTTGATGCGCTCGTGGGGCATGCCTTCTAGGATACATGTTGTCTGTGCGACCGACTACGAGGAAGACTTACGGCAGGACGGCCGGCGGCAGGCAGATCACCGACGATCTGATTGACGCCCTCGCCAGGAAGGCGGAGGCGGGATACGAGATTGAGAGGCTGACTGAATCGATGGATATTGCGGAGGCCAAAGCAAAGCTCGAAGCGGTCCTTGACGAACTCGCTGCGGCCGGTTTCTCGGTCTGGGGCTGGGACGACGAATCGATCCAGATCGCGCGGCTGAACGAGCCGAGTGCTGCGTGCGCGCCCCGTCACGCATCGCTCGATGTGCGCCGCGACGTCGACGGGACCCCCGAGGAGGTCCGGAAGGGGCGGGAGCGCTTCTGAGCGCCCCGTGCAGCCGCTTGTTTCATGTATCGAAACATGAAACAATGAGCGCCATGCTGAAGGGACAGGACGTGGTTGTGCTGCTGAAGCTGATTGGCTTGGACGAGCCTTTTCCCGTGCGCGACCTCGCAAGCCAGCTTGGCTTCGACGTTGCGGGCACGCACCGCGCCATGCGTCGCCTTGACGAAGCCGGTCTCTATTCGGTTGAGCGTCGGAGCGTCTACCGGGCCGCGGCTGAGGAGTTCCTGGTCCACGCAGCCAAGTTCAGCTTTCCCGCACGCTGGGGGTCCGAAGTACGGGGAGTTCCTACCTCATGGGCGGCTGAGCCGCTGAAAGCAGAGCTAGCCGAGTCCGGTGGCTTGCCTCCGGTGTGGCCCTACGCCAGGGGAACGGTACGCGGGCTCGGATTGGAGCCGCTGCACGCGATGGTCTCCAAGGCAGCGCTCGCGGATCGCGAGCTGTGGGAACGCCTGGCGCTAGTCGACGCCCTTCGAAGTAACGACAACGTCCGCGTAAGTCGGCTCGCGGAGAAGCTCCTCATGGAGAGGATCGGGTCGTGAGCATCGCCATGCTGGAGCGGGCAGCACAGGAGTTGGCCCCATTCCTCGATGAGGTGGCATTCGTAGGTGGCGCGACCATCGCACTGTGGATCACCGACGAAGGGGCGCCTGCGCCTCGGGTGACGAAGGACGTCGACCTCGTGGTCGAGGTCGCCTCGCGGGCCGGCTGGTACCGGTTCGAGGAGCGCCTTCGCGCTCATGGGCTTCGCAACGATTCATCGAGTCGCGTGATCTGCAGATGGATAGCCGGGAGCCCGGGCGATGAGCTGGTGATCGACTTGATGCCGGGGGACGCGTCGATCCTCGGCTTCGAGAACCGGTGGCAGCGGCCGGCGCTTGCCGGTGCCGAGGCTTTGTCGCTGCCGTCGGGTCAGCGGATACGAGCGATCTCGCCGCCCTACCTGCTTGCGACGAAGCTGGAGGCGTGGAGCGGACGCGGAGCCGGCGACCACCTCCGCAGCCACGACCTCGAGGACGTCATCAGGCTGGTCGACGGGCGAGCCGAGGTCGTCGGGGAGGTCGGTGATGCCTCCCACGATCTTCGCTCTTTTCTATCCCGCGAGATCGCGACTCTCCTCGACCAGCCCCGATTTCTGGATGCGATCGACGGCAATGTCGTCGGGTTCGGACGAAGAGGCTCAGGCGACGGGGATCGGGTCGAGGAGATAGTCCTGCCGCGTCTCCGCGCCCTTGCGGAGAGGTAGCCCCCAGCCCGACACAGGTACCCCCTGGGGCAACAATTGGGGCAACATGCCCCACGGATTCCACGTAGCTCGATTTGCCGGAAACCGCTTGAAACCGGGCTCCACGTAGTCCAGCGGGTCTGCGGGGTCAGGCTACGAAACCGAAGGTCACAGGTTCGAATCCTGTCAGGCGCGTTCCGCCAATCCCACTTGTGAAGCGGGATTGCATTGGAGGGCGAGGCCAGTCGGGGGCCCGACGCCCTGGAACTCTTCGACGCAGCACTGCCGTTCCGTCACGGCGGCGAGCAGCAAATTCTCCAATTTGCGGACTTCGCGAGCCCTTTGATTCGAATGGGGGGGCGAACTCGTCGTCTCGCTCCCTTATGGGTGGGATGCATCGGTTCGACGAGCGGAAAAGAGGCGATCGGGTTGGGCGCGACCTGATCGAAGAGCTGTTGCGCACCGCATTCATCCTCCAGGACCTCATGGCGTCCTTGCTCGAAGAGATGCCCGAGGGTGCGTTCCCGGGTGAGGACAATGCGGCGGTCCTGCTTGAGATGGTGGTCGGTAGCTCGGATCCTGCGATCGTGGCGGCTGGAGAGTCGGGTTGCAGGGCGGCGACCGCCCTGATCAGAGCGGTCCGCGACAGGATCATCGACGATCTGCGGCTCGCGGCAGAGCTCGCTGAGGCCAAGCGGTGAGCTCGCTCGCTGCTGTGAAGAGCGGCGGTAAGGCAGCCGTTGTCCTCGTCGTCTTCTTGGCTGCGGTCTACGCGAGCAGTCGAGCGGCTGTTCCAGACCCGCTGCCCGGAGTGGCGCTGGGATGGGCGGTGCTTTTGCACATCGAGCGTGGTGCGGTACTGCTGGGTGGAATTGGCCTCGTGGCGTTGGTCGGCTGGCGCGCTCTTTCTGGCGAATTCCCTGTGAAGTTCGGCAATGTGGAGTATGCGGTGGGACGGGCTGTGGCCGAGGCTGAGGAAGCGTCTGCGTCACAGGAGCGGCGAATTCGCCTATTGGAGGTATTGGTGGGCGCCCGCTACTTAGTAACTATCCGAGAACTCCCAGGCCCGGCAGGAGTTATGTAGCCCCAAGCTGAAACGGCAAGGCACAACCCTCGCGAAAGGAAAGTGCCTTGCCGGTTCCCGACACTACCCCTGAACGCCCCCTGCCGACGATCTGGGAGCTCCCCGACGAGTTGTGGGAGCGGGTCGAGCCGATCCTCGAGCGCCGCTACCCGGTCGCCCCGACCGGTCGACCCCGCGCCGACCTGCGCCTCGTCCTCGACGGCGTCATCTACCGGATGCGCTCGGGGGTGCAGTGGAACCGCCTGCCGCGCCACTTCGGGGCCGACTCCACCGTGCATGGCTGGTTCCAGCGCTTTGTGAAGGACGGCGTCCTGGTCGAGATCTGGGCTGCCCTGGCGACCGAGTGCGAGGAGCTGGGGGCGGTCCTGTGGGAGTGGCAGGCCGCCGACGGGGTGATGGGCAAGTCGCGCTTTGACGGCGCCAAGAGGGGCCCCAATCCCACCGACAGAGCCAAGATGGGCACCAAGAAGCATCTTCTGGTCGAGCAGGAGGGCGGGCCGCTCGGGCTTGTGGTCGAGGCCGCCAACGTCAACGACCACAAGCTGCTGAAGGAGACGGTCGAGGCGATCGTGATCGAGCGCCCCGATCCCGAGAAGGTCCTTCAGCACCTCTGCCTGGACAAGGCCTATGACAACAAGACCGGCGACGGCGTCTGCGAGAGCGCCGGCTACGTCCCCCACATCCGCCGCATCGGCGAGGAGAAGCTCGACGGCCGGGGCGAGAAGACGCATCCCGCCCGGCGCTGGGTGGTCGAGCGCACCATCGCCTGGCTGCAGAAGTGCCGAGGGATCCTCGTGCGCTACGACAAGAAGCCCGAGAACTACGAGGGCCTGGTCCAGCTCGCCTGCGCCCTGCTCTGGTTCAGGCGGCTCAAGCGATCCTGACCGCCGTCATCGGGTTCTCGGATAGTTACTAAGCCTGAGCTTCGGCCGAAACCGGGCGAACGGCGCCCACCAGCAAGCGGAGCTGGTGGGGCACCACTAGCGAGAGCAGGCCGGCGTATAGAGCTGCGCCGATCCCGATCGTCAACAGCGAGGCGACGACGCCGCCGGCGATGGCTCCGCCGAGCACGGCGCCGGCACCGAAGCTGACGGCTGCCAAGAGGCCGAAGCGCAGGCCGTCGCGAGCGAGCTCGCGGGCGACCGGGCCGGCGGTTCGTCCCGCTCCGGCGACCAGCAGGAAGGTCGCGAAGGCAAAGGGCACGACGAAGAACGCACCGACCACCCCGTCAACGCCAAACAGGGCTCCGCCGACCGCCGTAACCGCGGCGTGCAGGACGACGATCGCGGGCGCCAGCACGGTGAGGGTCTTCGCCCTTCCCAGTGCGAACTGGGCCGGCAGCAGCAGGTTCACCAAGAGGGCGGCCAGAGTCCAGGCGCAGAGCAGCGCCGCGAACCCGCGAAGCTCGGCAACCTGGCTCGCGTCAAAGCTCGAAGGCAGGACCTCGCCGACGAGCGAGGCGCCACCGGCAATCAGGGCCGCGAGCGCCGGGGCCGCCAGGAGCATCGAGTAACGAAAGCCGGCCGGCACCGTGGCGGCGACGATCTCGCGCCCACTGGCGAGCGCTCCCCGACTCATGTCGGCGATGCGCGACATTCCGAGGGCGAACCCGGTGGCCGCCACGAGGTAGCTGGCAAAGAGGTAGGCGTAGGAGAGCACCGTCGAATCGCCGGCCCCGTAGTTGCTGGTGAAAGCCAGGGTGACCACGTAGAGGCCGTTGAAGGCGAGGTAGATGGCGGTACCGCCGAGCACCGTCCATACGCAGCCGGCCAGCCGGCGCAGCCCGCCTCCAAACGGCGCTCGCCCCCCCTTGTCGGCGGGGCGGCTCGCGCGGACTCCGTTCAGCATCAGGCTGCAGGTGACCACCGCCATCGCCAGCATCGA
>CAYQDX010000217.1:0-969 GCA_964416345.1 uncultured Ectothiorhodospiraceae bacterium
TCCGATCTCTCTCGATGAGATGGGTGTAGTGACTGGGAGCGCTATTGACCGTAAACGTGGTCCGGTGAGCCATGCTGATCAGCGCCATCTCCTTGCGGATCTCTGTCTTGCCGCGCGATGCCGGACCATAGGGGGCCATATCAGAGACCTGACCGATGAAGCCCGAGGTGCATGCCTGACCGCCGGTATTAGAGTAGACCTGGGTGTCGACCACGAACACCTTGATGGGCATACCCGAGGCCAACGCTCGGGAGAGGTTCTGGAAGCCGATGTCGTACATGGCGCCGTCGCCCCCGACGGCCACTACCGGCGGGCAAAGCCGGAATTCCTCCTCGGAGAACTTATCCCATTTGAAATGGGCCAGCTCATCCTCGATCTGTTGGATGCCTAGCTTGCCCTCAAGCTCCATCTCCGCCCTGCGGATGGCCTTGAAACCCTCCGCCATCTTCGCCATGTGTCCCTCGAAGATACCCATGGCAACCGAGGGAGCATCCTGGAACAGGTGGCTGGTCCACGGGAAGGGATAGGGATTATACGGATAGGTAGATCCGTACACGGAGGTGCAGCCCGTGGCATTGATGAAGCCCAGATCGGCACGGCCCCGCTTCGTGGTCCCTTCGGTATATCGCCATTACAAAGTCTTCAGGCTATCCAATAGTCGGGCGAACCATATGAGCAAGTCCGCATCGAGCGGCTAAGCAGCCTTACCGCGATCGAGTGAGCCCGAGAGCGTCGCCAACGTCAAGTTGATGTCCTTGTGCGCCTCCACGGCCTTTTCCACCGCCGCCACATCGGCAAGATCCATCGTGTTGGCAAGCTTCAACCGAATGTGCTGCTCCAGCCGCGTGATGAGGTCATCGACCTTCTCCAGGTGCTTTTTCACCCGCGGCTGCAACAGCGCCGTCACGGTCGCCGTGAACAGGTGCAGGGAGGTCTTCTCGCCGCAGCCGTTGCAGGCCCCGTCGCCGG
>CAYQDX010000217.1:979-7069 GCA_964416345.1 uncultured Ectothiorhodospiraceae bacterium
GCCGGAATCCATGGACCAGTAGGTCTTCTTGTCCAGCAGCATGGTCTCCAGCGCGCCGATCTTCTCATCCAAGTCATCGATGCGAATGAAATCGGGCGGTGTGGTCGGTAGATCCAGCCAGTACGCCCAGTCATCCCGAAGCGTCTGGATTGCCTCCGACGTCTGCTTCTCGATCACCAGCGCGTCATCTTCGCAAACCGCCACACACTCCATGCAGCCCTTGCAGGTATAGGGGTTGATGGTGATGGAAAAGAGTCCGCCGCTGCCTTTGGCCTTCTTCTCCTTGTTCTGGTAGTAGGGCGGCACCAGTGAGAACTTGAAGTCCCCCATGGCCTCATTGAACCAAGCGAACTCCTGCTCCAGTTGGGTCTTGTCCCCGGCGTCCAGCCCCGACTCGGCAATCGTCTCATCAATGGCCCGGGCAAGAAGGGGACGCACATTGAGGTTCGCCCCCTCTTCGGTCTCCGCCGCTTCGCGCAGCTTCTTCTCGGTGGTGCGAACCGCCTTGCGCAGGTGTCTTGTGGGGCGCCCCTTGCCCTCTATGCGCTTGACGGTGGTCTCGAGCACCTCGGCGACGGAGCTCACCAGACCCGGAATGGCGCTGTCGGGACAGATGGCGAAACAGTCACTGCACGCCGTGCATTTCTCGGGCAGCCACACCGGATAATCGAACCGAATCATGGTCATGTCCCGATAGACGCCGGTACTGGCCGGAATGATGCTCAACGCACTGAACGGATCCGCCAGGTTCTCCTCACCCTTGCCGGTCTGATAAAAGTGACCGGTCCGTTCCCAGAACCGATGAACATCCGTCTTCGGATCGTCGCCTGCCGGCAAGCGCTTCAGCATGATAGGCATCGCCGTTGCCTTGCGCATGCCGCCGCCTTCGGCGGCCGAAAGCACGGTTTTCGAGGTGATCTCAGCGACCTCATCGAAGCCGCGACGAATCACCCGCAGATTGTCCTCTACCACGCGGGCGCCCTTGCCGCCGAACTTGCTCTGCAGCTGAGCCCGTATGGCGTTAAACAGCCTCTCTTCGGTAAAGCCGGCAGCCTCCATCACCGGGGAAGCGGCAAAGAATGCCCCCTGGAACGCGGCACCCTGCATGCGGATCTGCAGCTCGAGATCCGTCGCCTCGGCGCGGGCGATCTTGAATCCATCCAGGTAGTAGATCCGAATATCATTGTCGATGATGAACTTCTGCGAGTGCGCAGGAATGGTCTTCCAGACCGCCTCGGGGGCACCCAGCTCGCTTTGAATAATGAACACACCGCCCTTCTTCAGGCCGAACAGCGGGTTGGAGTGTCCAAACACATTAGGGTCGGGCGAGAGAACCGCATCGACGAAATGATACTCACAGTTCATCCGGATGGTCTCCGGTGCCGCCGACAGGTAATAGGTGGTGGGCTGGCCTTTCTTCTCCGAGCCATATTTGGGGTTGGCTTTCACCTCGTACCCAAGGAGGTCGAACAGGGTCATGGCCAGGTTCTTGCCCGTGGTGATGGCACCCCAGCCACCCACGGAATGCATGCGGACCGTGATCGCGCCTTTCGGCATGAGGTTGGGATTCTCACTGCCGCGAATTGCGTAGTCTCTCACCCCCGGATACAAATCCAGGATGTTCCGCTGGTGAATCTCATCCTTGGGCGTAAACGCCTTGTCCCGAATAAAATCGACGGAAAGGTAGAAGAATTTCTTCTTCTTGCCATCCGGAAGCATGTTCTCGATTGCACCGATCAAGGCTTCCGGCTGGAGGTCGCGGCTGCCGAGACCATAAGCGCCGGAATACAGGGGCGACACGTCGTCCTGCGGCTTGTTGTATACGGGATAGGCAGGATGGGGGACATCGTCCTTCTTTCCGACGATCCCGTTCTCGACACATTTCGCGATGGCCGCCCGCGTCTCGCGCGTGATTGGCAGGTCCTCGGCCAGCGGTTGGTCGGTGCGCTCTAGCACGGCCACGCCTTTGCGCCCGCGCAGGACCTCGGCGATCAGCGCGCCGGGGAAGGGTCGCCACATGATGACGTTCACCACACCCACCTTGAGCTTGCGCGTCTCCCGCAGGTAGTCGGCGACCGCTTCGGCCTGCACGAGCATGCTGCCCATGCCGACGATCAAGTAGTCCGCGTCCTCGGCACGGTAGGTCATGACTCGATTGTAGCGGCGGCCCGTGAGCTCGTAGAACTGGTCCATGCACTGGTCGGCGATGGCCGGAATATGCTCGAAGAAGAACGGGCGCTGAGCGGCCACGGCCTGCATGTAGCCGTCCTGGTTCTGGACGCAGCCAGAGATGGCGGGGTTGTCCACATCCCACACCAGGGGGACGCGGCGGCGCTTTTCGCCGAACAGGATCCGCTGTGCCGGCGTCGGGCATGGGATCTCGTCCTCGGGCCGGCCCAGATACTCGGCGATGAGCTCGCGCTCCGGCACATTGACGGACTCAATCACGTGGGTGGTGAGGAAGCCATCCTGCCCTACCGCCCCGGGTGTGAGGGAAAGCTCCGCGATTTTTCGGGAGATGATGTTCAAGTCCGCCGCCTGTTGGGCGCTGTTCCCCAAGACCTGAAAGAAGCCAACATCGTCGATGGCGAAGTAGTCGTCGTGGGCGGCATGCACGTTGAGGCTGGTCTTGGTGATGGCGCGGCAGCCGATATTCAGGATATAGGGAAGCCGCTTGCCGACGGCCCCATACAGGGACTCGTGCATGTAGACGATGCCCTGGCCCGAGGAGAAGTTGGTCGCACGCAGACCCGTCATGGCCATGCCGGCGGTCACGCTGGCGGCGGCATGCTCGCCCTCCGGCTCGATGAAGATCAGCGGTCGACCGGAGACGTTGATGTGGCCCTTGGCAGTCTCCTCGGCCCAGTATTCACCCATCTGGGTCGAGGGCGTGATCGGATAGGCACCCGCCGCGTCGCTGGCTTCCCTCTCGCACATGATCACGGCGGTGTTGCCGTCCATGGACATGCGGATGCCAGGATATTTGAACTTCTTGTCTTGCTGCCTCTTCAACATGACCAAAACCCTCTCCTTAACCGATTGCTGTAGACGGCCGTCAAAAAGGGAGGTCTCCAGGGTCCCTGACCCCTCCGCCAGCTCACCGAGGCCCGTCCTTGCCTATCCCCTCGGCAAAGGCTCCATCCTGAGTATCTTCTTGGCGCCGCCACCTTTGACGGTCTTCTTATCCTCCATCCACACGATGGCACCGGTGGGACATCGCTCGATGGCTACCTTGGACGCGAGATCGTTCTTGGAATAGTCGATCACTGCCAGATTATTCTGGATTGCGATCAGTCCCTCTGGCGCATCCACCACACATCGCCCGCACGCAGTACAGGCAACCTCGCAGTCCTGCTCCGCCACGTCCTCCTCGGCAAGGCTCTTGCATGCGACCCAAAGCTTGTGGGTGACGGGCTGTATGGAGAACAGGTCCTTGGGGCATACCTCAACGCAATCGTCGCAGGCCACACAGTTGTCCTCGCTGACGACCGGAAGGCCATAGCTGTTCATCTTTATCGCGTCGAATTCGCACGCCGATTCGCAGTCGCCCAGACCCAAGCAGCCCCACGTGCATCCCTTGCCGCCGCCCGAGACCAGAGCCGCCGCACGGCAGGACTTCAGTCCCGAATACTCTGCGCGGAAATACGCCACATGTGTCCCCCCGGCACAGGCCAGTCGTGCGACACGCTTGACGTGCTCACCCAGCTCGACGCCCAGGAAATTGGCAATAGCCTGGGTCATTTCCTCCGAGTTCGGAGTGCACAGACCCGGATCGCCCTCTCCCTTTACCAGGGCCTCGGCGAAGGGCCGACAGCCTGGTTTTCCACAGGCCCCGCAATTGGCGTGGGGGAGCATCTCCTCGACATCGTCGATGCGGGGATCCTCGTAGACGTACAGCTTGCGGTTTGCCAGTGCTAGAACGGCTGCCAGTAGGACCCCCAGCGCCAACATGAACCCTGCAGCGGCAGCGATACCCATGAGTGTCACCGGTTCAGACTCCTACCCATCTGACGATTAGATACTCAATGGTATTGTCAATCAAACATTATACAATACCTAGCTCAAAAGCTGGCTTAATACATAGATTAATGTAACTTATGGCGTGATTCAGCGGGCACAGAGATCCCTGGATGGCCGCCATTAGGCCCTGACGGGCGTACCGACGGTATTGAGGCGGTTCAGTACCGCCATGGCCGCATGGACCCCGACCTGCGGGTCTCGAAGCACCGTGCCCCCGGGATGGGACCGATGCCATATGCCGTTCTTGGTCCGGAGCGTCGACTGGGCTAGCATCTCAGGCTCGGCTCGACTATGCAGCAGTCAATCCCAGAAGGAGCACGAGCCATGGACCCAGCTACGATTGCCACTACCGCCACGAACTTGCTTGCGCCGGCCCTGCCGTATCTGCTGAGCGGCGCCGAAAAGATATCCGAGAGTGTGCCCGCCAAGATCGGCGAGGAAGGATGGGAGAAGGCCAAGCAGGTCTGGCGCCGCCTGCATCCCAAGGTCGAGGCCAGCCCTACCGCCCTGGAGGCTGCCAAGGACCTGGCGAGTGCGGCGGATCATGGGGACTATCAGGCGGCGCTGCGGGTGCAGCTCACGGAGATGCTCGCTGCCGATGCCGAGCTGACAAAGGATCTTGCGGGGCTATTGGAAGGGCTCCAACCAGAGGTGTCGTACCAGGCGACTGTTCAGGGGAGCGACAACGTCAACGTGCAGGGGAGCGATAACGTCATCGTGCAGGGGAAGGGCAACACGGTTGCCGGCCGGGGCGGCGTCGCCATCGGCGGCAATGTCGGAGGCAATCTGTCCATCGGTGGCAAGGACGACGACAAATGAGGGAAGCGCCGGACAGGGAGCGCCTGGCACTGGAGCTACAGAAGATTGAGGAAGCCATCGCCGCACTCAAGAGCAGCCTGAGCCCGGAGCTACTGGCTGCGGCGCTGCAGCCCTTGCATCAGGCACGGGAAGAGAAGCGCGCGCTCCTGCAAGGGCAGGGGCTGATAGTGCAGGGCGAAGACAATGTGGTCGCCGCCGAAGGCGGAACGGCGATTCGCGGAAATGTCACCATCAATCCCTTACCTTCGGATCCCACCGTCATCGACCCCGATGCCCTGCGCCGGAACTACCTGGAGTGGGTCGTCAAGCAGTGCGGCTATGTGTCTCTGGCCGATCTGGAGGCGACGCCGGAGCAGGCCAAGGGCGGCTCCGAGCTGAATCTGGAGGCCGTCTATGTGGCGCTGCTGACCGCCGATCAGCGGGGATGGGACGAGCAGGGCTCACGTGGCCGCCGCGCTCCGGACCGCCTGGAAGAGCGCAGGCCGATCTCGGCCGTTGAGCAACTGGACCGGCACAAGCGCCTGGTCCTGCTGGGTGGCCCGGGCAGCGGCAAGAGCACCTTCGTCAACTTCGTCGCTCTCTGTCTGGCTGGCGCAGGGCTGGGGAAGCAGGCGGTCAATGTCTCCCGCCTGCGCGCGCCGTTGCCGGATGATGACGGCGAGGACGCGAAGGCGCCGCAGCCCTGGCAGTGGGGTGCCTTGCTGCCGGTGCGGGTGATCCTCCGGGACTTCGCCGCCACGGGCTTGCCGCCGCCGGGCGAGGCGGCGAGCGGCGAGCAGCTCTGGGAGTTCATCGCCGCGGGCCTCCACAAGGCCCTCAAGGCCGAGCTGGTGCCGCTGCTGCGCAAGCGGCTGGAGGAGCAAGGCGGCCTCATCCTGCTCGACGGCCTGGACGAGGTGCCGGACGCCGAAGGGCGCCGCGCCCAGGTCAAGGCCGCCGTCCAGGCGCTGGCGGATGCCTTGCCGCGCTGCCGCGTGCTGGTCACCTGCCGGACCTATGCCTACCAGGAGCAGCAGTGGTGGCTTTCCGATTTCCACGAGGCGGAGCTGGCGCCCCTGAGCCCGGGCCAGATCCGGCGTTTCGTGCGCCAGTGGTACGGTTATGCCGCGCTGCGGGGCCGGCTCTCCGAGAGTCAGTCCGGCGCGCGCGCCGAGCTGCTGGAGCGGGCGCTGTTCGACCGTCCCGCCTTGCGGGATCTGGCCGAGCGGCCCCTGCTGCTGGCCCTGATGGCGAATCTGCATGCCCATCGCC
>CAYQDX010000218.1:0-7048 GCA_964416345.1 uncultured Ectothiorhodospiraceae bacterium
AGCCGCGACCCAGGCTTCCCCCTCTGCGGCCATGGCCGAGACCGGAAAGGCTACTGTCAAGTCGAAGGGTGGGGTCGAGCAGGCAGGCAAGACTGCTTCCGGTATGGCAGCAAAGAGCACTAGCTCGGCGAGGCCGGCGACGGAGGCTGCCGCGCAGGTCGCTCCGAGCAAGACGCAGGCCCAGTCCCCGAAAGTGGGGGCGCCGTCCAGCAAAACGGCGCCGGCACCCGAGACGAAGAAACCGGCCGCCAAAGCCAAGAGCGGGAAACCGAAGGAATCCGACGAGGCTAAGAAGTCCGGAAAGAGCAAGAAGTAAGCGGCGTCCCGGCCTGGGCGTCCGCGTCTTCCCTACACTCTATTTCCCGCCACGCCCGCAGGGCGCGGACTCTGAAGGGACGACATCCCGTGAGGCAGGGAACGGGATCAAGGACTGAGGGTGAAGGGTTGCGTCTTGAGCCTCAGAATATCATCCGGGTCGATACTTGCATCGACGAGCCGGCCGAGCCGCCGCCGATCGCCCGCGAGCCTGTTCGATGCCTTGCCGGTCAGGGCCGGCAAGGCATCGCTGAATCCTTTGCCAACCGGTCTGGCAGGACGCTAGCAGAAGACCTGCTCGCCGGTGTATTCCTTCAGTGGCACCACAGTGGCCGATCCAGACTGCTCCTCCTTCGCCCCGCTGCGCCCGAACTGCTCCCTGAGCTCGGACTTGAAGGCTCTGAAGAAATCTTCAAGCACTTCCCCGCCTCCTAGCACTCCGGTCGCGTAAATGGCATCCTCCTTGGGATCGTGCTCGAGCACGATGGTCGGCAGGGGCTGCTTCGCCTGTCCCTTGACGACCTTGCCGCCATCGGCAGGATCGAACGCCGAGTTATGCAGGCAGCAAGTGATGAGGCCCGCCTTCTCGGCGAACTCGCTCTTTGCCTTCTGAAAATTGACGAAGCTCTCGCTTTTCGTGGGGTAGGCGAGCTGGTGGGTGCAGATGCTCACGTACGCGACGACGGACTTGTCCGGGCCAACTCCGCCGGGCCAGCTATAGGCTTCCCCCTGCGCGGTCTTGAGCTCTGCCCCGCCTGCCATGGCGCTGCCCAGATTCAGCAGCACTGAGGGAGTCCCTTTGTAGGGGTACTGAAAGATATAGCTCACGTCCTTTTCCAGCGTCTTCACGGAGACTGCCTTGCCCGAGCCATCCACCAGCTTCACACGCTGGTAGGACTTGGCCTGGCCAGACTGCGCCAACAGCCTGGCCGGATTCGCCGCAAGTGCCGCGGCCATGCCTGTGCACAGCTTTACGAACGTTCGTCTTTCCATCGCTCGGTCCTCTGAATTTGCATCGACTTGGTGTCGGGGGAAGCCAAACCTTCCCCCGGATAGGACGCGCCCCGATCAGGTGAACATATCGCGGAACATCCCCTTGCCCCATTCGATGTCTGTCTGGCCGAGCTGCTTGCTCCATTCCTCTTTGAGCTGCACATGCGCAAACGCGAAGGACTTGTCCTTGGAGTTGTAGGAATACAGGGCGTCGACCCCGATGGCTTGGAGTGGTTGGTACGATACCGCAGAGAAGCAAACCGTATGTGGACTCTGCCACGGAATCTCCTTACCCGCCGCCCGCGCGACGATCACTTTCGCAACGTGGTGACCCTCAGAATTAGAGGTATTCCCGCTCTTGGAGTACGGCATCGGGCGGGCGTCGCCAGCCGCGAACACGCGATCCTGTCCAATTATGTTGTAATGCAGCGGATCGATATTCGCTTCCTTTTGTGGACTCTGGGGATTGACGACGTCCAGAGCTTCCAGCAGCCTGGACCCCCGGACCCGCGGGTAAATCGTTCCGTCGTCGAAGGCCACCTCGCCGAAATCGGAATTGACCTTCCGGCCGTGAGCATCCACGCTCTTGATCTCGAAAGACGGCATATACTCCACGTAATCCTTGTAGAGCTTGTCGAAGGCTCCGTGGAAGCCCTCCTTCTTGATGGTGATATCGGCGTTGGCGTCAACGACGATGACCTTGCCTTTGATCTTTTCGGTCTTGAAGTAATCGGCCACCAGGCAGGCACGTTCGTAGGGCCCGGGCAGGCAGCGGTAGTTTCCGGTCGGCACCGTGACGAGGTATGTGCCGCCGTCGAAGTTCGCGAGCTTATCCTTAATCGTGAGGTGCTCCGAGCCCGGCATGAAGCCCGAAGGATAGGTATAGCGCAGTCGATACTCCTCCGCGGGATCGGTGACACCGATGGATGCGTAATCGAGCTCTACACCGGGCGACAGGCACAGGTAGTCGTAGTCGACCTCACCTTCGCTGGTGTAGAGCTTGCGGCTGTGGAAATCGGCTCCCACGACTGTCGCTTGGAGGTAGATGTAGTCGTTGTAGCGCGCCGGGTCGAGGTAACTGTGGGTCAGGTATTCGAGGTCTACGGCCTTGGACCCGACACAGTACAGGTTGGTCAGCGGGCAAGAAATGAATACCGAATTCTTCTCGACCAGCACGACGTCGAGAGCCGGGTTCTCTTTCTTCACGTACTTGGCGATGGTGAGGCCGGACCAGCCGCCACCCACCACGACAACGCGTTGACCCTTGGCCTTGGGCAAGGGGGCCTTGCGCTGGATCCATGCCAGCGGGCCCGCGCCGCCCATCTCCTTGCCGCTGGCCTCCTGGGCAGTCAGTCCCAAGCCGGTACCGGCGGCCAGTACTGCGCCACCACTGAGCTTGATGAAATCACGGCGTGTAGTCGTCATCTGTAGTCTCCTCCAGTTCTCTACTTCGGTGTTCTTGGCGCGTTACTTTAGGTGAACAAAGTTATTGATTAACGAATAAGGGATGGGATTCAAGCGGATGAAGGACCGGAGCCCCAACCGATCTTGGCCTACGAAGCGTAGTCCTTGGCCACGGACCAGTCAACACCGGTGACAGTTGGAGTGTGCCTTCCTATTCCACGCCGGAGAGGCAGAAGCCCCCCGCTTGCGGGAGTCTATCGCCCAAGGCAAGGGCACCGGCACGAGTGGCGAACGGCCGGACGGGATGTCCGGACTGGAACACGCAGGAGGCCGCGGCCTTCACGGAACGAGTCCGACGCCGGCTGCCGCGTTTCCTTCGCCCGCAGCGGCCTGCTCGATGCCTATGACCTCCGCCAAGTGCTCGCCTGGGACAACGACGGCGTGGGGCCGGGGTGCCATTGCCGGGCAACATCGGGTCGCATTGGAGGCGTGGAGATCTTCAATTGATCTTAAGAACACGCCGTAAGTGATCGATCGAAAGGAAATATTATCGCAAGCGCTTCGATTCGGGATGGAAAATGCTCGGGAAACCTACGACACGTAAGTTGAGATTCCCGACAACGATGTCTGCGCGCTCGTCGACCTGGCCGTGAGCCATTTTGGCAGACTCGATGGGATGCCGTGCGAGTCGCACATCGAGGCCAGCGCCGGGTATCAGCTCAAGCGACGGCGGGGACGCTAGCCCCCATTGCGCGCCACCACCACGGACTCGCGGCCTTCCAGCAACCGGTAGACCCGGGCGCTCATTCCCACCGACTCGAAGGCCTCGACGATCTCCTCGGGCCGCAGGAAGTGGTTGCCCTGGATATGCTCCGAGAGGTTCTGGAAGGCCATGGCGCGATGGGTGGCCGCTCGGAGCACCGCACGCTCGGCTGGCCAGCAAGGCTCCCAAATAACTGCGACGCCGCCGGGATTCAAGTGCTCGCGCAGGATCTCTAGCACCCGCTGCCTCTGGTCCCAGACGTGGTGCAGTGCCCGGTTCATGGCGATGAGGTCTGCCTTCTCCTCGGCCGAGAAGTGGTAGATGTCGCCGGCTTGGAAGTCCAGGCGGTCGCCCAGCCCTTCGGCCTCGGCAAGGGCCCTCGCCTGAAGTATGTTCTCCTCGAAGCCATCCAGGCCCAGGCCGCGCAGATGGGGCTTGCTCCGGAGCAAGGCCCGCAGATACCAGCCGTTGCCGCAGCCTAGATCAACTGCGAGTCCGTTGTGGCGGTCCACTTCCGCGAACGCCGGCACCGCGGGCAGCACTTGGCGCTCGAACAGCGGGCGGTACTGATGCTCCAACATGGGGCCGAACCAGGGTAGGATGGTCTCGCGCTCCGCCAGCACCCGCTCGCCGGGCCGCTCTCCGGTCGCCATGAATCCCGCCGCGCGCTCCGCCATGTGGGCGGAGAGCACCGACTGCACCGCAAACGGCATCAGGGTTCCGGGGGTCGTGGGGCGAAAAGCCGCACCCAGTGGCGTCAAGCCGAAGGCCCCCTCGGGTGTGGCATCCAGCAGCTCGAAGGCATAGGCCGCATCGCACCAGCGCTGCACATAGCCCGGGTCCCGCCCGGCGACGTCGGCCAGGGCCTCCGCCGTCAGGGGCGCGGCGGCCAGGGCCTCGAGCAGATGGTTCACCACGCCGACGTAGGCGATGTTCAGCCGCAGTGCCCCTTGGGCCTGCTGCATTACGGCCTGGCGCAGGGCCTCGTCGTCGCTTGCCATGAGCACTACTCCACGCAAATGAAGATTGCCGCGCCGGAAGGACTCCGGTGGGCCACTGATTAGGCGGGCCGCCTCATCGCTTGTCAAGAATATCGTCCCATCTTGCTGGTCTCTGGCGCCGGCTACCGCGTTGCGGCGAGCGTTGCATAGTCCGGGCTATGCGCCCCTTGCCGTGCCTTGAATCCGACGCCATATCCGGCGCAATCTTGGGACAATTATTTCTTTCCGCGGCCCTCACTTGACGGCGCCTTGGCGAGAGTATCTTCGGTCTAGTCTGCTGAGAAGCGCGGCCGAGGCCGCTCCCACAGTGCCGCGCCCACCGGATGCAGGTGCGGCATAGCTACACTGGAGAGTCTTCATGCCGCTAATCGTGATGCGCCGCGTGCATCTGTCTTTCGGCGGCCCACCGCTGCTCGATGGGATCGATCTGCAGATCGAGCCCGGGGAGCGCATCGCGCTGGTGGGCCGTAACGGCACCGGCAAGTCCACGCTGCTGCGGGTCATCGGCGGGGAGCTGGCGGCGGACGACGGGGAGATCGTGCGCCAACAGGGCCTGCGCACGGCCCGGCTCACCCAGGACGTGCCGGCGGATCTGAGTGGCCCCGTATTCGACGTGGTGGCCGGCGGACTGGGCGAGCTGGGCGAGCTGCTGGCGGCCTATCATCACGTGAGCCACCGCGTCGCTCACGCGCCCGGAGCCGGGCTGCTGGCGGAGCTGGAGCGCATCCAGCACGAGCTGGAGGCAGCCGGCGGTTGGGATCTGCGGCTGCGGGTGGACACGGTGCTCTCGCGCCTGGAGCTGGATGCCGAAGCGCTCTTCGAGCAGCTCTCCGGGGGGCTCAAGCGGCGGGTGCTGCTGGCCCGGGCGCTGGCCAGCGAGCCGGATCTGCTGCTACTGGACGAGCCCACTAATCACCTCGACATCGACTCCATTGCCTGGCTGGAGGAGTTTCTGCTCGGCTACCGCGGGACCCTGCTCCTCGTCACCCACGACCGAATGTTCTTGGACCGTCTGGCCACCCACATCATCGAGCTGGACCGCGGGCAGGTCACCAGCTGGCCCGGGGATTACGCTACCTATCAGCGACGCAAGGAGGCGGCGCTGGGCGCCGAGGCCGAGCAGAGCGCCCGCTTCGACAAGAAGCTGGCCCAGGAAGAGGCCTGGATCCGCCAGGGCATCAAGGCCCGGCGCACCCGCAACGAAGGCCGGGTTAGGGCGTTGCAGTCGCTGCGCCGGGAGCGTGCGGCGCGCCGCGAAAGCGCTGGCCAGGTACGCATGCAGCTGCAGGCCGCGGAGGCGTCCGGCAAGCTGGTGGTCGAGGCCAGGGACACCGGCTATGCCTGGGAGGGCCGTGTCATCGTCCGTGGACTCACCACCACCCTGCTGCGGGGCGACAAGGTGGGCATCATCGGGCCCAACGGCTGCGGCAAGACCACCCTGCTGCGCATCCTGCTGGGTCGGCTGCCGCCGGACAGCGGGCGCATCCGCCTGGGCACTCGCTTGGAGGTAGCCTACTTCGACCAGCACCGGGCCCAGCTCGACCCGGAGCAATCGGTGCGCGACAACGTGGCCGAAGGCAGCGACCACGTCACGGTCAACGGCGCGCCCCGTCACGTCATCGGCTATCTGCAGGAATTCCTGTTTCCGCCGGACCGGGCGCGCACGCCGGTCAAGGCCCTGTCGGGGGGCGAGCGTAGCCGCCTGCTCCTGGCCCGGCTGTTTGCCAGGCCTTCCAACGTCCTGGTGCTGGACGAGCCCACCAACGACCTGGACACCGACACATTGGAGCTGCTGGAGGATCTGCTGATGGACTACCCCGGTACGGTGCTGCTGGTGAGCCACGATCGGGCCTTCTTGGACAACGTGGTGACCAGCACCCTGGTGTTCGAAGGCGAGGGCCGGGTCAACGAGTATGTGGGCGGCTATGCCGACTGGCTGCGCCAGCGGCCCCCGCCGGCCCCCGCCGCGCGCACCGCGGAGAAGCCCGCCCCCAAGCCGGCGCGGGAGCGTTCAGCCAAGCTGAGCTACAAGGAGCAACGGGAGCTGGATACCCTGCCCGAGCAAATCGAGGCCCTGGAGGCGGAGCAGGAAAGCCTGCACCAGCAGATGGCCGACCCCGCCACCTACCAGCAGGGCGGCACGGCCATCACCGCCGCCCAGGCGCGCCTGGAGCAGGTCGAGGCGGAGCTGGAAGCGGCCTACCAGCGGTGGGAAGCGCTGGAGGCGAAGCAGAAGGCCGGCGGATAGGCATACGCGCACCAGCGCAAGGCTGCGATGACTATTCATGGATGGTGCCGTTCCACTGGCGCGGAAAGAAGATTAAGCCGGGATCACCAAGGTTGATGTCAAAGCTCGTGATGGTAGTCGGCGATCCCCGGATTGCCCTCCACGCCGACGAGCTTAGGCGTGTTGAGCTTGTCGATCTTGACCGTCTTCTTGTCCCGCAGGTAGTCGGCCACCACGTCCCACACGGGCCGGCCGGGGGCCTTGGAGCCGACCGTCGCCCAGCCCGAGACCACGTATTTCTTGCTCGCTTCCACCGGCGTGCCGTCATCCAGGGTCATGGCGCTG